>JBEKXE010000087.1:0-20361 GCA_049512335.1 Candidatus Lustribacter sp.
GAAGGGGCGGGCATGGCAGACATCCCTCTGATTCTCGTCGTGGGTGGTGATGCGCTTGCCGTTCGAGTGTGCGAGGAGCTGTGCTCCACCCAAGGACACCGCGTGGCCTTGGTGTGGCCGCACGATCACGAACTGCAGAAGCAACTCGAACGGATCAAGTGCGAGTACCTGCCGTTTGCCCCCAACGACTACGAATCTCTGCGGAGCGTCGGCGTTCCCGACGCGACCTCGCTGATGGCGCTCGCCGAGGACGATCGCGTCAACCTCCAAGTGGCGCTGAAGGCGCGGGACATCAATCCGCAGATCCGCGTCGTCCTGCGGCAATTCAACCGCACGCTGGCGCGTAAGATCGAGCAAAACCTGCCCAACTGCTCGGTGTTGTCGCTGGCCTCGCACGCCGCCGCGACGATCGTTGGTGCCGCGCTCGATCAGTCGACGTTCTACTCACTGCAGTTCCCCGATCTCGACGGCGTGCTGTGCGGTTTTTCGGAGCGGCCGGCGGGGCTGTTCGGCATCACCGGCATGAACCGCGCCGAAGCGCAGGCCCACCTGAAGATGCGCGTGATCTCGGTCGGCGGCAAGCCCGAGTACGACCCGGCCCGCCGGTTCGAGGCCGGCGACGTGGTCGTCGTGTTCGGCCAGCTGCGTTATCTGATCGCAACCGTGGTGAACCCGGTCAGCGCCGAGGTCGTCGAAGGCCCTAATGTCGGCCGCACCGTCCGCGGGGCCCTCCAGCAATTCCGCCACCTGGACCCGATCATCCGCGCGATGCTGGCCGCTGCGCTGGTGGTTTTCATCGTCGCGACCGCATTCTTCTCGTTCCTGTTCAAGAAGGACGGCATCACCGCGGCCTATTTCGTCACGACGACGATGACGACGACCGGGTACGGCGACATCACGCCGACGACCCATCTCGGGCAGCTGGCAACGATGCTGCTCGAGGTCCTCGGGGTCGCCTTCTCGGGGATCTCGATCGCGTTCGTCACGACTGCCCTGACCCGGGCGCAGTTCACCGCGCTGCAGGGGTTGCGGCAGATCAAGACCCGCGGCCACGTGGTCGTTTGCGGGGCGGGTAACGTCGGTACGCGCGTCATCGAGTTCTTGCGCATGCTCGGCCAGTCGGTGGTCGTGATCGACCCGGTGCCCGATGCCGAGACGGTCGAGTTGTCGCGGATCCGGGCGGTCGAACTGCTCACCGGCGACGCGACCCGCGACGGGACCCTGGAGCTATGCAACCTCCCCGTGGCCCGCTCGCTGATCGCGCTCACCTCGAGCGACACCGCCAACCTCGAGGTGGCTCTCGGCGCCCGGGGGCGCAACCCCCACCTGCAAGTGGTCATGCGCGTCCAGGACGACGCCTTCGCCGGGTCGGTGGGCCGGCAGTTCGAGGCGATCCAGACGTTCTCGACCTCGTCGCTGGCGGCCCCGGCCTTCGCCGGGCTGTCCCGGTTTCCGGGAACGCGGGCCCGCATCGAATTCGGCGACGAGGACTACAACGTCGGCGAGCGGCTCCAAGGAGAGGTCCCCATGCCTCCTCCGGCGGAGCATTGCGTTGCTCTAGCCGTATGGCGGAAAAACCAGTTCCTTCACATCGACAGTTTTGATGAAATGGAGCCGTTCGACCGGCTGCTTTTCATCGTTCCTCTGTCACAATTTCGTGCCGGAGCCCCGCGCCGGGAGACCCGTGGGGCACCCTAAGCGAACAATCGATCGATCGTCAACGTGGGAGACCTCTTCATGCTGCAACCCGGAGCGCGGGTACCGAACGTCGCCGCCAAAGACGACGCCGGGTCGACGGTACGGCTGCGTGACCTCGGAAAAAAGGCGCTCGTCGTCTACTTCTATCCGCGGGCGAACACCCCGGGCTGCACCAACGAGACCATCCAATTCCGCGACCTCAACCGTTCCTTTGCCAAGAAAGGGGTGACGGTGGTCGGGGTCAGCCGGGACACGGTAGCCGCTCAGGCCAACTTCAAGGCCAAGTACGAGGTCCCGTTCGCGTTGCTCGCCGATGTCGATTCGGCGATTTGCGACGCGTTCGGGGTAATCGTTGAGAAGAACATGTACGGTAAGAAATCGCTCGGAATCCAACGGTCGACGTTCCTCATCGAGGACGGCGCCGTGACGAAGGTGTGGCCGAAGGTCAAGGTCGAGGGTCACGCCGCCGAGGTCCTCTCATCGCTGTAGGATCACTGCGGGTAACGGTCGCCGGGTCGAGTTGCTCGGTACCGCGCATCGCTCGCGCCTGCTCAGCCTACCTCGTCGAGGATGGCGGCTTCGCGTTTTCGCTCGACTTCGGCACCGGAGCGTTTGCCAACATTCGCCGTTACGTCGACTACGATAAGCTCGGCGCCGTGGTGATCAGCCACATGCACGCCGATCACTTCCTCGACTTGATTCCGTTGCGCTACGCCATTCGCTACGGCTCCAAGCGGCGCCCGGACCGGTTGCCGGTCTGGATGCCCCCCGGCGGGATCGAAATGCTGCGTTCGATGACCAACGTGTTCGCCAATGAAGGCAACGGCGATTTCCTCGACGAGGCCTTCGCCCTGCAAGAGTTCGATCCGGCCGCACCCCTGCCGCTGGGATCCGGCCGGCTGCGCTTCGCGCCCACCACGCATTTCGTCACGTCGTTCGCCATCCGCTACGAACGCAACGGCACGAGCATTACGTACTCGGCCGACACCGCGCCCGACCAGCGCGTCGTCGAACTCGCTCGCGGCACCGACCTGTTTCTGTGCGAAGCGACGCTGTTGGCGGGGGAAGAAGAGCAGGGCGGCATCCGCGGCCACTTGTCATCGAAAGAAGCGGGCCAAATGGCGGCCGATGCCGGCGTCGCCCGCCTCGTGCTCACGCACTATCCCCAAGACGCCACCACGCGCGACCTGATCGACGGCGCGCGGAGCATCTACAAAGGCGAGGTCGCCGTCGCCGACGACCACGACGTCATAGATGTAGGCTAGTTATCGGTTTTCGCTTCGCCGCGGGGCAGCGAGAACTGAATGAGCGAGCTGACCGGGGCCAGTCCGCGCGAGATGATCGCGTAGACCGTCACCTTGAGGTTGAGCTCCTCGAGGCGAGCTTTGGCGGCGAGGAGTTCGCGCGCGCTGGTGACGACGTCCTCGAGCAAGAGCACGCGTTGGCCGGCCTCGAACGGGCCCTCGACGTACTCGTCGGCGAACGCCCCGTACTGCTTGGGTTTCTTGCGCACCACGATCATCGGGATGCCGGTCATCTGCGAGACGGCGGTGGCGATGATCACGCCGCCGAGCTCGGTGCCCCCGATCAGGTCGGGCCTGATATCGGCCACGATCGGGGCGAACAGCCGCGCGATCCGGCGCAGGACCTGGGGGTCGGAGAAGAGCCGGAATTTGTCGATGTAGTAGTCGCTGCGCACGCCGCCGGAGAGCAGGTACTCACCGCGCGTGATTGCCCGTTCGACGATGATCTTGTGCAGCCAGCGCAATTCGGGAATGCGCGCGATCGGCGAGTTCTCGTCGGACATCGGCCTACAACTCCCACAGAAAGGCGTTCCAGGCTTCGTTCAGCGGGTTCGGAGCGAAGTTCTTGAACGCGGGATTGATCGGCTGGATAAACCGGAAATAGAACAAATCGATGTCGGGCACGTCGCGAGCGAGCAGTTTCTGAATCTCCGAGTAGGCTTTCTTGCGCGTTTCCTCGTCGTACGAGCCCAGCGCTTGGCGTTGCAACCGTTCCATTTCCGGAGAGCAATACCGCGTGTAGTTCGTGCCGGCGGGCGGGAATTGGTCGCAGCCGTAGAGCGAGTTGTCGTCCGGATCGAAGCCTGCCGTCCAGCCCGAGACGTTCAGGTCGTATTTGGCGTTGGTCAAAATCCCGCCTTGTCCAAACGTCGCGAACATCAGGTTGGCCGGATACCCTTTGAGGGGGGCATCGATTCCGACCGCCCGCAGCTCGGCCTGCATTTGAACCGCGATCGCGCGGCGCGTGGCGTTCTCGACGTTGTAGGAGATCTGGAGCGTGAGCGGCCGTCCGTTCTTCTGGGCCATGCCGTCGGGTCCGAACCGGTAGCCGGCCGAGGCCAGGAGCGCGCGGGCCCGGGCCGGATCGTGCGTGTAGATCTGGACGTTGGGCTGGTAGTAGGGCGAGAAGGCCGGCTGATCGGCGGTCCCGACGACGGCCGTGCCGCCGGTCAGTCGGTCGACCAGGAGCTTCTTGTCGATGGCGTAGGCGATCGCCCGGCGCACGCGCACGTCGTGTAGCGCCGGGCGGGAGGTGTTCATGTAGACGCGGTAGGTCGACGGCGCGTCGACGAAGTCGAGCTTGATCGTGCCCGCTGCGTCGAGCGGACGCAGCTCGTCGATCGTCTCGGGCGAGGCCTCGAACATCCAGTCCACCTCGTGCGTGCGCAGCAGGTTGATCGAGGTGTTCTCGTCGGGAACGTCCTGCACGATGATCCGCCGCAAGTGCGGTTTGCCGCGAAAGTAATCGTCGTTGGCGACCAGCTCGACGTGATCGCCGTGGTACCACTTCACGACCCGAAACGGCCCCGTGCCGATCGGCAGGTCGTTGAACGGGGCGTGGTTGAGGTCGTGATACTTCGCCAGCAAATGCGCCGGCAGGATGCAATACGGGTTGTCGCTTTCGGCGAACACCGTATCGACGAACGGCGCAAATTTTTGCTTGAGGTGGAAGACGACGGTCAACGGGTTGGGCGTGTCGAGCGAGGCCACGCGTTCGTAGCCGTTGCGGCTGTTCACATCGTTGTCGTCGTTCATGATCGCCTGCCAGCTGAACTTCACGTCGCGGCTGGTGAACGGGACGCCGTCCTGCCAACGCACGTTGGGGCGGAGATGGTAGGTGATCGTCAGCCCGTCGGCGCTGATGCCGCCGTTTGCGAGCGTCGGCACGGCCGCGGCCAGGATCGGCAACAAATGCTTGCCCGAGACGTCGACCGACAGCAGCGTGTCGAACGACAGACGGTTGAGCATCGCCTCGGTCGTGTTGGCTGAAAGGATCGGGTTGAGGGTGTTGGGCGAACGCTGCGTTGCGATGCGCAGCGTCGTCGCGTTGGCCGTGACGTCGCCGACGCGCGTGCACGCGACCATCCCGATGACGAAGATCAGCGCGACCGCGCGCAGGAGAGTCAGCGCCGCTTCGGCCCCGATTTTTTGGCGGATGATTTTTTCGCCGCAGGCTTATGCGAAATCGTCTTCTTCGCCGCCGCTCGTTTCGGCGCCGGACGAGCCGCTTTTTTGGCCGGCGCTTTCTTGGCGACGGCTTTCTTGGGCGGAGCTTTTTTCGCCGGCGTGCTCTTCTTGGGCGCGGCTTTCTTCACGACGGCTTTTTTCGCCGGCGCGCTCTTCTTGGGTGCGGCTTTTTTAGCGACGGCTTTTTTGGCCGGCGCGCTCTTTTTGGCCGCGGTTTTCGGCGGCTTGGCGGGCGGCTTCGGCTTGGCCGGCGGCGCCTTTGCTGCGGCCGCCTTGGCCGGCGCGGGTTTGGCCGGCGCTGGTTTGGCCGGCGCGGGTTTGGCCGGAACGGCCTTGCCCGGAGCCGTTTTGGCGGCTGCGGGCTTGGCCGCCGCCGGTTTGGGCGGCGCCTTCTCGGGTTTGGCGGCTGCGGCCGGCTGCGGTTCGTCGGACTTCACCGGGGGTTCGAACGGCGTATTGGGCGGGCGTTCGGGCGTGCTGTCCTTGGGCCGCGTCGAGGACGCGCTGGGCCGCGCTTTGCGCACGCCTTTGGCGCCGGCGAGTTCCCCGGGTGCTCCCTGAGCCGCCGGTTCCGGCGCGGGCGGCGGCGGTGGCGGCGGAGGTGCGGGTGCGGGTTCGGGTTCGGGCGGCTTGACGTAGCGCAGCGCGACGCGCGCCAAGCGGCCGCCGATCGGGAAGACCAACTCGTTGATCTCGAGCTCGTCGAGCACCTCGAGCACGGTTACGAAGCCGTTGCCTTGATCGCGAGGGCTGTGCGCGTCCGAACCGATCGCGATGCCGACGCCGCGCTCCTTGGCTTTGCGCAGCAGCCGCCGGTTGGCGTCGAGGTAGCGCGCTTTCTCCTCGTCGGAGTGGTCGCGGTAGAGAAAGCGCGTGTTGAACTCGACCGCCATCCCTTGGCGCTCGGCGATCTCGAGCATGCGGTCTTCGTACGTTTCGAGGGTCGCCCGATCGGGCCAATGACCGAAAATCGCCGGCACGTAGAAATGTCCGACGATGTGGCCGGGCAGCCGCTCGAGCACGTCGAGCAGGACGCTCATGTAGAGCTCCCACGTTTTCTCGGTGCCCACGTGCTCGTAGAGCGAGGCGAATTCCGGGTTGTCGAACGGCCAGTTCCAGTTCGGCCCATGGACCGGATGCTCGATCGGAATGAAGTGCACCGAGCGGATCAAGCCGTCGGGCCGCATCGCTTCGACGATGTTCTGCGCGTCGGGCCGGGCGCGCGGATCGTTGTCGACCTCCGCGCCGATCGAGTAGCGCATCCCGCGGCGCAGCCCTTCGGATACCACCTGCGCGTGCCCGACGTCGACGTTGGCGGTCTCGGCCGCGCCGTAGAGGTCGCCCGCTTGCGCGAGCTTGAGCGCGCGGCGAACCAGATTCACCGAAGCCGGGTCCTCGAACGTCAACGCGTTCATGTGATCGGTGACCATCATGAAGCGGGGGTAGCCGCGCCGGCAGGCGTGATAAAACCACAGGAACAGCATGCGTGCCGTCAGGGGCAGCGGGCGCTCCTCGGCATACGGCTTGTGTTCGCCCTTGGCGTGCCCGTGGATGTCCGGGATAGCGTTGACGCGCGGATCGCGCTCGGTGTGCACGAAACCGGCGTTCTTTCTGAGAATCCGCGCAGACGCCCTGCCGGGCGGCCGAGCGCGGGGAGAAAAAAAGGCCGGCTGACGATTTCAGCCGGCGGAGGCGAGTTTACGTTTGGAAGATCGCCCGGGCCTTAGGTCCGAGCACCTCCAGTCATCGTGGAACCAGGTTGAGAACACTCACTAGTAACGATAACCACCTCCTCTTGTCCGCCTGTTATCCTTCGCTAGATCTGTCGTCTGAAGGGGCCGCGGACGTAATATGAGGCCGGTATTTGCGAGGATTTCTCAACGTCCTCCCGGTCCGCGGCGGCTACGGTGTCGACTTCAGTGTGCGCAGGTACGCGACGACCGCGACCGCGTCGCTCGGCTTGAACCGGAATTGCGGCATCGGCGGCCTGGCGCGCGAGACACCGTCGGGCAGCAGACCGGTCTCAAAGAACTTCACTGCGTCCGCGTCGTTCGCGAACATCGGTAGCCCGGCAATCTTGGGCCGTGGAATGAAACTGGGGTTCGACGGGTCCGCCGGTCGTCCGACGAGGCCCGTGCCGTGGCAGCCCTCACAGTGCGCGACGTCCGTCACCAGATAGTGCCCCTGTTCGATATCAGCGCTCGTTTGGGCGGCAATTGGATCGTGGTGCATGAGGACGACGGCGAAGGCCAGAACGGCAGCTGCCGTGGCCGGCAATAACAAGCGAAAGCGTTGATTCATAGCTCCCGTATCGCGCGGTGCATCGGATCCTTCCCGGAGTTTGGCCCGAAAGGTTAAGAGCGCGCTTACACGTTTCATCGAATGTTCCTAGTGCGCGATCTCCGCTGCAGGTGGCGGCCGGGTTCGTGTTCGAGGGAGAGCGCATGGAAAAAATCGTTCCGCTGATCGGCATGAGCGTCAAGGGTCCGCTGGGCGTCGCCCACCTGCCGCGTTTCTGGCTCAAGGCCGTCTTGGCGGCAGCCGGCGTGTTGGCCGACGGCTACACTGCAGGAAACGCCGGGATGAACAAGGTCGTGACGGTCGGGCTCGGCCTCGATCCCGACGCGACGCTGGCGTACCTCGGAGCCCGTCCGTCGTACGCGGCATTCGAGAGATGGGTGCGCGATCGCGCCACCCGGCTCGACACGGCGTCGGTCACCGCGCTCAACGCGAAGGTCATCTCGCATCAGAAGCCGCCGGAGAGCGCCGCCGAAGCGCGCGCACGCGCCGGGGTGAACGACGCGTCGGTGTGCGGGGCCGGGCTGCTCAACTCGCTCGACGACTGGGCCACCGTGCACGAAGCGCTAGCCGCCCGCCGCGGCACGCCGGTGCCGCCGATCGTGCCGGCGGTGAGCACGCAAAGCGTCGGCTTGCTCGGCCTGATGCACGTGCCGCGTTTTTGGATGAAGGCGACGCTGGCCGCGGCCGGCGCGCTCTATCCCGACTGGCGTTCGGGGACCGACAGCCCGCTCGACATGTGGTTTTGCGAGGCCATCGGGCTCGATCTCGCCGCGGCGATCGCGCGCGTGCGCAGCGAATTCCCGTCCTACGTCGCGTTCGAAGCGTGGGTTGCGGAGCATGCCGCGCGCGTTTCGCCGGCCGACATCGCCGGTCATAACGCGGCGCTCCACGCACGTCAAAAGCCGGAGGAAGTCGCCGCGCGCGAACGCGCGCTACTGGGCATCGACGACCCGAATTACCGGCCGTCTATCGAGCTCAACGACCTCGTCGATTGGCACACGATCCACGCCGACCTCACGCTGCGCGCGCCCGCTTAGGCGTCAGCGCTTGTAGCTGCGGCAGCCCTCGAGCTCGAGGATGCGGGCTTTGACGTCGATGCCGTACTCGTAGTTGTGCAAGCGGCCTTCGCAGTCGACGACGCGGTGGCACGGATACAGCAGCGGAACGGGATTCCGCGCCATCACCCCGCCGACCGCGCGGGCGGCGTTGGGCTGGCCGATCGTGGCCGCCACCCAGCCGTAGCTGCGGACTTCACCCGGCGGAATCGTGGCGGTCGCCCGCAGCGTCGCTTGCTCGAACGGCGTGAGGTCGCTGATGTCGACGCGTTCCAAATGCGAGACGTGGGAGCGGAAGAAGGCGTTCAACGTCTCGTTCACCCAGGCCGGGGCCGTCGACGGAACGACGCTGCGCCCGAGCCGCGCCTTGATGCGCTGGAATTCGGCTTCGTCGCCTTCGCCGCGGTCGAGCGCGACGTAGGTGATGCCGGTTTCCCGAAAGGCCACGTACAGCTGCCCGAGCGGCGAGGCGATCTTGGCCACGCTGTCGGGCGCGGTCGCCTTCACGGCCGACCGGATATGCTCGATGATCTTCGGCACCAGCGTCGCCGGCGGTTCGGGCGGCGGCAAGCAGGTCAGGCAGTACGCGATCCCTTCGTACTGTTCGTAGAGCTCTTGGCAGGGCGGGCACGCACGCAGGTGCTTGATGACCGCCGCGCGGTGAGGTTCCAGCGCATCGCGCATATCATCCCAAAGTTTTTCCACGTCACAGCAGCGCATCTAGTCTTCCTCCTGGTTCGTGGAATTGTCGGGCGCGACGATCCGGCCGACTTGCGGACCGAGAATGCGGCGCAGGATGCGCACGGCCCGGTGGACGTGCGATTTGACGGTCCCGATCGGCTGATTGAGAATCTCGGCGATTTCCGGGTGGCTGCGCCCTTCCACGAAACGCAGCGTCGCCGCCGCGCGCAGGTGCATCGGCAGTTGCAGCAACGCTTGCTCGACGAGCACCATGTCGGCCGCGCGGTCGACGATGGCCTCGGGCTGGTCGGGCCCTTCCTGGGTTTCGTTGAGCAGCGCGTCGGGGTCGGCCAGCGAGTCGAGCGCCACGTTGGTGGGGCGCTTCGAACGCAGGCGGTTCCGGGTGACGTTCAGCGTGATCGTGTACAGCCACGGCTGCAGCCGCAGCTCGGCGCGTTGCTGGGGATCCATCTTGGCGAGCGCCCGGTAGGCGCGGACGAACGAGTCCTGGACGATTTCTTCGGCGTCCTCGCGGTTGCCGGTCATCCGCAGGGCGAAGCCGTATAGCCGCCGCTGATAGTCATCGACGATCGCTTCGAAATTCTCGGGACCGGGCACACCCTTGGTTTGGCGGGCCGGTTGCGGCATCGTCGCCGGAGCGGAGGACAAACGATAATCCCCAAGGATCGGTGCGAGCGCACTCATCACGAGCCTTAACCGCGCTCGCGTAAGCGGCGGTTTCGCAAGTTCGCAAAGACGGCTTGATCTTCCCCGTCGAAGCTACGGCGTCAGCGGGCGAATCGTCCGTTTGTAAACGATCGTGACGGGGTCGTTTTGGCCCGTATTCGACACCTTTCCGTCGATCCGTAGGGTGGCGTCGAGCGCCATCAACAGCGCGTCGGCGTACGCGTAGTACGCCGTGCCGTTCATGGTGATCGCCCCGCTGACGCTGGTCGCGGGGTGGTCGGGCAGCGCCCCGTTGAGGGGGCCGCGGGCCGCGAAGGCGATGCCCAGCACCCGCCGGCCGTTGAGAATGCCGTCCGGCAAGCGTCTCAAGGAGCCGTGCAAGAGAGCGCCCGTCATCGGCGAGGGGAAGTCGAACGGCACCGGCCGGACCAGGCCGCGCAAATCGTGGAGCGTCGGCGCGTCGAGCTCGATCGAGAACGGCTGGTTGAGGATGGTGAGGTAGTCGGGATCGTTGTCGGACGAGTCCCGTTCTTCGCCGCTCGCCAGGATGTTGGCGGAGAATGCACCGGTGACGTGCGTTGCGGAGCCGCTTTCGCGACGGTCGTAGGTGACCGTGGCGGTGAAATGCGTCACACTTCCGTGACGATCGATCGTCAGCCGCTGGGTGCCGGCGTACACGATGTCCGTGCGTTCGGCGTGCCCGGCGATCTGGTAGCTGTCCTCGCCGTCGGTCGTATACCACTGGACCGGCGTCTCGGCCCCGATGGGCGACGCCACGCCGAAAAGGAACGCGCCGATGATCGAGCCGGTAAGAAATCGCGTAAACATACCGATACGTAATTTGTTCCGTTCCTTAACCCGTGGTGTGATGACGCGCAACCTGCCGGTCCCTTAGAGATGGTATAACGAAAACGTGCGAATGGATACGCTGGCCTCGCTCAAACGGTTTATCGGCGTAGCATTTGCGCTCGAACTGGTGGCGTGGAGCGTGCCCGGCACCGTGGCCGCCGAAACCACCACCAGCGTAACGTTCCCACCGCAACTGAGCTCGAAACTCGACACGCTCTACGCCACCGCGTACGACGAAACGATCGGGCACGTCATCACGCAGCGCGACGGCACGACCTACGTGTCTACCGGCGACATCCGGGCCGAGTGGCTCCGCGACGCGAGTGCGACCGTCCGGCCCTACATCGGGCTCTCGCGCCACGATGCCGATGTGGCGAAGTCCCTGCGCGGGGTGGTCGAACGCCAGGCGCGCTACATCCTGATCGACCCCTACGCGAACGCCTTCTCCGACGATTACAAGGTCGTCGAGGAGAAATTCGAAGTCGACTCGCTGCTGTATCCGATCTGGTTCGCGTCGGACTACTACCGCCAAACGCACGACGCTTCGATCTTCACGCCGACGGTTCGCAAGGCGTTCCAACGGGTGCTGCACGTGCTGCGCGTCGAGCAGCATCACGACGCTCGCTCGCACTACACGAACCCGCAGCTGGCGCGCGGCGGCCGCGGCAGCGCGGTCCGTTACACCGGCATGGTCTGGACGGCGTTCCGCCCGTCCGACGATCCGGTGCGCTATCACTACAACATCCCGGTCAACATGCTGGCGGTCGTCGTCCTGCGCGATCTGAGCTCGATCGCGAGCCACGTCTGGCACGACGGTCGCACCGCGGCCGACGCATGGGGGCTCTCGACGCAGATCCAGCGCGGCATCGAGCAGAACGGGACCCTCAACCTGGCGCCGTTCGGCCGCATCTACGCCTACGAGGTCGACGGCCGGGGACACTTCAACGTGATGGACGACGCCAACGTCCCCTCACTGCTCTCGATTCCCTACTTCGGATACCTGCCCAAAGACAATTCGCTCTACCTCGCCACCCGCCGCTTCGTGCTCTCCGACCGCAACCCGTATTTCTTCCGCGGCGAATATGCCGCCGGCGAAGGCAGCCCGCACACCCCCCACGGCTACGTCTGGCCGCTCGCGCTGTGCGTGCAAGTCTTGACCAGCGACGATCCGCAAGAGATCGATCGCGTATTCGGCTACATCGCCGAAGCCGACATCGGCGACCACCGCCTGCACGAATCGTTCGACGCCAACTGGCCCGAGTCGTACACGCGCCCCGACTTCGCGTGGCCCAACGCGCTTTACGCCGAGCTGGTCCAGGACCGCCGCGCCGAGGCCGAAACCGCGCCCTGACGCCTAGCGTTTCGCGCGGCGCAGGAAGTCGATATAGAAGACCGTTGCGAGCGCTTGCAGTGGGCCGAGGGTGATCGCGTCGAGCGGCACGCCGGCCCAGAAGTCGGCGTTGGCATAGTGGTGCCGGACGAGGTATTCGCCCAGCACGGTCGCGGCGAACAGCGGCAGGGTCAGCAGCACCGAGAACAGCATCAGCCGGCCCAAGTTGACGAACTGCAGCGAGACCAACAGTCCCTTGGCGAGCGCGACGAGAGGCAAGGTCAGGCGGCTCTTCACCGGGTCGATCGCGGCCACGACCTGGGACATCGCGAGCGCGCCCATCAGCACGACGAGCGGGATCAGCAACAGGCCGTAGCCGGTTTGGTCCGGCGGTAGGAACATGGCCGGCCAAAGCATCGCATTGAGCAGCCAGCCGACGCCGCTGATGATCGCCACGACGCCCCAGCGCAGTGAGGCCGCGTTGAAGATCGTGCTCCAATCGGCGTCTTTGCGTGCGATGTCGAAAGCCACGCCGATCGATACGGCGGCGAGGACGAACGAGTCGACGATGATTTGCAGCCCGATCCCGAGCCCGGCGTCCTGGATGACGGCGAGATCCACGACCAGTTGGACGGCGAACGCGAAGAACGCCAGCGAACCGTAGAGTACGAAGCGGCGAACGTACAGGCTCCAAGCCGTGACGAAGAGGCCGGTGATCGACGCCGGCAGCCCTTTGTCGTCGCCGATCACGTCAGGCCGCGGTATCGCGGCGTTCGCGCCGGTAGAAGCGCAGGTTCGCGATGCCTGCGACGACCGTGACGTCGTCGCAGTGCTCGTAGATCCGCCCGTCGATCTCGACGATGAAGGCGCCGGCGTTCAAACCGGCGTGCGTGCTCGCGACCATCCGTTCGCGCTTGTCTTGGGGAGCGCGCGGGCCCAGCGCGTCGAGCACCGCGTGCGTGAGCAACTCACCGACGCGCAGCGGCGTGGCGAGCGCAAAAGCAACCGAATCGGCGCACAAGACGGCATTGACGTCGATCGGGACGCGAACCCGAATCATGTCCGGCGCATTCGCGCGCGGCGGCAAGGCCTCTTGCCGGATGCGCGGAAAGCGCGATGCGATGCCCGATCCCCAACCGCGCCGCCGCCGACCGACACCTTCGCCGTCACGGTCGAGAGCGGGTGGAACGGGCGGCGGACCGTTGCCGATGGCGGCGCTGATCGTCGGCGTCATCGTTGCCGGCCTGGGCATCGGCGCGCTGATCTCGGCGTTCCAGAACCGCGGCACGCCGCCGCCCGAGCTCGGCGCGACCTCGGTGCCGGCCGTGACGCCCGTCCCGCAGCCGTCCGCGCCGCCACCCATGATCACCCCGGTGCCGACCCCATCCGCCGTTCCGACGGCGTCACCGGTCGCAACGACCTCGCCGAAGCCCTCACCGAACCCCTCACCGTCAGCGGCGGCCAGCGCGTCGCCGACGGCCGCCCCAAACGCCACGGCGACGCCGGCGGCGACGCCGCTCGCGCCGGCCTCCGTCGCCCCGCGGGCCGTGCCGGCGGCGACGACGGCGCCGCGCGCGGCCGCCGTCGTGGTGCCCAGTCCCGTCCCGACCGTGCTGCCGACCGTTCGTCCGCCGCCTCCGCCGGCGCAGACGGCGCTGCCGTCGTACGCCCGTCCGGCGGCTCCGGCCACCCCCGGTGACACGGCGTTGGCGCTGGTCCGCCGCTACATCACCGACCTGATGGCGGGCGACGAAGCGGGTGCCTACGCCGCCCTCGGCGGCACGGCCAGCGACCGGAGCCTCGACCTCAAGGAAGAAGCGTTCCTCGACAAGGATGCGCATATCACATCGATCCGCGTCACCCGATCCGACGGCTCGGGAGCTACGGTCGATGCGGAGATCACGTCGGATCACGGTTCCTATGCGACCACGTTCCACGTTACATACGGCCCGAGCGGAAGCATCATCGACAAACACGACTACATAAAAATCTGAGGTGCGCATGACGAAAGGGTCCCCCCGCCAATGACACAGACGGCACTCCAAGACATCGTGGAACTGCGTCGGATGAATGCGCCGACGTTGCGCCCGCAAGCGATCGCCTTCGACGGCAACTACTTGTGGATCGGATCCATCGAAACGGATCGGCTCTACGCGATTGCTCCCAACACCTGGACCGTCATCGAAGAGATGAGCGTCCCGGGCAAGCCCTGGGGCATGACCGTCGCCGGCGACGAGCTGCGCGTGCTGCTCGGCCAAACCGCCGAAGACCACCGCACGATCTTTCGCGCCGTTCCCGGACACGGTTTGCGCAACAGCAGCGCGATGCCGTGTCCGGAAGACACCGGCTCGCACCTCTCCTACGACGGCGACCGGCTCTACGTCAGCCAGTGGTACAACCAGCGCATCATCGCGCTCGACGCCGCCGGCAGGCCCGGTACGATCGTCGAGGTCCCGCATCAGATCTGCGGACACACGATCGTCGGCGGCTGCTTTTACTGCGTCACGACCGACGAAGAAGAGAACGGCCCGTACTACCTGACGCGCGTCGACGCGCGCGGTTCGTCACCGAGCTCGGTCGATCTCGCCACCATCCCGTTCAAGGCTCGCGGCCTGGCCTTCGACGGCGAACGCTTCTGGAGCAACGACCGCGAGATCCACCAGACCGTCGCCTTCGCCCGACCCGACTAGCGAACACGACGCGAACGAGGCCGCCCGGGATGAGGCGCATCGTGGTTCTCGCGGCGCTCGTGCTGGCCGGCTGTTCCGCGGCACCTTCTTCGCCCCCGCGGCTGGTGCCGCCGGACCGGGTCGAGTCTTTCTGCACCACGAAGGAGCCGCGTGGTACCGCCGTCGCGAGCATCCTCAGCAGCGTCGCGGACCGGATCGAAACGACCGTGGCTTGGCCGGGCGATGCGATGCTACGCACTGACGTCACGCAGAACGGCGGCGTCATCGGCCACTGGAAGTCGCAGCCGCTGTACATGCCGTTCACCGCCAAGGCTCTTGGCGTGCCCGGCAACTACATCGATGTGACCGACGTTGTGATCGACAACCTGCTCTCCGGCAATGAGTCGCGGCTGATCTACGTGACGATCGCCACGCCGCAAGGACCCAAGAACATCATCTTGCGAGCATTCGACACGCAAAACGTCTGCGTCGAGGGCGAACGGCTGGAGTGACTCACGCCCGCGGGCCGGCGCCGAGCAGTTGTTCGACCAGCAGACCGGTCAGGACCGTCCAGGTCTCGAGCACCGTGAACGTGCCGCTGCCGAGCGCCAGCGGCAGCAACAGCAGGGCGCCGGCCGCGAGCAGCAGCACGCCGGCCGTGAACCGCAGCAGGCCGCGCAGCAGGATCGAGGGGCGCCGTGCGGCGCTCGCAACGTCGTGCGCCAAGCGCAGAGGGGAGCGCGATGCGAGGCCCCACACCGAGAACGCGCCCAGGTCGACGACGATCGCCGCGGCGACGCGCAGGACGTCCGAACTCAGGTCGTTGTTTCGTCGGGCCAGGTCGCGATTTCGCCCAGCGCCGCGCTCTTCGCGACTTTCAAGCCCAGCATCGCGCATTTCATGCGGGTCGGACTGATCCCGATCCCGACGTTTTCGAGCACCACGTCCTGCGAGAGGCGCGCCACTTCCTCGAGCGTTTTGCCCTTGAGCGATTCGGTCAGCATCGACGCCGAGGCTTGCGAGATCGCGCAGCCTTTGCCGGAAAACCGCACGTCGGCGACCTTACCGTCCGGCCCGACCTGCAACTCCATCTGAATCTTGTCCCCGCAGAGCGGGTTCAAATCTTCCGCCACGGCGGTCGGATGCTCCAAATGCCCGAAATTCCGCGGATTGCGGTAGTGGTCGAGAATGTACTCTTTGTAAAAATCGTCCATTTTAAAGGCGCTCCGCCCTAGGCTGCGCGCCCCCCACGCGTTGCGTGGGGCCCCCCATCCGAGCTCGCCGCTTCCTGGTTGCTTGGGCTCGATGCTGCGGCGCTCGCTCCGCCACCAATTGTGGTGTCATATAATCTTGAAGACCTCGGCGGCCTTCTCTAAGGCTGCAGCGAGGGCGTCGACGTCGGCTTCGGTCGTGTAGAGGTAGAACGAGGCGCGCGCGGTGGCCGGCCAGTTCATCTTGTCCATGAGCGGCATCGCGCAGTGGTGGCCGGCGCGAATGCAGACGCCTTCGAGATCGAGGATCGAGGCCAAATCGTGGGCGTGGATGTCGGCGAAATTGAACGAGATCACGCCGCCGCGGTCGGCGGGCCGCGCCGGACCGTAGCAGACCAAGCCGCGAGCGGCGAACGGGGCCAAACGCTCGAGCGCGTAGCCGGTGATCGCGATCTCGTGCTCGCGAATCCAGCCCATGCCGACCTGGGTGAGGTAGTCGCAGGCGGTGCCGAACGCGATCGCGTCGGCGATGTTGCTCGTGCCGGCTTCGAACTTCCACGGCAGCTCGGCGAAGGTCGTCGTGTCGTAGGCGACCGTGCGGATCATGTCGCCGCCGGTCAGGAACGGGGACATCGCTTCGAGCAGCGCGCGCTTGCCGTACAGAAAACCGATCCCGGTCGGCGCGCACATCTTGTGACCGCTGACCGCGAGGAAGTCGATGTCGAGCGCTTGCACGTCGACCGGCATGTGCGGTACCGACTGCGCGCCGTCTACGAGCACGAGCGCACCGGCCGCGTGCGCCTGCGGAACGATCGTTTCCAGCGGCGCGATCGAACCGAGCACGTTGCTGACGTGCGAGAGCGCGACCAATTTCGTGCCGGACAAGAGCGCATCCAGGTCGTCGAGTATCAGCGTGCCGTCGTCGCGCGCCGGGATGAAACGCAACTGGGCGCCGGTCTTGGATGCCAGCAGCTGCCAGGGCACGAGGTTCGAGTGATGCTCGACCTGCGTGGTGAGGATCGCGTCGCCGGGCTTCAGGTTCTCCAACCCCCACGAGAAGCTGACCAGATTGATCGCCTCGGTCGTGTTGCGCGTCCAGATGATCTCGGCGGAATGCGCGGCGTTGACGAAGCGCGCGACTTTCGTCCGCGCTTCTTCGAACGCGTCGGTCGCGCGCGCCGCGATCTCGTACACGCCGCGATGGATGTTCGCATTGTACGAGGAGTAGTAGTCCACCAGCGCGTCGATGACGACTTGCGGCTTCTGCGACGACGCGGCCGAATCGAGGTACACCAGCCGCTTGCCGCGCGAGGTCGGTTTCGCGAGGATCGGAAAATCGGCCGCGAGCGCGGCCGCGCGAGCGTCGGCCGAAGCGATCATCGCCGGGCTCCGGCCAACTTCTCTTCGAGCAGCGTGCGCACTTCGGCCCGCAGGTTCTCACCCGGAAAGCGCGCGATCGCCGGCTCGAAGAAGCCCAGCGCGATCAGCTTCTCGGCGGCGTCGCGCTCGATGCCGCGGCTCATCAGATAGAAGATGTGCTCTTCGTCGATCGCACCGACCGTCGCGCCGTGAAACGCCTTGACGTCGTTGGCGGCGATCTCGAGCGCAGGGATCGCTTCGATCCGGGCGTCCTTGCCGATCAGCAGCGTGTCGTCGCGCAGCGAGGCTTCCGAGCCGTGCGCGTGCGGGGCGATGCGGATGTTGCCGAAGTAACGGCCACGCCCGCGGCCGGCCGCGATGCTGCGCACCACGGTCTGCGAGGCGGTATTGGGAACGTTGTGCCGGACCTCGGTCGTCAGCTGCACGTTCTCGCGGCCGACCGGAAAGAACACGGCCGCGATCTCGGACCCGACGCCCGGCCCGTCTTGCTCGACGACGATCTCCTCGGACATCGTGCCCCCGCCGAGCAGCGCGACGTTCCACGCCACCTGCGCACCGGCCGCCGCGCGTGACGTGCGCCGGCTCGTCACGGCCGTGCCCGTGGGCAGCGTCTCGAGCACCGTGTACGAAACGGAAGACCGCTCGCCGGCGACGATCTCGGTCGAGGCCGCGACGGGAACGGCGGATGCGCCGTGCAGCCGCTCGACGATCGTCACGCGCGCACCGTCACCGACGTGGATCACGGTGTGCGGGACGTCGCTCGCCACGTCGTAGTCGAGGATCCGCTCTGCGGTGGTGCCGGGCGCGATCTCGATGACGCTGCCGGGCGCGGTTGCGCTAGGCGACGCCACCGCTGACCTCTTCGCGAATGCCGTCGTAGCCCTCGGCTTCGACGCGCTCCGCAAGGTCCGGGCCGCCGGTCTTCACGATGCGCCCGTCCATCATGATGTGGACGACGTCGGCCGGCACGTGGCGCAGGATGCGCGGGTAGTGGGTGATGATCAGAAAACCGGTGTCCCGGCCGTCGTCGGCGCCCCGCATCGCTTCGATCGAACGGCCGACGGCTTGCAGCGCGTCGACGTCGAGTCCCGAATCGGTCTCGTCCAGCACGGCGTATTTCGGCGCGAGGATCGCCAACTGCAACATCTCGAGCCGTTTCTTCTCGCCGCCCGAAAAACCGTCGTTGACGTAGCGAGAGAGAAAGGCGGCGTCCATGTCGAGGACCTCGAGCTTCTCGTAGATCATGGCGCGGAATTTGGCCGGCGGCAGGTCGTCGGGCTTGACCGCCATCCGCGCGGTGCGGATGAAGTTCGCCACCGAGACGCCCGGGATCGCGGCCGGATACTGAAAGGAGAGGAAGAGGCCGGCGCGCGCTCGCTTGTCGGGCGAGAGCTCGAGCAAACTCGTGCCGTCGAGGGTGACGGAGCCGCTCTGGACCTCGTAATTGGGGTGGCCGCTCATTGCGAACGCCAGCGTTGATTTGCCGCTGCCGTTGGGTCCCATCAGCGCGTGGACTTTGCCCGGCTCGACCACCAGGTCGATGCCCTTGAGGATTTCTTTGCCGTCGACGCCGGCCCGCAGGCCGGAAATGACGAGACCGCGTTTACTCACGCCCTCGATAGTACGATTTGCGCCCTAGAAAGTCAAGGAAACTCTGGACTATCTTCGCCACCTATGGTACGGTGATGGGGATGCACGACCGGTTCTTCGACTCCACCCGGGGCAAGATCGTCGGCGCGCTGCGGAGCCGCGGTGCGGCGTCGGCCTTCGACCTGGCGGCCGAATTCGCGCTCTCGCCCAATGCGATCCGCCAGCAACTGGTGATCCTGGAGCGCGACGGTCTGGTCGTGGGCAAGAGCGTGCGGCGCGGCAAGACCAAGCCGACGCACGAGTACTCGCTCACCAGTCAGGCCGACCGTTACTTTCCGCAGGCCTACGACCGGATGCTCGGCGCCGTGTTGCGCGAGGTGCGCCACAACCAGGGCGACGCGGCCGTGGCGGCGCTGTTTGCCGGCGTCGCGAAACGGGCGGTCGGAAAGATCGCGCCGGCGATGAACGGCAAGTCGACCCTCGAGCGCCTCGAAGCGATCGCCGACAAGGTGCGCGCTTCGGGCGTGGAGGTCGACGTCGAGGACCACGACGGCACGCTGGTCTTACGCGAGCACACCTGCCCGTATGCCAACGTGGTGTCGGAGCACCCCGAGTGCTGCACCGTGATCCATTCGATGCTCGACGAGGTCGTGTCGCCCGAAGTGCGGCAAACCGAGTCGCTCGCAACCGGCGGAGCCGAATGCCGGTTCGAAGTCGCGTCGAACACAACAAGCTGATGGTGATGGAGCGAGCGCAGCGGAATCGCGACCAAGCAATCAGGAAGCAGCGAGCTCGGACCGGGGGCCCCACGCAAAGCGTGGGGGGCGCGGAGCCGGGGGCGGAGCGCCTTTAGATGGATTTTCAGAAGTTTCAGCACCTCGTCGAGCATCGGACCGGTTTTCGGACGATGGACGATCCGATGGCTTCCGGCGAGTACTTCAGCGACTCGTGCGGCGACATGTACACCTATTATCTGAAAGTCGGCCCGGGCGACGTGATCGAGGACATCTCGTACTTCACGACCGGCTGCGGCTTCGGCACGGCGACCTGCTCGCTATTGGTCGAACTCGCGCGCGGCAAGACGATCGATGAAGCGCTGGCGATCACCGACGCCGACATCGAGGCCGCGCTCGGCGGCTACCCCGAGAAGAAGAAAGACTATCCCGAACGCTCGCGGCTCGCGCTGCAGACGGCGATCGAGGATTACAAGAAGAAGCGCGCCGCCGGCACGATCACCGACGCGATGCTCGAGCAAGCCCGCGCATCGGCCGCCGTCGCGTCGCTCGCCACGCAAAACGGCAACGGCAAGACCTCGCAGGACGAAAACGAATCCGCCGGCCCGCGCATCGTCGGGAACGACGGCGGCAAGCTGACGATCTCGCTGCGCTGATGCCGGTTACCGAAAAACCGTAGTCGTGG
>JBEKXE010000088.1:0-20156 GCA_049512335.1 Candidatus Lustribacter sp.
CGCCGCGCGCGACCTGCCGCCGCCGGCGCGGATGCGTGCCCATGCGATCGGCCGCAGCGCCGCAACGACGCCGCTGAACGCGGCATTCCTAACCGCTCTGGCAGCCGGCGACGACGATGCGCTCGCCACGCCGATCGTCGCCACGGCGTGCGCCGTCGGCGAAAGCGTCGATGCCGCCGGCGCGAACGTGCTCGATGCGATCATCGCCGGCACGGAGATCGCGGTGCGCGTAGCCGCGGCGCTCGGTGCGGGTCACCGCGACCGCGGCTGGGATCCGCGCGGGACGTGCGGACGGCTGGGCGCGGCGATCGCGGCCGCGCGCGTGCTCGGTTTGCAACGCGAAGCGATGCGCAACGCGTTCGGCATCGCCGCCACCGCCGCCGGCGGCCTGAGCTCGGCGCGCGGCACGATGACTGCCGCGTACATCGCTGCGGCGGCTGCGGCCGACGGGGTGGAGGCGGCGCTCCTCGCGCGGGCCGAGTTCACCGGCGCGCCGCAGGCGCTCGAAGGCCGGCGCGGTCTCGCGGCGCTGATGAGTACGAGCTTCGACGCCGGCGTGCTGCTCGCGGGCTTGGGTGAAACGTTTGTCTTCACCGCCGGCGCCGGCGGCAGCGCTCCGCCGGCCGAATCGCCCGCGGCCGAAGCGGTGCGGGTTGCGGCCGGGCGGATCGAGCGGCTGGCGTCGATTCGCGAAGTCATCGACGCCTCGCTACCGTAGCGGCCGCCGTGGCCGCGCGCGTCGACGGACTGTTCTCCGGCAGGACGACGATTCGCGTGCGCCGCGAGCGCTGGCGGCCGCACCGGCGCGAGCTAAGGCTGCGGTGACGGAGCCGGCGTGGCGGCCGGAGCGGGGGCGCAGCCGTTGGGCGGTGCAGGCGGCGGTGCGGTAGCGCTCAAGCCGAAGCGAATCGGATATGCCGACGCGCCGTCGGTCATGAACGTTCCGGTTACCATGCGCGCCTCGCCGGCGGCGAGCGTGAACGCCTTGATGAGGTGCGGCTGCCCGGCATCGGCGACGCACGGCACCAGCGTCGGTGCCGGATCGCCGGTGAACCACACGGTGACCGTCGCGCCGGAGCCGTCGTTGGTGAGCTCGTAGAGATATACCGGTAACGGCGCAGCCGTGGCGTTGGCGAGGTGCAGCGCGAGCGGTCGCACGACGCCGTAGTCGCCGGCCAGCGGCCGCCCGTCGGCGCGTCGATTGGCCGGCGCGAGCGTGCCGACCGCAACCGGCGCCGGCTCGGGTGCATCGCCGGCGAACGAGAGATCGACCGGCGCGATGTTCGCCAATGCGAATTCACCGCGGCGGCCGTGCGTGTCGCCGGGGAGCTCGGGTCCGTCGAGTGACGGCAGCGGAGCACCGTCCGGTTCGGTGACCACCGTCAGATCGACCGGACCGCCGTCGAGGACGCGCAGATCCTCGATCGCTTCGAGCAGATCGCCCGGCTGTTGCAGGCCGAGCGGAATTTCGTACGGCGTGCCGGCGGCGACGGTGAGGATCGCGCTCTGGCCGCTCGCGTGCGCGGCCAAAAAACGCGCCGTCGACTGCTGCCCGATGTAGGTGTAGGCGGGACTGACGCCGCCGATCGTGCCGAGCAGTTGGACGTGCGCGGTCACGGGCGAGCGCAGGAACAACGAGATGCGCCGCGCGGCACCGTCGGCGACGTGATAGACGAAGAGCCGGGCCGGCGTTCGCGCGTCGATCGCGCCGTCGATGAGCACGCCGGTGAGTTGCGCGCCGATGTATTCGGGATCGTCGCTGTAGAAGAGCACGCCCGGCTCGAGCGGCGGCTCGGGATCGACATGCACGTGGACGCCGATGCGTCCGGTGACGTCGACGAACGTGCCGCGCCCGTCGAGCGTGACCCCGGCTTGGCCTTCGAGGTCGTCGCCCGGCGCGAGCGTGGGCGGAATCGTCAGGCCGTGCACGTCGAGTCCGGTTCCCGGTTGGCTCACCAGCGCACGTTGGATCGCGTCGCGAATGCGCGCGGTGACGAATGCCGCCGACACGTTCCCGGCGAGCTCGACGCCGACGTCGGCCGGAATGACGCCGGCCGGCGGAGCGACCAGCACGGCGACGGCGGCGGTGTTCCCGTCGCGATCGGTGAGCGTCAGGGTGCCGCTGCCGGCCGCACGTCCCGTCAAGAGCAGCCGGTGCGTGAGCGGATCGTAGCTTGCATCGAGCCCGTCGAACGGAACCTGCACCGCGAGCGGGCCGTTCGGGCCGCTGACGTTGATCGTCATGCTGGTGCCCAGCGGAATGCCGGCGCGCGCGCGGTCGACGCGAATGACCGACGCCGGAACCGGCGCGAGCGTGGGCGTGGGCGTGGGCGCGGCAGGAGCCGGTCCTTGCGCGCTGCCGCGGCCGGTGCTTGCCAGGAGGGCGAGCGCGACGGCGCACGCGAGCGTACCGGCCGAGCGGGAAGTCACGCAGCGCCCTTTGCGGCTCCTCACCGAACTTTCATGCTCCCGGGCGAAAGATCGCACGCCGATTTGCCGACAGTCTCAGTGCAAGGAGGTTGCACGTTGCGCGGAGTGACGGAGCGAGTGTTAGGAGCACTGCTCGGTTGTGCTGTTCTCGCCGGCGCCGGTCCGGTGCCGGTGGACGACGATCTGCACATTCTGCGTGACCTGCGTCCGGCGCAACGCGAAAACCTCGTCGTCGTGCAGCGCAACGGCGACATCCGCATCGTCGCCTACGACGCTTTGGTGCAAGATCCGCAGATCGCCGCGCTGCCGCCGGACGCGCGCTCCGCGCCGGTCGCGCGCGGCTACTCGATCGCCTCGTCGAACGTACGCCCGCCGGCGGAATCGCGTCCGCGCACCGTCGCGCTCCGCAGCAAAGCCGTGCATCGCGCGAGCCCGCCGCGGGTCGACGTGGCGTTCGTCGAACCGCGGCTGCCGGGATTGCTCGCGCTGCGCGACGGCCGGCTGTTCGTGCCGACGCTGGCCGGGCCGAAGCCGCGGCCGCCGGCCAAGACCGCGCCGGCTCACGACCTCGCGTGGTTGTACGCGCACCGCTTCGACGCGCCGCCGGCGGCCACGCCCGGCGTACCGGTGCGCTCGCAGGTCGCCTCGCCGTTCGACATCGACTCCGGCGCGTTTCACGGCGTGCGCGCCGTCAACGGCTGGAGCGCGGTGCGCGTGGCGGTGTCGATTCCGTGCAACGTCAGCCATTTCGTCACCGGTCCGGGTTACGACGAAGTCACCGGCGCACCGGGCATCGTCGATCAGGAAACCGGTTACATCTACATCGGCGGCTGGGGCGCAGGTCCGCGCGGCGTCTCGGTCGACGCGGGGTTGCAGAAGAGCTCGGCGCAAAGCGAGCACGACGACTACGCGTTCTATTGGAAGTTCGCCTCGAACAAACCGATCACGTCGGAGGAACGCTTTCCGTGCGGCGGACCCGACGTCGTGCTCGAGTTGTATCCGGTGTCGGACACGCTGCTGGTGTTCTCGGCGACCGGCATCGCGACGGACGGGCAGCGGCACACGTTCACCGCCGTGCAGCGGACGCGGCCCGAAGACGGCTGGACGCCCGACGGCGGCTCGCAGAGCGACGGCGTCATTCTCAAGCGCATCGTGTCGATCGCGCAACCGTTCACCTGGCACGAGCGCTCGGGGATCGGTCGCGGCGACCGGTTCGTCAGCGGCAGCTATTTCGGCGTCACGGGCCCGCAGGATCTGACGCCGCGCATCGTGTGGCATGACTGTGAGCTCGGCCGCGTCGTTCCGCCGTCGATCGTGCCGCAGTACAAGCCCTGGACCGCAGCCCGGACGTGGACTTCGCCGGTACCCGGGATCTACACCGACTGGCCGCCGTACGGCGTGTTCCACGGCAGCAGCGGTGCGTGCGACGCGGCCGGAATCTACTTGCGTGCATAGGGCGCTGGCCGGCACGTTGCTCGCCGCGCTCGTGTTCGGCGCGCACGTTGCGCGCGCCGCCGACGATGCGTCGGCCGGGTACGAAGCGATCCGTCCGTCGCTGGTGAAAGTGTGGGCGTTCGACCGCTCCGGTCGGCCGACCGAAAGCGGCACGGGAATCGTGGTCGAATCGAACGACCGCCGGTCGCTCGTGCTGACGGCGTCGCACGTCGTGGCCGGCGCGAGGAGCATCCGCGTCGACGTCAGCCGCGAGGTGCACGACCTCGCCGCGCGCGTCGAGCGCACCGGCCCGCGCGATCTCACGCTGCTCACCGTCGAACGCGGCGGCCTGCCCGCGGCCCGCTTCGCGCCGCGGACGCGCCCGGTGGTCGCCGGCAATCTGGTCGCGGTCGCCGGCTACGTGAAGAACGACGAATTGATCGGCGTCGTCGGGCAGGAACCGCGCGTGCTCTTTCCCGGCACGGTCAGTTCGCGGCCCGAAAACGGCGTCTATCTCGAGCTCGAGAACGTGCACATCGAAGAAGGCTTGAGCGGCGGCCCGGTTTTCGATCCGCAAACCGGCGAGGTCGTCGGCATCGTCACCGCGCGCACGAGCGACAGCCGCGGCGGGTTTGCCGATTCGGGCGCGCTCGTCGTGCTGCCGTTCCTCGCCGCCGGCGCACCGCGGGCCGTGCCCCCGCCTCCGGTCGCATTGCCCCCGGTCACGTTGGCCCCGCTGCCGGCGCCGCGGCCGCAGCCGGTCGCGACGCTGCAGGCGCGGATCGCGCTCGCCATGCCGAGCGCGCCGGACGGCGACATCGTTGCGTGGCAAGCCGCGCAGGCCGACCCGAAACGCTTCGTCTACGAGCGCATGGGCTGCCGCGTGGCGGTGACGATCGACGTGAATTCGCTGCAGTTCATCGTCGCGCACCAAGCCTTGGTGCAGCCGCACCGGCGCGGCGCGCTGCTCGGCATCACGTTAGAGCAACGGGCGTCGGGGACCGACGCCTGCGCCGGCGTCGCCGACGTCGAGCCGACCGAAGCCGCCTACGAGCCGACCGCGATGGCGTTCGACGGCCGCCACGTTACGATGCGTTTCGTCTACGCGGGCGATCCGGATGCCGGCGATCGCTTTCCGAGCGATGCCAGCCTCGACGCGCAGCTCGACGGCGACAACGTCACCGCAACCGTGCAATTCTTCGATCGCGATTGGACCGGTTCGATCGCGCTGCCGCTCGCGCGCACGCCCCTGGCGGCGGTCAGCAGCAACTGGTAGCGCGAACGCGACGTAATCGCCGCGGCTACCGCCAGAGGTCGCGAAATCGCGTGGCGACGACCGCCTCGTACGGCACGTCGCGGTCGAGGATCCCGACGTCGCGCGCGAACGCATTCATGCCGGCCACGACGTCCGGTCCGATCGACGCGTCGTAATATGGCAGATCGCGCTGCACGATGCCGGCGATCAGCTCGGCCTCGGCCGCCGGGAAGAGCGCGCGGCCGGCTTTGGTGGCGAGGCTCAGATCGGCGGCCAGCGCGCGTTGCGTCGCAGCGATCGCCCGGATCGCGGCGGCTGCGGTATCCGGCGAACGCTCGATCAGCGCATCGGTGGTCGCGATCGAGGCCAAGGTGTAGTTGAAGCACGCCTTCGGACCGTCGCCGCGGCGCACGTCGAGCACCAGCGTTCCGGCCCCGCTGCGCTGCGAGACCTCGGCGCCCATTCCGTTGGCCCAAAAACCGTCGATCTGGCCGGCGGCCAGCGCTTGGGCCGCCATCAAACCGAAGTTGGCTTTCTCACCGATCGCACCGGGCACGGGCGCGATCGTCACCCCGTCGCGTTCGAGATCGATGCCCGACGCGATCAACAGGCGGCGCAGTCCCATCTCGACCCACGGCGCAGCGCCGATGCGTTTGCCTTTCACAGCGGCGACGTCGCCGCGCGCCACCTTCAAGTCGGAACGCATGATCAAAAACCAATACATGCCTTGGGCTTGCGCGCAGAGCAGCTTCACGCCGGCCCACGCCGGGAACGCCGCCAGCGCCGAGTGCGCCGACCCGCCGACGAAGTCGATGCGGCCGTCGCGTAGCGCCGCATAACACTTGTCGACCGGAAAGATCAGCTCGAGCTCGACGTCGAGGCCTTCCTTGGCGAAGAACCCCAACTCGACGGCGGCGGCGGCCGGAAAATACGAATTCGAGATGAGGTCCGGGACGGCGAGTTTCACGCCGGCTTGCGCGGCGTTCGGCTGACGAACAGCTGCTCGTTTTCGACGCGCACGTCGAAGGTGTCGACCGAGCGGCGACCGTGGGGCATGTGGCCGTCCCGCAGGTCGAAGCACCAACCGTGCACGGGGCACGACACGGTCACACCGTCGACGGTTCCTTCGGAGAGCGATCCGGCAAAGTGCGGACACACGTCGTCGATGGCGAAGAACTCGCCGCCGACGTTGAACACCGCGATGTCGTAATCGCCCACCGCCACCATCACCGCGCGACCCGGCGGAAGCTCGGCAGCGGGGCCGACGCGTGCGAAAGGTTCTTCGTCCGGAGTATCGTCTGCTGCGAGCGCCGGGTCGTGCATCGCGTTGGTCTTCGAACCGCGCGTCGGCGGCCCTGTCGTGCAGGTCGGCCCCGGCCCCGGCACGGAATCCCAGCCGTATGAAACCTGACATGTACCCCGACTTTATCGAGTCGTGCAAAATCATCGGCGAGATCGGTTGCCTGAAAGAAGGCGAAAAGGTTTGCATCATGGGCGACCGCCGCATCGAGGCCGACGTGATCTACGCGTTGATCGCCACCGCGAAGATGTTCGGCTGCGATCCGTACGTGTGCATGATCGATGAGTTCGAAGAGTGGATGGTGCCGGAGACGATCGCGCCGGCGGTGCTCAACGCCAACGTGGTGTTCCACGCCTGGCCGGCGGCGGCGGGCGCGTTCGGCGCGAAGATGCGCCGCACCGGCGCACGCTGGATGTCGTTCGGCGACTTGCGCACGATCGAAGCATTCTGCAGCGAGGGCATGCGCATTCCGCCGAAGCTGCTCTCCAAGATCGTCTCGAAGACGTGGGCGCGCATCGATTGCGGTGAGCCGGTGAAGAAGGTGCACATCACCGATCCCAAGGGCACCGATCTGACGCTCGAGTTGTCGGAAGCACACATGGATTGGCAGCGCAAGGATGCGCGCTGGCACGGCAAGCTGATCTGCGACGCGCCGGGGACGCGCGCGCACTTGCCCTTGCCGCACGGTCCCAACATCATGACGCCGTCGGAAGCCAAGAACGTCACGATCAACGGAACCGTCTGCTACGACTCGATGACCGGTTTCGGCGGTGCGTACACCGGTGAGTACGGTGATTCGAATTACGCCAAACCGGTGACGGTGCACCTCAAGAACGGTGAGGTGATGAAGGTCGAAGGCGGATGGGAATCGCGCGTGCTGGCCGAGATGACCGCCGAGGGCGGACAGTTGGCCGAGATCGGTTTGGGGTTCAATCCCAAGGTTCCGAGCTACGGCGGCCGCTCGACGGGGCTCGCGGGTTCGAGCCGCAGCGGTTCGCTGCACATCGCCACGACGGGCACGACGGGCGAGCACGTCGACGGCTGCCTGTTCCGGGCGACGGTCGTGATCAACGGCGAAACGATCGTCGAGCGCGGCCATCTGACCACATTGGACGATCCCGAAATCCAAGCGATGGCGAAGGAGCTGTGGAGCGGACACGAAGGCGGCTGGCTCTGGGAAGCCAGTGAAAACCGCGAACTGCAGAATTATCGCTGAGGCGGCATGTTAGCGCCTCAAAAGCCCGCCGCTGCGCCCCCGCGCGCGTATCCCGACCTGCACGAGCACATTGCGGCGCTCGACGAAGCGGGCTTGCTGATCCGGGTCGACCGCCCGATCAACAAGGACACGGAGATGCATCCGCTGGTACGCTGGCAGTTCCGCGGCGGCATCGCGGAACGCGACCGTAAAGCGTTTCTCTTCACCAACGTCACCGACAGCAAGGGCCGGCACTACGATATCCCGGTCGTCGTCGGCGCGCTGGCGGCCAACGAAGAAATCTATCGCATCGGCATGGGCGTGCCGCTCGATCAGATCGATGCGACGTGGCAGAAGGCCATGGCGGCGCCGGTCAAACCGAACCTCGTCACCGACGCGCCGTGCCAAGAGATCGTCATCACCGGCGAGGAACTGCTCGTGCCCGGGAACGGGCTCGACGGCATCCCGGTGCCGATCTCGACCCCGGGTTGGGACAACGCTCCGTACACGACGCTCTCGCAGTACATCACCAAAGACCCCGATACCGGCATCCAAAACATGGGCAACTATCGCGGTCAGCTGAAGTCGCCGACGCGCTTGGGCATGAACCCCTCGCTCGAGCTGCGGCCCGGCATCTACGTGCATTGGGAAAAGTACCGCGCGCGCGGCGAGAAGATGCCGGCCGCCGTCGTGCTCGGCTGCCCGCCGTCGGTGGCGTTCACCTCGGCGCAGAAGTGTCCCGAAACGCTCGATGAATTCGAGGTCGCGGGCGGCCTCGTCGGATCGCCGATCAACGTCGTGCGCGCGAAGACCGTCGATCTGCTCGTGCCGGCCGAGGCCGAGATCGTGATCGAGGGCTACATCTCGACGCACGACCTCGAGCCCGAAGCGCCGTTCGGTGAATCGCACGGACACGTGAACCTGCAGGAATACAACGCCTACATGGACGTCACGGCCATCACGCGCAAGCGCAAGCCGATCCTGACGTCGATCATCTCGCAGGTCACGCCGAGCGAATCGAGCTTGATGAAGCGCGTCGCGATGGAACCGATGTTCACCGCGCACCTGCGCGACGTGCTCGGCTGCCGCAGCGTCGTGCGCGTCTCGATGCACGAGGCGCTGACCAACCTGCGCAAGTTCATCATCGTGACGATGAAAGACACCGCCTCGGAGACCGAGGTCTGGCGCGCGCTGACCGGCGCGATGTCGCTGCACGCCGCGGCCGGGAAGTACGTGATCGCGGTCAACGAGGACATCGATCCGCGCAACGCCGACATGCTGCTGTGGGCGCTGGCGTACCGGGCCAATCCGGTGCTCGACATGCAGATCATCGACCACAAGGATCAGGGTCACGGCCCGCGCAGCAAGCGCAACAACGGTCAGGATTCGGCCGTCCTGGTCAACGCGATGCTCAAGGAGACGTTTCCGCCGATTTCGCTGCCGAAGCGTGAATACATGGAGAACGCCAAGCGGATCTGGGACGAGCTCGGGCTGCCGCCGCTACGCCCCGAAACGCCGTGGTACGGCTATTCGCTCGGCGACTGGCCGGAAGAGTTCGAGCAGGCGGCGCAAGACGCGGTCGCGGGCAACTACTTCACCTACGGGGAGACGCTGATCCCGCGCCGGCGCAGCGATGTCGCGATGAACACGGAGATTCGCGACCTCACGTGACGTCGATTTCCGATCGCCCGCGCACCACAACGCCGGCCGATCGTTTTCGCACCGACGAGGTTCGTGTCGACGGGACGCTCAAGGCCTCCGGGCAAGCCCAGTACACGGCCGACTTCGCGCGCCCCGGCATGGTCTGGGCCGACTTCGTGGCGGGGACGATGGCGCACGCGAAGATCGTCGCGATCGACACCGCGACGGCGCGGGCGATGCCCGGCGTACACGCCGTGCTGACGGGCCGCGACGTCGGCGAGCATTACTTCGGCCGCCGGCTGTGCGACTGGCCCGTGCTGGCGATCGATCGCGTGCGCTTCGTCGGCGAGTTCGTCGCCGCCGTCGCCGCCGACACGCCGCAGATCGCGGCCGCGGCCGTGGCCGCGATCTCGGTTGAGTACGAGGAGCTGCCGGGCCTCTTCGACACCGAAGCGGCGCTGCGGCCGGATGCGATCGTGCTGCACGAGCATCCCGAGAAGTATCCGTTCATGTTCCCGCGCCGGCCGCAACACCCGCACCCGAACATCCAAGGCTACGGTAAGGCGATGATCGGCGACCTCGAGGCGGGATTTGCTCAGGCCGACCGCATCTTCGAGCACACGTTGACCACGCCGCGCTATCACGGCGGCTACATCGAGCCGCGCGCAACGCTCGTGTGGATCGACGAGGCCGGCGTCGTACACGTGGTCTCGACCAACAAAGGGCCGTTTGCGTTGCGCGAGCAGCTGTCGGTCACGACCGGCGTGCCGCAAGAGAAGATCGTCGTCCACCCGAGCTACATCGGCGGCGAGTTCGGCGCCAAAGGGCTCTCGGTCGAAGAGTTTCCCTGCTACTACCTGGCTGCGGCGACCGGGCGGCCGGTGAAATTCGTGCGCAACTACCTCGACGACATTCGCTCGACGACCGTGCGTCACGCGTCGAAGATCACGGTGAAGACGGGCGTGACGAAGGACGGGAAGATCGTCGCGCTGCACGTGAACGCGCTCTACGACGGCGGCGCTTACGCTGCCGGCAAGGTCATTCCGACGATTCTGCCCGGTCCCGAGACGAAGTTCCCATACGGCATTCCCAACCAATGCCTCGAGCGCACCGCCGTCTACACCAACTCCGTGCCGGGCGGCTTCATGCGCGCACCGGGCGACGTCCAGTGCGTGTTCGCCGCCGAATCGGCGATCGATCTGGTTGCGCGCGAGCTGGGCATCGACCCGCTGGAATTTCGCATGCTCAACTGCGCGCGCGAGGGCGACCTCGACGTCGAAGGGCATTCGTACCTCGCGGCGCGCGGCGCCGAGGTTCTCGACGTGCTGAAGCGCGAGTCGGCGTGGAGCGAACCGCTGCCGCCGGGGCGCGGTCGCGGCGTAGCCTTCGCGGTGCGCCACATCGGGGTCGGCAAGTCCACGGTAAATGTCGTGTTGATGCCCTCCGGAGATGTCGAGGTGCATACCGGCACGACCGAACAGGGGATGGGCATCCTCACCGTGCTCAGCCGCGTGGTGGCGGTCGACCTCGACATCGATGCCGCGCGCGTGCGCGTCTCGCGCGACGCCACCGACGTTGTGCCGTTCGATCCGGGCGTCGGCGCCAGCCGCACGACGAACATCGTCGGCAACGCGGCGCTCGAAGCGACGCGCCAACTGCGCGCCGACCTCGAAGCGGTCGGAGCGGCCGATATGGCGTGGGACGCCGCGGCGGCGACGCTGATCGCGGCCCGCGGCGGTGAGCCCGTGACGTATTCGGGCACGTTCGACGGACAACCGCAGCACGGCGATCCGCAGTGCAACAACTTCAACGGCTACGTCGTCGACGTCACGGTGGACCGCGAGACCGGCGCCTTCACGATCAACGACGTGATTTTCTGCGTCGACACCGGAACGATCATCAATCCGATCGCGCATCGCGGCCAGATCGACGGCGGGTTCGTCATGGGTTTGGGGCACGCGGCGACCGAGGAACTGATCGTCGAAGACGGGCGGATCGCCAACCTGACGTTTGCCGACTACAAGCTACCCTGCCAGAAAGACATGCCGCCTTTCCAGGTGCACGTGTTGGAATCGGATCGCGGCCCCGGGCCGTTCGGTGCGCGGGCGGTCGGCGAGGTCAACACGTCGGCGTTCGGACCGGCCTTGGCCAACGCCGTGCACGCGGCATGCGGCGTGCGGCTCACGCAGCTGCCGGTGACCGCCGAACGTATCTTTGCCGCGTTAGCTGCGGGCTAGAGCGCCGGCCCGGCCGGTGATCGTCGCGGCGATCGCGGCGGCATCGGCGGGCGCTGCATCTCCGCGCCAGACGACGTGCAGGTCGGGCCGCACCAGCACGAGGTCGCGGCCATAGATCTCGCGCGCCGCGGCATCCGGCACGCGCAGCACGTCGAGCGGCGCGCCGGTCGCGCGCAAGCTGCGTTCGAGCGCGCCGGTGTCGGGCGGCGCGCCGCCGAGGCGCAGCAGCGTGTAGCCGAACTCCAACCGATCGTGCAGTGCCGTGCCGTCGTCGAGCCAGACGTGCGGCAGCCGGAAGCCCGGCCACGTCGTCGGCACGTACGCACGGTTGTCCGGATCGGGCCCATCGCCGTCCTCGGCGCACACGACCGGCGAGTCGACGTAGCGATAACCGCACTCGATGCCGAGGATCTCGGTCACCTTGCGCTGCTCGGCGTCGAACGCTTTCCCCATCTCGGCGCGCGAACCGGCGGCGCGCCAAGTCGTGCGGCCGTCCATCGCCGCGCCCGAAGCACGCACGTTGCGCAGTCCGATCTGGCGGCGTTCGCGCTCGTAGGAGTCGAGCAGCCCCGGGCCGCCCCAGCCCGCCAGCGTGGCGGCGAGTTTCCAACTCAGGTCGATCGCATCGCCGACGCCGGTGTTCATCCCCAGCCCGCCGGTCGGGATGACCAGATGCGCGGCGTCGCCGGCGATGAACGCGCGGCCCTCGCGATAGCGGTCGGCGCACAGCAAGTGCTGCGTCCACTCGTTGACCGAGAGCATGTCGAACGGAACGTCCATCGCGAGCGCACCGCGGAAGATCTCCGCCATCTCGGCGTCGCTCTCGGCGGCCGCGTGCAGCGTCCAGTGCTTGGTGCTGTCCTGGATGATGATGAACGGGAAGATCGGCGGCTTGGCGATGTGGTAGTGGCGGCCCTTGCCCATCGGAATGCGCTCGTAGAGCTCGGGCGCGTAGAACAGCGCCTGGCGCAATTTGCGGATGCGCCCTTGACCCGAGAGCGCGATGCCGAGCTGCTTGCGCACGGTGCTGCTGCCGCCGTCGCAGCCGACGATGAAGGCGGCGCGGATTTCGTCGGGACCGCTGTCGGTCGCCAACGTAGCGGTGATGCCGGTTTCATCTTCGACGAACGACGTCATCTCGCAGCTGAAGCGAACGGTCAGCTCGGGCCGCGTGTCGGCGATCGAGCGCAGCAGCGGCTCGAGCGTGTACTGCGAGATCAGCTGGTATGGTTCCAGCGGCCGGCCGTCGTTGTGTGCGGCGATCGTCGCCTTGGCGTCGGCTACCGAGGGATAGGGCAAATGCACGATCGCCTCGGGCGCGGCCATCGAGTCGGCCAGGAAGACGTCCATCGGCGCCGTGCGCGGCAGCCCCGCGTTGCGAACGGTCTCGGCGATCCCCAGACGGCGGAAGATCTCCATGGTCCGCGCGTTGCAGCGTTCCATCTTCGGCAACTGGATCGAGGTCGGGTTGCGCTCGACCAGCGTTGCGCGAACGCCGCGTTGCGCGAGATCGAGCGCGAGGGTGAGCCCGACCGGGCCGGCACCGACGATGAGAACCTGCGTAGCTTGCACACCCGCATGTTGGAATCCGCGCCGGGCATCCCTTTAGCGAACGCGAAAGGCGGGAAAAATGACGACCATCCGCGCGCTGCGCGAACAACTCGACCGCGGCGAGGTGACCAGCCGCGCGCTCTGTGAGGCCGCCTTCGCCCGCATCGACGACACGGCAGGCGAGGGCGCGCGAACGTTCACGGAGTTGGACCGTGCCGGCGCGCTGGCAGCTGCCGACGCCGCCGACACGCAACGGCGCGCCGGCTACGTTGCGTCGCCGCTGGCCGGGCTGCCGGTTTCGATCAAAGATCTCTTCGACGTGGCCGGACGGACGACGCGCGCCGGTTCCGCCGTGCTGGCGGATGCGCCGCCGGCGAGCGCGGATGCGACCATTGTCGCTCGCCTGCGGCGGGCCGGTGCGGTGATCGTCGGCAAGACCAACATGACGGAGTTCGCGTACTCGGGGCTCGGGATCAACCCGCATTACGGGACGCCGCTCGCGCCGTACGACCGGGCGCTGGGCCGCGTCCCCGGCGGCTCATCGTCGGGCGCCGCGGTCTCGGTCGCCGACGGCATGGCCGTGGCGGCCATCGGGACCGATACCGGCGGTTCGGTCCGCATCCCGGCCGCGTTCTGCGGCGTCACCGGCTTCAAGCCGACGGCCCGCCGCGTGCCGTTGGACGGCGCCTACCCGCTCTCGTTCACCCTCGACTCGGTCGGCCCGCTGGCGCCCAGCGTGGCCTGTTGCGCGACGGTCGACGCGGTGCTCTCCGGCGCCGTGCCGGCCGCACGGCCGGCGCCCGAGCCGCGGCGGCTGCGCTTCCTCGCACCGGTGAACTACGTGCGGGCCGGGCTCGAGCCGGCGGTGGCGGCGGCGTTCGCGGCGGCGCTCGACGCGTTACGGGCGGCCGGCGCGACCGTCGACGAGGCGCCGCTGCCGGCCCTGGAGCGGCTGCCCTCGCTACAGGCGAACGCGAACATTCCGGCGGCCGAGGCCTACTGGTGGCATCGCGGGCTGCTGGCGACGGACGAAGCGCGCTACGACCCGCAGATCGCGCGCCGCATCCTGCGCGGCGCCGCGATCACCGCCGGCGACTACATCGACCTCTTGCGCGGCCGGCGCGCGTACACCGAGGCCTTCGCGGCCGAGAGCGAGGGCTACGACGCGTTGCTCTGGCCGACGGTGGCGATCGTGCCGCCGGCGGTCGCCGCGCTGACGGCCGACGATGAGGCCTACGCGCGCACGAACGTGCTCGTCCTGCGCAACACCAGCGCGGTCAACGTGCTCGACGGCTGCGCGCTGTCGCTACCGTTGCCCACGGGCGGCGCGCCGGTCGGGTTGATGGTCGTGGGACGCCAGGACGAGGACGCGCGCTTGCTGCGCATCGGAGTCGCCGTCGAAGCGGTGCTGGGCCCGCCGCGTTAGCTCGCGGGCGGCGTGAACTCGAGCGCCAGGGAGTTCATGCAGTAGCGCTCGCCCGTCGGTGCCGGCCCATCCTCGAAGACGTGGCCGAGGTGCGAATCGCAGCGCGCGCACCGCACTTCGCGCCGGACCATGCCGTGCGAGCGGTCCTCGACGATCGTGACCGCATCGCTGGTCAGCGGATCGAAGAAGCTCGGCCAGCCGCTCCCGCTCTCGTACTTCGTCTCCGACGCGAACAGCGGGGCGTGACAGGCGCCGCACACGTACGTGCCCTTCTCTTTGTTGTGGTAGAGCGCGCCGCTGAACGGCGGCTCGGTGGCCGCCTGACGCAGCACGGCGTAGCGGTCCGGCGGCAGTTCGGCACGCCATTCGGCATCGGTTTTTGCAACGTCTTTCACACTCGTCCTAACCCCGCTCCGTCACGATTGGTTCACAAACCCTTCTCTTTCAAGGGGGCGGCAGGTTACATGCCGTAGGCCGCCCTCAATGGAGAAGTGCGGACTTCGGGATGTGCTCGCATGACGACCGTGGTTGCGCTCGCGCTCTTGGTGGTCGTGATCGTGGCGCTGGGCGTGATGGCGGCAATCCGTATGCACAACGAAGCGCAGGCGAGGATTCGCTCGCAGCGCAAGCGCGCGCCCGATCTCGAAGCGCGAATCAAGACCGTCTTGGCCGGTCCGCGCCAGAAATACGGTGACATCTTCACCGACTATGCCGTCTGGAAGTCGGAACAGGAGACGCGGCTCGAACTGACGGCCACCGATCAATGGGGCCGGCTCAACGAGTTCACCCGCTGCCTGGTGGTGCGCTACCTGTGGCGCGTCCTGGAAAGCCTGGCCGGCGGCGCGGTCGTCGTGGTGGATCAGCCGGCGCAGGAGTGGAACGTCGAGGTGGACGCGGGCTTCCGCGACCAAGGTTTCGATTGGAAAACGTTCGGAACCGGCCCCCAGTTCGCCGAGGAGCCGTAACCGCTCGCCTCGTCCGCTAACCCCCCGGCCCGGGTTCGCCCCCGGGGTTAAGCAGAGTGTGCACGCCCCCCCGTTCCGGTACGCCAAATGGCCCGAGGGTTCGCTGTCCGGGCTGGCAATGGTCGATTTTCGGGGAGAAAACCGCGCCCCTTATTGCCGGCGCTTTCAGCCACGTCAGGAGAAAAGAAACACCACATGAGTTCCGAGTTACGCGATTTTCTGATGCTGCCATACGGCGAGCTCGAAGAAAAAAACCTTGCGGCCAAGGAGCAGCGGAAAAACCGCGTACCGATGCACAAGCTCCAGGAAGAGCGCCTGAAATATCTCAGCGATACGAAGGGCATCAAGGCGGTCACGCTGATGTTCAGCGACCTGGAAGGCCGCCTGCACATGCTCGACTACGACAAGAAATTTTTGGTGAAGTCGGCCGACAACCTCACTTTCGACGGTTCGTCGATTCGCGGTTTCACGGCGCAGCACGAGAGCGACCTGCGCTTGTTCGTCGACTGGAGTGCGTTCTATTGGGCGCCGGCCGACGTCTTCGGCACGGGCAAGGTGCTGGTATTCGGCGAGGTGGTCGACAAGGACGGCTCGCCGTTCGGGGCCGACATGCGCGGCATCCTCAAGAAATTCGCCACCGATAAATTCGAAAAGGACGGCTACACCTGTAACGCCGCCAACGAAATCGAAGGCTTCGTCTTCGCCGGGCTCAATGCCGAGCGCGAATTCTACAAGACGCACAAGTTCGATTTCGTCAACACCGGCGGCTACTACCATTCGCTGCCCGGCGATCCGCTGCGCCAGTTCATCGACACCGTCGCCGAAGTGCAGCGCGCGATGGGCTTCGAGAACGAGAAGGATCACCCCGAGGTCGCGCCGTCGCAGTTCGAGATCAACTACAGCTACGGTGAAGTCGTCGCGGCCGCCGACACGATCCAGCTCTACAAGCTGATCTGCCGCCAAGTCGCGACGAACCTCGGCCTCACGGCGAGCTTCTTGCCCAAGCCGGTCGTCGGCGTCAACGGCAGCGGCATGCACACCAACGTGTCGGTCAGCGGCAAAGGCGGCAAGAACCTGATGTGGGATCCCAAGGGCGCCGAGAAGCTCAGCGACTTCGGCTGGAAGTTCATCGACCGCATCCTGTCCGTGGGGCGCGACACCTGTCTGCTCTACAACGCCAGCGTCAACGCCTTCCGCCGGCTCGACCCGCATTTCGAGGCGCCGAATCAGATCAAGGCCTCGGCCGTCGACCGCGGCTCGATGGTTCGCATCCCGATCGGCAACGAGCGCAGCTCGCGTGTCGAGGTCCGGTCGGTCGGACCCGATGCCAACCCCTACGCCGTGCTCTACAGCGTGTTCAAGACCGGCCTGGACGGATCGATCGCCAACATCCCGAACCTGCGTTCGGCCGAGCGTTACCTGCCCGACAACATCTACGACGCGCTCGAAGACTTCAAGGCCTCGAAGTGGATCACCACGATCCTGGGCGAGGACGTCAAGGGCCGTTACGCCGATCTCAAGCAGGCCAGCGCCGACCGCTGCCCGCGCCTCCTCGGAACGATCGTGAAGCCGGAGGAAGTCCAGTTCCACCATGAGGTCTACAACCAGTTCCTCTGGAACATGTTCTAGAGCGATCTTAATCTGATCGCCCGGACTGGGGGGCGGCCGCCGATGCGGCCGCCCTTTTTGTCGCCGATCACTGTTTTGAAACTTCGAGCGCCGCTCCAGCGGGGACAAGGCGCTTGCTTGCCCAACCGCAGGGTCGGGGGTTTTCACTTGTCCCAGGTCCGAATCGCTTACGTCGGGGGCTCGGACGCAGATCATCAGGCGTTTGAGTCGATCGTAAACGACGATGGTACATCGGTCGTTTGCTTTCTATTACCCGCCGAAGCGATCGCCACGCTCGTCGCGCGCACAACCGACGTCCTGATGATCGACGTGATGCAGCATAGCCACGACGTCCTCGCACTGATGAAGACGGCCAAAACGCATCACGGGCTCGAGGGGCGTATCCCGGTCATCGTCATCGCGCCGCCGGATGCGACGAGCCGCGTGCAAGCGTGCCTGCATCGCGGCGCCGACGATTACTTGATCCTGCCGCACGACACCGCGAACCCGCTGCTCGTGCACAAGCGCGTCGCGGCCGCGCTGCGCGTCCACGCCCCGCATCCGCCCGCACCCAAGAGCGTGCTGCAGGAAACCACGGTTCTCCGGCCGGGCGGAAAGCCGCCGCTCGTCATCGACGGCGCCTGGGAGAACGCGCAAACCGTGCACCGGTTCATCCCGCGCGAGTTCTTGGACATGCTCGAGCGCAAGTCGCTGGCCGACGTCAAACTCGGCGATCACATGCAGCGCGAGATGACGGTGTTCTTTTCGGACATCCGCGATTTCACCCAGCTCTCCGAACGGCTGACACCGCAAGAGAACTTCAGCTTCCTCACCTCGTATCTGCGCAACGTCACGCCGATCATCCGGGCCCGCGGCGGCTTCGTCGACAAGTATCTCGGCGACGGCGTGATGGCGCTCTTCCCGGGCAACGCGCTCGACGCCGTTCAAGCGGCCGTCGATCTCGGACAGCAGATCGCGCGCTACAACCACGGGCGGCGCATGGCCGGCTACGCGCCGATCAAGATCGGCACCGGCCTGCACCGGGGCTCGCTGATGCTCGGCACGATCGGGGCCGAGGACCAAATGCAGACGACCGTCATCGCCGACGCCGTCAACCTCGCCTCGCGCATCGAGGGCATGACCAAGACGTTCGGCGTCAACCTGCTGCTGAGCGGCTCGGTCGTCGAGAACCTGCCGCCCGATCACAAATTCCGCATCCGCGCGCTCGGCGCGGTGCGCGCCAAGGGCAAGTCGGAAGCCGTCGAAGTCTACGAATGCTACGACAACGATCCGCACGAGCTGATCGAATTCAAGGACAAGTCGCAGCCGCAGTTCACGGCGGCCATGACCGAATACCGCAAGGGCATGCTGCTCACGGCCGGCAAGTTCTTCTCGCGGATCGCCGAGATTTGTCCCGAAGACAACGTCGCGGCGTACTTCCGCGACCGCTGCACGCTATCGGTCGTGCGCGAACGCGCCGGCCCGTGGGACGGCGCGGAACACCTCGAGATTAAGTGAGCGGGGTTTAGTCGCTTTCGAGGCCGCTGCGCAGGTCGGCGGCGTCGTATTCGCGGCGCGCCATGCCGGCGATGATCTCGGTGCCGCGGTTGGCCGCGGAGAGGCCGCGGAAGAGGAAGCACAGGCCGACGACGGCGTTGAGCTCCTCCCACGTGGCGCCGGCTTTGCGCGCGCCGATCGCATGCAGCTGCGCGGCGTCGGAAAGCTGCGTGAGCAGCATGCCGAAGAGCATCAGCTGCGCCGTCTTCACGTCGAAGCACTTCGGATACATCATGTGCTGGCGGATCTGCTCGGTGAGATCGTAGCCCTCGGGATCGAGCGCCCCTTGCACCAGCACGCGCGCTTGGATGCGCGGCGGCACGAAGCCCAGCAGCTCTTTATAGAGCTCGTCCGAGTCGGCGCGGTCCGTCTTCGCCCGGTACGGTCCGATCAGCGCTTCGACCGCCGCCTTGTCGGGCGCGGGCGGCAGATCTTTCGGGGGCGCGGGCTTGGGTGATTCGCTCATGCAGACTTCCAGAACATCTCGGTGACGTTGAAGGTTTTGGGGATGAATTTGTATTGCGCGGTGGCGTCGATCACCGGTTGAATCGTCGACGCCTCGAGGCTCTCGGCGAAGACCACGCGGTTCATCACGCCGACCGTCGCGGCCGGAATCTGCGAGACGCGCTCGAGAATCGTCGCCGACGCCGCCGGATTCTTGTTGGCCCACTGGGCGGCCGCGCGCATGGCGCCGATGAAGGCGTGCGCCGCTGCCGGGTGCGCGTCGAGCCAGGCGGTGTTGGCGAAGTGCGTGGTGATCGTGAGGGTCTTCGCGATCGCGTCGTAGCATTTGCCGAAGACGCGGATGTCGTTCTTGGCATACGTCAGCGAGGGCTCGAGCTCGCACGCGCCGTCGATGCGGCCGGCGACGAGGGCCGGCGCCATTTCGGGCACCGGGATCTCGAGGAACTTCAGCGTCGATGAGTCGCCCCCGTTCGTGTCGACCCACTTCATGACCGACACTTGCTGCAGGTCCTTGAGCGTCGAGCACCCGATGGTCTTGCCGTTGAGGTCCTTGGCCGTCTTGAGCGGCGAGTTCTTGGCGACCGCCAGCACGGTGGTCGGCGAGTTGGTGGAGTAGTTGCCGCCGCCCGCGATCATCGCGAACGGCAGGCTGCGCATGTACGCGTTGGCCTGGGCCCCGACGTTCGCGCAACCCATGTCGAGCGCACCTCCGGCGGCTGCGGTCATCACGCCGCCGCCGCCGCTGAAGGTTTGGATCTGCACGTCGAGGTTGGCCGCTTTGAAGAAGCCGCGCTCGACGGCATAGTACGCCAAGGCATAGCTCTCGACCGGAGCGGTTCCCAGGCGAATGACCGTCGGGGCGGTTTGGGCCAGGGCAACGGCCGGCGCCGCCGCTGCCCCCGCAACCAGCGACGCGAACGCAGCGCGTTTCATCGATTAGGGACGAATCGCGGCGGCCAGCACGTCGGGCGTTGCCGCCGCTTCGAACTGCTTGAAGTTTTCCGCAAACGCAGCCGCGAGCTTCTTCGCTTGCGCATCGTATGCCGCCGGATCTTTCCAGGCCGCGCGCGGATCGAGCACTTCGGTCGGGAC
>JBEKXE010000089.1:0-20143 GCA_049512335.1 Candidatus Lustribacter sp.
GTTTCGCAACGGGGGTGAACGGGCGTCTGCTCGGCCGTGACGCCCCGCCGGATCTGCGGGAATCGTTTCGCATGGGTCCCGAAGCGGTCGCGGGCGACCCGTATTACGACTCGCAGGAAATGCGCGGCTTTTTCAAACCCAACGTTTGGCCGCAAGCTGCGCCGGAAATGCGCGCGGTTTGGGAGCGCTACTATGCGGCCATGGGTGTCCTCGCATTGCAGCTCATGCAAATCTTTGCCGAAGCCCTGGAGTTGCCGCGAAACTGGTTCGACGATAAATTGAGCCGACCGGCAAGTCAGCTCGTCGCCCAGCATTATCCGGCGTTGGAGAGTGCGCCGCCGCCCGATCAATTTCGAAACCACGCGCACACGGATTTCGGCAACCTCACCATATTGAAGTCGGAGGATCGGCCGAACGGGCTACAAGTGCTGGGCCGAGACGAGGTGTGGCACGAAGTCGTGCCGGTGCCGGGCACGTTTATCGTCAACATCGGCGACATGCTGGCGCAATGGACCAACGATCGCTGGCACTCCACGATGCATCGGGTTGCAAATCCGCCCGACGATGAGCGAACGCGTGCCCGGCGACTTTCCGTGGTGTTCTTTCACGAACCCAGCCCGAACGCGCTCATCGACGCAGTCCCGAGTTGCGTCAGCGCCGAGTGGCCGAAGAAGTACGCCCCAATTCGCGCGGGCGAGTACATGGCAAAGAAGCTCGATCTCGTTCAAGACTACGTGACTAGCGCCTGACGGCGGCCATCTCAAGGAGCAGTTTCATGTTTACGCGCATAGCGGCCCTGGCCGCGTGCCTCGGCCTTCTCGTTCTGGTAGCGCCCGCCACGGCGGCCACCGACCTCGGCACTGTCAATCTCTCATGGAGTCCCGGTCCCGACACGCCGCAAGTCGCTCAGGCCATGGACAAGGGACTGTGGGCACAGCGCGGCGTCACCGTTCACACCTCGTCAACCCCAACCGGTCGCGAAGCTCTCGAAGCCCTGATCGGCGGTCAAGTCGACTACGCGCTCATGGCTGAGTTGCCGCCCGTTATCGGCGCGATGCAACACAGGGACTTTCGCATCATCGCGTTGCTCTCGCGATACTCTGGGGAGCGCATCATTGCTACCTCGGCTCTGGATCTTTCGTCTTTGAAGAGCCTAGCGGGCCGCAAAATCGGAACGATCCTCGGCACGAGTAACGATTATCAGACCTTCGCCGTCCTGCGAAGTGCCGGTGTAAACGCGACGGTCGTTAACGCCGGACCCGCCGATCTCGTGCCGGCGCTCGCTCGTGGCGACATCGATGCCGCCTGCATGTTTCCTCAATTCTATCCCCAAGCCAAGAAAGTGCTGGGCGACCGGTACCGTGAACGACGCACGCCCGAATACGTCGGGACCTTCTTGCTCGTCGCGACAACGGCCGAATTGACAAACCACCCCGCGCGCGTTCGAGCGATGCTCAGCGGGCTGCTGGCCGCCAATCAGCTCGTTATGCAGGACCCGGCTAGATCCGCCGCGGTCGTTTCCAAGGCGATGGGCGGCCTCTCGGCACCGGCGGATATCCAAGCACTTTGGGCCGACTATCACTTCGGGATCGTACTCGACCGTCCGCTCATCCAGCTCCTCGATGAAGAAGGTCACTGGGTTCACGACAGCGGCTTCGTCAAGGGCCCGGAACCGGACGCCGGCCTGTTCTCTTCCTACGTCGACGCCTCGTTCCTCGCGGCGGTCGCGCCGCACAGCGTCCAGCTGAAGTAGTCTCTAGCTCGCCCCGGTGCGAAGCAGATCGAGTATCTGCGTGCGTAGGCGAACGAAATCGTCCGCGTCGCGCAGCGTCGCGCGTGGGCGCGGCGCGGTGACGTCGATCGACGCGATGATCTCACCCGGGCCGGGAGACATGACGTGGACGACATCAGCCAGGATGAGCGCTTCGTCGACGTCGTGGGTGATGAATAGTACGGTCGTCTTGCGCCGCTCCCATATGTCGAGCAGCAGGTCGTGCATATTCATGCGTGTTTGGGCGTCGAGCGCGCCGAACGGTTCGTCCATCAGCAGAACTTTGGGCCGGCCTGCAAGTGTGCGGGCGATTGCGACGCGCTGCTTCATACCGCCGGAAAGCTGGCCGGGGAAACGACCGGCCATGGCGGCCAGCGAAACCTCCTCGAGCGCCGCGAACGCCTCGCGGCGGCGCTGTTCTTTCGGGTAACCGAAGCGCTTTAGCGCAAACTCGATATTGCCGGCCGCACTGAACCACGGAAACAATCCGTATTGCTGGAATACGACGCCGCGCTCGGGGCTCGGCCCGTCGATAGTGATGCTGTCGAGTGTTATCGTGCCCATGCTCGGCGCGACAAAGCCGGCGATTGCGTTGAGCAGGGTCGACTTGCCGCAGCCCGACGGCCCGATGACGGCGGTAAAGGAGCCGGGCTGCAGCGTCAGGTCGATGCCGGAAAGCGCGACGGCGCCCGTGCGGCCGGGAAAGCGAATGGTCAGATCTCGAACCTCGATCAGACCATCGTTCATGCATGATCCTCCCAATGCACGACGCGCCGGCTGAGCATGACGAATCCCGTGTCGAGCAGCGCCCCGAGGATGCCGAGTTCGATCAGGCCGACGAACATGATGTCGGTCCGAATATATTGCCGCGCTTCTTGCATGCGGTAGCCGATACCGGATGACGCGCCGCTCAGCTCCGCTGCGACCAGACTGAGGAACGCCAGTGCCGAACCCATGCGCAAGCCGGCGACGATGTAGGGGGCAGCGGCGGGCATGATCACTTCGATGAATTCGCGCACGCGCGAAGCGCCGAGCGCGCGCGATGCGAGCACGAATGTCCACGGAACGCGCTCCATGCCGTGGTGCGTGTTGAGCCAGACCGCCAGAAATACGGTGTACGCGATCACGAAATACTTCGACGGTTCGCCGATACCGAACCATACGATGGCGATCGGTACCAGCGCGATGGCGGGAATCGGACGCAGCACGGTCAGAAACGGACCCAGGACGAATTGCACCGCCGGCACCCTTGCGGTGAGCAACCCCACGATGACGCCGAGCACCGCACCGATCGCAAATCCGATTCCGGCTCGGGCCAGCGACGCGGCGAGATCGCTCAGGAACAACCCCGTGCGCATCAGCTCGAGCGCGGCGTTCCAGGTTTCGAGCGGCGACGGGAACAGCGCCGGGTTGACCAGGTTGAATACGCTGATGAGCGTCCACACGATCAGAACGGCGCCCAGCGAAACGACGACGTTGAGGACGCGGTGCAGGCCTACAGCCACGGGATTCGCGTCTTCGGGTACCGATTTGCTTTGAAGACGCTGTTATGAAATCCCGGCGAGTAGTCGCGCGCGGCACCGGCCGGATACTCGGCGAACTGCGGGATCACGTACTCCCAAACGACGTCTCCCTCGGGCGTCACTTCGAAGAGCCGGCCGAACGTCGACTCGGTGATCAGCGTGTTGCCGTTCTCGAGGCGGTCGGCATTGCCCATGTACGGCGCAAAGAACGACGGGCGCATCGGGTCGGCATACTCCCACGTTACCGTTTGCGTCATGGGCTCGACCTCGATGACGCGCGAGTGCGGTGACGTAACGCCCGGCCGCAGATTGCCGTTGTCGAAGATCAAAATGCGGCCGCTCGGGAGCTCGACCGGTGAATGCTGCTGCGCGACGACCGGATGAGCGATCCGCCAGACCACGTTTCCGCTCCCTGGATCGACGCCGATCACTCCCGACGTCGTACGCAAGCTCATCAGCACGAGCCCGGCGCGCGTCATTCCGAGGCCGTTGATCAGCGGCCAATGGTAGCGGTCGAAAATCGGATGGATCGGGTAGTCGGCCGGGTCGAGGTGTTCCCACGACTTCCATTCCCACACGGTAGCGCCCGAGCGGTCGACGCGCTTGACCACGTCGGCGTATTGCACTCCGCCGGCGAGATCGTGCGCGTGACTGCCGCCCGAGATGCGGGTCGCGGCGTCGGCCGGCATGACTTCGGCCGTCGTGTAGAGCAGGTCGCCGTCGGCGAGCCACTGCGCGTCGTGGTGGTGGCGCTTGTCTTCGTGCGACCAGACGACTTGGCCGTCAGGGGTCACCTCGGAAAACGCGCCGCCGTGCCACATTTCCCACGCCGGATAGAGGTTGGGCGTGTCGGTATGGTTGCCGTTGTAGCCCAGGTTGCCGTTGGGCAGGATCACTGCGTGCCTGCCGGGCCGCTGTGCCAGCTTCCAATGGTGTGCCACGGTGCCGTCAGGCGCGATGAGCCGAACGTTACCGTCGTCGGTCTGCGGTGCGACGAGCGTGTAGCCGCCGGCAGAACGCCTGGGGTCGTAGGCAATGAGGCCCGTGCCGCGACGGCGGCCGGTGACCAGGTCGATGCGCGGAGTGGTAGAAGTCACGTAAAACGTTTTACTACGCGGGTAAGTGTCAGGCTAGAGCAATACGTCCAGCAGTTGCCGCCACAGGAGCGACAAGTGTCTAAGCGCGCACCACGGACGCGGCCCACGATTGTCGATGTAGCGCGAGCCGCCGGCGTTTCGGTGGCGACGGTCTCGAACGCTATCAATAACCGCCGCTATGTTGAAGCTCGCACCAAGCTGCGGATCGATGCTGCAGCTGCGCGTTTGGGTTACACGCCCAACGTTCACGCTCGGCGGTTGCGCAGCACGGGCATCGGCACGATCGGCCTTTTTTCATCGATGCCGTTCGCGATTTCCAGCCATTCCTCGCGGCTCGGCTTCCTGATGGAAATTGCATCGACCGCGGCTGTGCGCGCGCTCGAAAGCGGTTACGCTTTGCTGCTCGTGCCGTCGACGCCGGCCGGGCCGCCTCGTTTCGACGAGCTCGCGATCGACGGAGCGATCGTCCTCGAGCCGAGTGATGACGACGCGTGCGTGGGGCAGTTGCTCAAACGTGGCGTTCCGCTGGTGACGATTGGGTGCCAATCCGGGGCTCCGAACGCGCTCGCTTCGGTCGACTTGCGATCGGCCGAAACGGCGGGCTTGCTGCTCGATCATTTGTTCGACATGTCATGCCGGCGTGTGGCGCTCATGATCGGTGCCGCACGCCGGACGTCGTATCTCGAGACGGAAGCAGTGTACGTCGAGAGGGTAAGTGCGAAAGGCGTGGAGCCGCTCATCGTGCGCATCGACGAAAGCGCCGGTGAGGAGGCAGCATATCAAAACACGCTGGTCCTGGTGCGCCGGCATCGCGAACTCGACGGAATTCTTGCCTTGGTGGATACGTTTGCCGCCGGCGCGCTTCGCGCGCTCGATCGGCTCGGCCTCGACGTTCCGGCTACCGTCCGCTTGGCTACGCGCTACGATGGGCGTCGCGCGCGGGAGAGCACCCCGCCGCTGACTTCGGTCAACTTGCACCTCGAAGACGTTGCGGCGCTCGCCGTCGAGCTGTTGCTCGAACGCCTGCGGTCGGGACGCTCCGTTGGGCGGACCGTGCTCGCGCCGCCGCCCACGCTCGTCGTCCGCCAATCGACCGCAGCAGTTACTCGTTCGGCGCGCGGAACACCAACGCGGCGTTGATGCCGCCGAAGCCCGCCGAGCAGCTCAGCACGACGCGCGGCGCGCATAGCAGCGGCGCGTTCAGCACGCCGACCGCGCAGCCCGGATCCGGGTCGTCGCAGTTCACGACGCGCGGAACGATCCCGCGTTCCAGCGCGAGCAGCGAGAGCACCGCCTCCCACGCGCCGGTAGCGCCGAGCGCGTGTCCGTGCTGACCTTTGGTTGCCGTCAGCGGCACCTGCGGCGTGCGTTCACCGAACACGATCCGCAGTGCCGCCGCTTCGCCGGCATCGCCGAGCGGCGTCCCCGAACCGTGCGCGTTGATCGCGTCGACGTCGTCCGGCGTGAGCTCGGCGGCAGCGAGTGCGTGCCGCATCGCCAGCGCGTTGAACGTGCCCTCGGGCTGCGGCGCCGACATGTGGAACGCGTCGTTGGTCAGGCCGTAGCCGGCGATTTCGCCGTACACGTGCGCGCCGCGCGCCCGCGCGTCGTCGTAGCGCTCCAGCACCAGCATCGCCGCTCCCTCGGCCATCACGAAGCCGTCGCGCGCGCGGTCGAAGGGGCGACACGCGCCGGCCGGATCGTCGTTGCGCGTCGACATCGCGCGGATCACCGTGAACGCGCCGAAGACGAGCGGTGAGAGCGGCGCCTCGCAACCGCCGGCGAGCGCTCTGCGGATCTCACCGCGCGCGATCGCACGGAACGCGTCACCGATCGCCACCGCGCCCGACGCGCACGAGTTGCCGTTGGCCACGTTGGGGCCGCGGATACCGAACTCCATCGCGACGTTGCACGTCGCGGCGCCGCCGAATACCGAGATCGCCAGCAGCGGCCGCACCGCGTCGAGGCCGGCGGCGCGAAAGACGTCGTGCTGTTCGTCGGCGTACGCGAGACCGCCGAGCGCCGAGCCGATGAACACGCCGGTGTCGGTGCCATCGCCGGGGATCCGCAGGTGCGCGTCCTCGATCGCCATACGGGTGGCCGCGAGCGCGAACTGCGAGAAGCGATCCGTCCAGCGCAACCGTTTGCCGCCGACGAACGCCGCCGCGTCGAAGTCTTCGATCTCGGCGGCCACCGTCGAGGAATAGCCGGCCGTCGGAAAGCGCGTGACCGGGCGAATCGCAACGTGCTCGGCGAGCACGTTCGTCCAGAACGGTTCGATGCCGACGCCCAGCGGCGAAACGACGCCGAGACCGGTGACCGCGACGCGATGCGTCATGCCGGGCTCGCTTCGGCCAAGCGCTTCATGCACGCGAGCGTCGCATTCGCGACGCCGTGAATGAAGATGTCGCTCACCACGTACTTGCCGAAGAAGTCCGCGGCCAACGGAAAGCGGAATGCCAACCGGTGCACGATCTGCACGCGCGTGCGGCCGGCGTCGAGCGGGGTGAAGATCCACTCGACGTCCATGCCGCGCGTCGGTCCGGCGACGTGATGGAACGCGATGTGCGGCCGCACCGGATCGTTGAATTGTTCGGCCGTCCAGCGCAGCGGCACGATGCCGTGACGGGCCGCCATCTCGACCGTGCGCGCCGGTCCGTTCTCCGCCAGCACGCGCACCCAGCGATAGTGCGGCAAGAGCTCGGGCCAGCGTTCGGTCGCCGACGCCAACCGGTAGATGGCGGCCGGCGGCGCGGCGATCTCGATGCGGTTCTCGGTGATGATCAGAGGACGAGCTTTCCGAGGACGCCGGGAACGAGCGCGCTCTGCGGCGCGTTCACGCCGGCCAGCGCCCCGATCAGCGCTTCGCCCAGCTGCGGGCGCCGGGCGATATTCGCCGCCGCGCGGCGGGCCAACGGCGCAACGTCGATCAGCCAGCCGACGGCCGCGCTCAGGCGTTTGCGCGCGGCCAAGTCGGATCGCCGTTCGCGGGAATACGCTGCAAACGCACGCGCCTCATTCGCAGGATCGGCGGCGCTTTTGACGATGGTTTGCGCGGCCTGCTCGGCCGACGTCAGCGCCAAGAAGACGCCTTGTCCGGTGAACGGATTGAGAAAACCGGCGGCATCCCCGACCAGCAGCACGCCGCTCGCCGCCGGTGCGAGCACGTCGTACGCCAGCGGCCCGGCGGCGGCGCGCGGACCGCTGCGCTTCGCGTTCGCGAACGAACGGTGTCCGCGCCCGAGCTCGGCCGCTTTTCCGGCGACGCCCTCATCCACGAAACGCGACCACTTCGCAAGCGCGGTCTTCGGTATCACCACCATCACGTTGGTCAGATGATGACCCAAAGGATTGAGCGCGAAATAGGCGCCCGCGCCGACGTACATTTCGACGCAGCCGCCGAGGTCGCCGAAGCCGGCGTAATGTCCGCCGACGGCAAAGCGCGGCGTGCCCCAGGTGTGTCCGGCGAGACCGGCGCGCCGCGCGACGATCGACCCGCAGCCGTCGGCGCCGACGGTCCAGCGCGCGCGCACCTCGTAGGCGGTTCCGTCGTCGTTGCGCACCCACAGGCCGTCGATGCGGTTGCGGTCGTGCAGCACGTCTTCGACGCGGCCGCGCACGACGGTGACGCCGGCGAAGACCGCCGCGCGCAACAAGAGCGCGTCGAGCGTCTCGCGCTCGCACGCCAGCGCGCCCTGCGTGAACGGCAGCTCGATCCCCGGCGCGCCCGGCGGCATGAGCCGCACGCCGCGCAGCGGGAAAGCGTGGCGGCGCACCTCGTCGAGCACGCCCAGCCGTTCGAGTGCCGCGACGGCACCCGAGTTGAGGTATTCGCCGCACACCTTGCGGCGCGGAAAGGTCGCGCGCTCGACCAGCGTGACGGCGAACCCCGCGCGCGCCAGCAACAGCGCGCACGCCGAGCCGGCGGGACCGCCGCCCGCGACGACCGCGTCAACCATCGAGCAGGGTCATGCGGAAGAAGGGTTCGCGCCGAACGCTCGGTGCCCGCCAGCCGGCGTCGCGCGCCAGCGCGAGAGCTTCGGCCGGCACGTACGCGCGCCGCACCGAGAGCGGCGCGTCGTGCCGCGTGAGACGGTTGCGCGTCGTCGTTTGCGCGTACAGCCAGGTCACGGCGAACGCAAGCTGCGAGCGCACGAGGTCGCCGACGATCGGCGTCACGCGCGCGACGCGCCGCAACTCGCGCAGCAACTCGCGCGCGGCCGGCGGTTCGAAGTGATGCAGCGCGAGCGTGCAGGTGACGACGTCGAAGGCGGCGTCGCCGAACGGCAGCCGTTCGCCCTCGGCGCAGACGAAGCTCACGCGTTCGTCACCCGCGCAGTGCCGGCGCGCGATCTCGAGCATCGCCGCGCTGCGGTCGAGGCACGTCGCGCGCACCTCGACGCCGCGCCGGCGGCCGTCGCGCACCAGCGCGAGCGGCACGTCGCCGCTGCCGCTGCCGACGTCGAGGATCGTGCGCGCGCCGCTGCGCCGGACCTCGCGCCGGATCGGCGCGACGCCGCCGAACCAGCGGTTCGCAAACGCGATGTCCGCGAGGTTGCGTGCGAGTTCGTCGGGTGCGTCGAGGGGCCGGTCCATCAGTTCCAACTGCCCGGCAGCGCGTTTCACGCCCGAGTCGTACCCCGACTCCGGCGGAGGACCTGCGTGGACCGGCGTACCTTCACGCATGCTCATCGTCCTGAAGTATGGCGGGAACGCGATGACGGCCGCCGCCGAGGACCCCGTACTGGACGAGATCGCCGCGCTGGCCAAGGCCGGCACCTCGGTCGTCCTCGTTCACGGCGGCGGCCCGCAGATCGACGCGGCGCTGCGCGCTCAGGGCATTCCGGAAGAGCGGGTCGAGGGGCTTCGCGTGACGTCGGCCGCCGCGCGCGACGTGGTCGAAGCGGTGCTGTGCGGCAGCGTCAACAAGGATCTGGTGCGCGGCCTGATCGCGCGCGGTGCGCGGGCCTTCGGCTGTTCGGGACAGGACGGCCCGCTGCTGACCGTGCGGCGCATGCGCATCGCCGGCCACGATCTGGGCTTCGTCGGCGAGCCGGCGCACGTCGACGCGCAACTGCTGCGCGGACTGCTGGGGCTGGGTGTGCTGCCGGTCATCGCACCGCTCGGCCTCGAGCCGGACGAGGGCGTGGCCCTGAACCTCAACGCCGATACGGTGGCCGGGGCGATCGCCGCCGCGCTGGTAGCCGACGCCTACGTCGTGCTCACCAACGTCGCCGGCGTCCGGCGCGACGTCAAAGACCCGGCGTCGGTCATCCGCCGGCTAACGCTCGGCGAAGCCCGGGGCTTTCTGGCCGACGGGACCTTCAGCGACGGGATGCGCCCGAAGATGCGGGCCGCCATCGAGGCGGTCACCGGCGGCGCTCGGCGCGCCGTGATCGGGGCGGCCGTGCGCGACGGCATCCGGGCCGCCCTGTCCGGAGGTGGTACGGAACTGGTGCTCTCGTAAGACTTCGGCCGTAGACGGGGCGGCGCTAGCCCTGGTAGGGTAGGTTTCACTCCTCCCACCTGCAGGTAAGCGGTAGCTGGTGAGGAGATGCCACCGGATCGGCGGTACGACGGAAATAGTTTTCACGCGAGGCCATTCGGCGGTATAACTCCATAATAGCCCACACCCGCCGCCCGTCTACGGAGACTCCCTTGTCCGACGTTCTCGCCCCGCCAGTTGCGGACGCCGCCGCCCCGTCCGCTACGACGAAGGCGATCTACTTCTTCGAGGAAGGTACCGGCGACCAGAAAGACCTGCTGGGCGGCAAGGGTGCGGGCCTGGCCGAGATGACGCGCGCCGGGCTCCCGGTACCGCCGGGGTTCGTCATCACCACCGAGACGTGCCTGGACTTCTACCGCGCCGGGCGCCGCTTCCCCGCAGGCTTGCAGGCGGGCGTGCGCGCCGCGATGCGCGAGCTCGAGAAGCGCACCGGCAAGGGCTTCGGCGTCGCGGCGAACCCGCTGCTGGTTTCGGTGCGCAGCGGCGCCCGCGTCTCGATGCCCGGGATGATGGACACGATCCTCAACCTCGGGCTCAACGACCAAACCGTCGCGGGGTTGGCCAAGCTCACCGGTAACGAGCGCTTCGCCTACGACGCCTACCGGCGCTTCATCACGATGTTCTCGAGCGTCGTGCTCGAGATCAACAAGGACCATTTCGAGCACCTGCTCGACGCGGTCAAAGCGAAGCTCGGCGTCAAGACCGATCCGGAGCTGAGCGCCGCCGACTGGAAGGCCTTGATCCCGCAGTATCTCGACGTCGTCAAGCGCGCCGCCAAGCGCGACTTCCCGCAAGACGTCTTCGAACAATTGGATCTGGCGATCGGCGCGGTGTTCAATTCGTGGAACTCCAAGCGCGCGATCGATTACCGCGCGTATAACAAGATGTCCGACGATTGGGGCACCGCCGTCAGCGTCGTCTCGATGGTGTTCGGCAACATGGGCGACGACTCGGGCACCGGCGTCGCGTTCACGCGCGACCCCAACACCGGCGCGCGCGAACTGTTCGGCGAGTACTTGCGCAACGCGCAAGGCGAGGACGTCGTCGCGGGCATTCGCACGCCCGAGAAGATCGCCGACCTGCAGAAGTCGCAGCCCGAGGTCTACGCGCAATTCATCGCAATCGCCAAGCAGCTCGAAACGCACTACCGCGACATGCAGGACCTCGAGTTCACGGTCGAGCGCGGCAAGCTCTACATGCTCCAAACGCGCAGCGGTAAACGCAGCGCCGAAGCCGCGGTCAAGATCGCGCTCGATTTCGTCCATGACGGTTTGATCTCGAAAGAGGAAGCGATTTCGCGCGTCGAGCCGCGCCAGCTCGAAGCGCTGTTCTTCTCGCGCATCGACCCCGACGCGCAGTACGAAACGGCCGGAAGCGGCCTGAACGCATCGCCCGGCGCGGCGACCGGTCAGATCGTCTTCGACGCCGATACCGCGGCCGACTGGGGCAAGCACGGCAAGGCCGTGATCCTGGTGCGCAACGACACGGCGCCCGACGACGTGCACGGCATGATCGCCTCGAAGGGGGTGCTCACCTGCAAGGGCGGCGCAACCTCGCACGCGGCCGTCGTCGCGCGCGGCATGGGGTTGCCGTGCGTGTGCGGTTTCGAAGAGATGACGATCGACTACCGCAACAAGACCGCCACGATCGGCGCGACCGTGCTCAAGGAAGGCGATTGGATCACGATCGACGGGACCACCGGCAACGTCGTGATCGGCAAGCTGACCCTGATCCCGCCGCCGTCGGAACAACCGGTGTGGCTGGCCGAATTCCTGGGCTGGGCGGATGAGATCAAGCGCCTGATGGTGTGGGGCAACGCCGACAATCCGGAGGATGCGCGCAAGGCCCGCGATCTCGGCGCGAAGGGCATCGGGCTGTGCCGCACCGAGCACATGTTCATGCAGCAGAACCGCTTGCCGATCGTGCAGGACATGATTCTGGCCGAAACCCCGGAAGAGCGCGACGCGGCGCTGGCCAAGCTGCTGGTCTTCCAGAAAGAAGACTTCCTCGGCATTCTCGAGGCGATGGCGGGCTATCCGGTCACGGTACGGCTGCTCGATCCGCCGTTGCACGAATTCTTGCCCTCGCTCGAAGACCTCATTGCCCAGACGACCGAGTTGCGGCTGACCAAAGGCGAATCGTCGCCCGAATACCGCGCCGAGATGAAGATGCTGACGCGCGTGCGGCAGCTGCACGAAGTCAATCCGATGCTCGGCTTGCGCATGTGCCGGCTGGGCATCGTCCAGCCCCACATCTACGCGATGCAGGTGCGCGCCTTGTTCGAAGCGGCCTGCGAGCTGCGCAAACGCGGCATCGATGCGAAGCCCGACGTCATGATCCCGGGCGTCGGCACGCGCGAGGAGATGCGCGTGACCTATGACGCCGCGAAGGCCGTTGCGGACGCCGTGATCGCGGAGACCGGCGTGCCGGTGCCGTACCGCATCGGCACGATGATCGAGCTGCCGCGCGCGTGCATCGTTGCCGATGCTTTGGCCGAGACGGCGCAGTTCTTCTCGTTCGGCACCAACGACCTCACGCAGACGACGTACGGCTACAGCCGCGACGACGCCGACACGACCTTCATCCCGACCTATATCGAGAATAAGATCCTCACCGAGAGCCCGTTCCAGGTGCTCGACCGGGTCGGCGTCGGCGAGTTGATGCGCATCGGCATCGCCAAGGGCCGCGGCACGCGACCCGATCTGAAGATCGGCATCTGCGGCGAGCACGGCGGCGATCCGTCGTCGGTGATGTTCTGCGACGAACTCGGGCTCGATTACGTCTCGTGTTCGCCCTATCGCGTTCCGATCGCGCGCCTGGCTGCAGCGCAAGCGCGCGTTCACGGGCCGGTTTAGGCCGCCGAAGCGATGTCGGGCTCGGCCGGATTTCCCGGCAGTGAGGTGCGCGCCAAGCTCGATCATCCGGTCATCGACGCCGACGGGCACGTCATCGAATGCGAATGGCTGCTCGACGAATACGTCCGTGAGATTGCCGGGCCCGAGATCCAAGCGCGCTGGATGAAACGGCCGGCGCCGTACGGCCCGACCAAAATGATCTGGTGGGGCTATCCGTCGGCGGCGCACACCGCCGACCGCGCGATGGCGATGTTCCCCAAATACTTCCGCGCCCGGATGGACGAGTGCGGCATCGACTTCGCGCACATGCTGAGCACCGCCGGACTCGCCACGCTCTACGTGCGCGACGACGAGTTGCGCGCCGCCGGCTGCCGCGCGCTCAACACGATGTACGCCGACATGTTCCGCGACGTGAAGGACCGCATCCGGCCGGCCGCGGTCATCCCGGTATTCACGCCCGAGGAAGCGATCCGCGAACTCGAGTACGCCGTGCTCGAACTCGGCCACAAAGCGGTGATGGTCGGAACCGAGATTCGCAAGCCGTATCCCGAAGTGTTTCGCGAAGCGCCGCAGTTCGGGCAGTTCGCGGAGCGCTGGCAATCGATCGCCATCGATCCGCCGCAGGACTACGATCCGTTCTGGCGCCGCTGCGTCGAGCTAGGCGTGGCGCCGCTCTGTCACACCTCGCACATCGGCGCGCAGCACCGGCGGTCGGCGTCAAATTACGTCTTCAACCACCTCGGCATGTTTGCCGGCGGCTCCGAACATTTTTGCCGCGCGCTGTTTCTCGGCGGCGTGACGAAGCGGTTCCCGGAACTGACCTTCGGTCTGCTCGAAGGCGGCGTAGCGTGGGCCGTGACGCTGCTCAACGACATCGTCGAGCATTTCGAGAAGCGCAACGTCGCCGATCTGGTCGAGAATCTCGATCCGGGCAAGCTCGACGTCGATCTGCTCGCGCAGTTGGCCGAGACGTACGGTGACGAGCGCATCACGAGCGCGCGCATCCGCGAGCGGCCGCACTCGCGCAGCTCGCATCCGGACCGGCCGCCGGTCTTCGATGAGTTCGCCGCCTGCGGCATGACCGAGGTGCACGATCTGCGCCGGCTGTTCTGCGAGAACTTCTACTTCGGCTGCGAGGCCGACGACCGCATGCTCTCGGTCGGTTTCAACCGCCGGCTCAGCCCGGTGGGCGTGCCGCTCAAGGCCGTGTTCGGTTCGGACATCGGCCATTGGGACGTGATCGACGCGGCCAGCATCCTCTCGGAAGCGTACGGCCTGATTGCGGCCGGTCTGATCACTTCGGACGATTTCACCGCGCTGACGTGGACGAATCCGGCCTCGCTGCACTTGCGAATGAATCCCGATTACTTCAAGGGCACCGTGGTCGAGGGCGAGGCCGAAAAGCTCAAGGCCCGCCTCCCTAAAGCGGAAATGAGAATTTCGGCGAGCTGATTCATCCGGGCACGCGCGCACGTTTCATGACTGTCCAGAAAGGATACGGAGCAGTCATGAAATCATTCGGCAAACCCCTCCAACGGCTCGCAGCGGGCGCCGTTCTGACAGGCCTCGCGTTCACGGCCGGCGCCGGCATCGCGTCGGCGCAATGGTACAACGGTCCCCCGCCGCCGCCGCCGCGTTACGAAGCGCATCCGATGCGGCCCGGCTACACCTGGGAAGGCGGCCACTGGTATCGCGCCGGTGGCCGCTGGGTCTGGCGCCCCGGCGTCTACATCGCCGTTACGCCCGGCCGGCACTGGATCGCCGGACACTGGCGCTTCGGACCGCAAGGCCGCTATTGGGTCCCCGGCCACTGGTCCTAGGCGCTAACTAGCGCACCGACGCAGCCTTCGGGCCCCGATAGCCGTAGAACCAATCGGAATCGGCATAGTCCGTCGCGCTGCGCGCCTGCAGCATCGCGTCCCGGCTCGCTTTTTGCGGGCCGGGATGCAGATGCCAGTAATCGCCCCATTCCCGCGCTTGCGTCTGCACGCGTGCGGTACGTGGTGCGCGCTCGTCTTCGTACGCGCGGAAAATCGTCGCGAGATCGGCCGAATTCTCGGTGAGCATCGCGGTCAGCACGGCCGTGTCTTCGAGCGCCTGCGCTGCGCCTTGCGCGAGATACTGCAACATCGGATGGGCGGCGTCGCCGAGCAGCGTCGTGCGGTTGCGCGACCAGCCCCGGACCGGCGGCCGGTCGAACATCGGCCAGCGGCGCTGCCGTCCCATCTGCGAGATGCCGCGCCGCACGTGGTCGACGCCGCTCGCGAACATCTCGTCCAACTCGTCGGGCAATCCCCAGTCGTCGCCCGCGCCGCCGGCGAGGTAGCGCCGGCTCTTGAACACCGCGACCTGATTGTAGAGCTCGCCGCGGCGCACCGGATACTGCACGAGATGACGGTCGGGTCCGGTCCACACGACCACGTTGTCGAGCCCGGCCATGGCCGAGACCTCGTCCATCGGGATCGTCCCGCGATAGGCCACATAGGCCGAGCAAACCGGCTCGCCGTCATCGAGAATCGCTCTGCGCACGTTGGAGCGCAGGCCGTCGGCGCCGATCACGATGTCGGCTTCGTAGGACTCGCCGCTCTCGGTGCGCACGACGGTCGTCGTCTCACGGTCCTCGACCGCGATCACGTAGCGGTTCGGTTCGAGCGTCACGTTCGGCTCGGCTTGGCAGGCCTTGAGCAAGACCTCGAGCAGATCGCTGCGGTGCATCACGAAGTACGGGTAACCGTAGCGCGCGAGGAACGGCTCGCCCAGATCCATCGAGGTGAGCTGCTCGCCCGAGGTCGAGTCCATCCACACCAGGCGGGCCGGAAAGACGGAGTACGAGTGGATCTCTTTCAGCACGCCGAGCTGGTCGAGGGCCCACGACGCGTTCGGCGCGAGCTGGATGCCGGCGCCGATTTCGACGAACTCGGCAGCTCGTTCGATCACGTGCACGGCGCGTCCGCGCCGGGCCAGCCCGACGGCGAGCGCCAGTCCGCCGATGCCGCCGCCGACGACGAGAATCTGGGTACGTTCCATGCGGACGTTCTTTCACTTGAATACGATCGCTCCCGCTGGGAGGCGGGACGTTTGCCGGGCGGCTAACGTACAGCTGATATGCAGTTACGACGGCCGGAGATCGCGCTGAAAGCCGGGGTGCGCTGGGCAATCGGCGGGGTGTTGGGCCTGGCGCTTGCCGCGGCGGCCTCGGCTGCGCCCCAGGACGGTGCGAGCGCAAACGGCGTGCTCAAGGCGACCCTGGGCAACGGCCTGCAAGTGGTCATCGTGCGCAACACGCTCGCGCCGGTCGCGTCGACCGACCTGAGCTATCTGGTCGGCTCGCGTGACGATCCGCCGGGCTGGCCGGGGCTCGCGCACGCGCAAGAACACATGATGTTCCGCGGCACGAAGAATCTCTCGACGACGGAACTGGGAACGATCGCGACCGCGCTGGGCGGCGACTTCAACGCGCAGACCAGCGAGATGACGACGCAATACCAGTTCACGGTGCCGGCGGCGGATCTCGACGCGATCCTGCGCATCGAGTCCGACCGCATGCGCGGCGTGCTCGACCTGCAGTCGCAATGGCAGAACGAACGCGGTGCGATCGAACAGGAAGTCGCGCGCGACGAAGCCCAGCCGGGGAGCGACTTCTTCGACGACGCGCAACGCATCGCGTACAAGGGCACCGTCTACGAACATCCGGGCGTCGGTACCAAAGCGGCTTTCGATGCGCTGACCGGCCCGCGGCTCCAAGCGTTCTGGCAGCGCTGGTACGCGCCCAATAACGCGGTGCTGGTGATCGCCGGCAACGTCGACCCGCAAGCGACCCTGGCCGAGGTGCGCGCGCGCTTCGAGGCGATTCCCCAGAAGGCGGTTCCGGCGCATCAAGCCGCGCACTTCCAGCCGCTCAACCGCACGGTGATACGCCGGACCACCACGCTCGCGTATCCGCTCGCGGCGGTCGGCTTCCGGCTGCCGGGTCTCGACAGTCCGGATTTTCTGCCGTCGTTCGTGCTGCAGGGCATCCTCGGCGCAGACCGCGGCGCGTTGCACCAACTCGGCGATGAAGGGCTCGCGCTCGAAGGCGACTGGACGTCGATGCCCTACGTCACCGAAGCGCAGCTCGGCTTCGCAATCGCCGCGCTCGCGCCGGGCAGCGACCCGGACGCGATGGTCAAGAAGCTCGAAGGCATCATGACGAACTACCGCGATCACGGTGTGCCCGCGGATTTGTTCGAATCGACGAAGCGTCAACTGATCGCCGGTCAGGAGTTGAGCCGCAACTCGATTTCCTCGCTCGCATCGGACTGGGCCGACACGATTGCCGTTGACCGCGAGCCGTCGATCGCCTACGAGCAGCAACTGATCGGCCGTGTAACCCTGGCCGACGTCGATCGCGTCGCGAAGCGTTATCTCGACGTGAACCACGCGATCATCGGTTCGCTCACCCCGTCGGCGAGCGCGTCGCAATCGGGCGCGCCGTCGGCCGGCGGCGGCGGTGAGCCGGGGCGTGAAAACCCGTTGGGTAAGGGTCCGCTGCTCACGAAGCTCCCCGACTGGGGGAACGCGCTCGTGCACGACGTCACGGTGCCGGCTGCGAGCCTTGCGCCGCAACAGACCAAACTCGCCAACGGCGTCACGCTGATCGTGCAGCCCGAGACGATCTCCGACTCCGTGCTCGTGTACGGCACCGTGAAGAGCGCGCCGTCACTCGAAGAGCCGGTCGGTCAGGACGGCGTCTCGCGGCTCGTCGAAGGCGTCTACGCGTACGGCACGCAGACGTTGGACCGCGATGCGTTCCAACGTGCGCTCGACGCAATCGACACGCAGCTCGAAGGCGGCAGCTCGTTCGGCATGCAGACGACGGCACGTGACTTCGATCGGGCCGTCACGCTGCTGGCGCAGAACGAATTGCAGCCGCGGCTCGATCAGACGACGTTCGACGTCGTCAAGCGGCGCGCCATCGACGAGTTGCAGACCGAGCTGAACAGCTCGCACAGCCTCGCCGTGCAGGAAGCCGCGCAGAAGCTCTTGCCGTTCAACGACCCCGACCTGCGCCAGCCGACCGTGGCCGGGGTTCAAGGTCTCTCACTCGACCAGGCCAAGGCGTACTATGCCAAGACGATGCGCCCCGATCTGGCCACGATCGTGGTGGTCGGCAACGTCAGCGCCGCGCAGGCGCGCGCGTCGATCGAGCGCGCCTTCGGCGGCTGGCACGCCACCGGGCCGCCGCCGGCCGTCGACCTGCCGGCGGTTCCGCTGAACCCGCCGGGCGAGGTCAAGATCCCGCTGCCGAACATCCACCAGGACTACGTGACGCTCGAGCAACTCGTGCCGTTGCCGCGCTCGTCGCCGCAATACTACCCGTTGGTGCTCGGCAATACCGTTCTCGGTGGCGGCTCGCTCGGGCCCGAGCAGAGCCGGCTGTTCCGCGACATCCGCCAAAACGCCGGGCTCGTCTACAGCATCGACTCGCAATTCGTTTCGAGCGGCGCGCGTTCGCGCTTCTCGATCGAGTTCGCGTGCGCCGAAGGCAACGAAGGGCGCATCGAATCGATGATCGACGACGAGCTCGCCGAACTGCGCAAGAATCCGATCGGCGATTTCGAGCTGGGGCTAATGAAGGCGTCGATGGTGCGCCGGGTGGTGCTCGGCGATGCATCGGCGGCCGAGATCGGGCAAGCGCTGCTCGCCGACGCGACGAGCGGTCTACCGCTCGACGAATCGCAGATCGACGCGCAACACCTCTTGGCAACCAACGCGCAAGCGATCCAAGCTGCGTTCGCCGCGAACATCCACCCGGAAAACTTCGTCCGAACGATCGAAGGCCCGTAAACCCGCTGTCATTCCGAGCAGCGCCGGAGGGCGCTGGTCGAGGAACGCGCCACGATCGCTGCGCGCGCACTCGGTAGTGCGGATGGTGGCGCATCCCTCGACAACGCTCGGGATGACAGGGGGCTACGCGAGCAGTTCTTCGAGGATAGTGCGGGCGCGTTGGCGGCCGAGTGCGAGGGTGGCGTCGCCGGTGCTGATTTCCCATTTGTTGATGCCGCCGATCGCCGTCGGGGCGGTGCGCATGACCGTCCAGACGCCGTGTTTGCGGGCAATCGCGCGCACGCGTTTGGCCAGGGTCTCCGGCGGCACGCGCAGGTAGCAGTGGAACATGTTGGTCGGCGGCGGCAGCGGCTGCACGCGCAGCACGCCCGGTTGGGCCGCCACGATCTTCGCCAGCCACCCGGCCGCGTCGCGGTAGGCGCTCATCCGGCCGATGCGGGCGTCGAACGCCTCCTCGGCGGCGTTGGCGTACGGATACAGCGCCACCAGATTGCCGCCGTGACGGCGCTGCCAGATGCGCGCCTCGCCGATGATGGGCTGCGAGCCGCAGAGCATCGCGCCGGCGATCGCGCCGATGCCTTTATAGAACGACACGTAGACGGAATCGAACAGCGCGGCGATCTCGGCGTACGAGCGCCCGTAATACGGGGCCGATTCCCACAACCGCGCGCCGTCGAGGTGGACGTGCCAGTTGCGCTCGCGCGCGAAATCGGTCATTGCGACGAGCTCGTCCCAGTCCGGCAGCAGCCCGCCGAGCTCGCGTTGCGGCAGCTCGAGCAGCAGCGTCGCGACGGGTTCGGCGAGGTTTTGCAGATCCGCGAGCACGACCGGCGTAACGGCCGACGCGAGCGGGACCAGGTGCAGGCCGTGCAGACGCGTGATGCCGTCCCGCTCGTGCAGGGTCAGGTGGTTGGTCGGATGCGCGGCGAACGTGCGCAGCCCGTCGCGGTCGGCGACGATGCGCAGCGCGATCTGCTGCGCCATCGTGCCGCTGGGCATGAAGACCGCGGCGTCTTTGCCGAGCAGCGCCGCGATGCGCGCTTCGAAGGCGTTGAGGCGTTCGCCGGTTCCGTAGACGTCGAAGTCACGGCGCGGCACCGCCGGCCGGCCGTGACCCGCGACCGCGGCCGGGCAGTCGAAACGGTCGACCTCGGCGCGCTTCAGCGCCACACGGTGCGCGCGACGTCGACGACGAGCGCGAGCTTCGCCCACTGCTCGGCCTCGGTCATCTCGTTGCCTTCGAGCACCGAAGCGAAGCCGCACTGCGGCGAGAGTGCGAGGTTCTCGAGCGGCACGAATTTGGACGCCGCCTCGATGCGCCGGATCAGCTCCGCTTTGTCTTCCATGCGCGGCAACTTGCTCGATATCAATCCCAGCACGACGGTCTTGCCTTTGGGCACGAAGCGCAACGGCTCGAACGATCCCGAACGTTCGTCTTCGTATTCGAGCAGAAAGCGGTCGACGTCGAGCGTGTTGAACATCTTCTCCGCGATCGCGTCGTAGCCGCCCTCGGCGTACCACTTGCTGCGGTTGTTGCCGCGGCAGAGATGGATCTCGAGCTCGAT
>JBEKXE010000090.1:0-19950 GCA_049512335.1 Candidatus Lustribacter sp.
CTGAGCCCGTCGCGAATGATCGGCGAGGCGCACCCGAGGCCCGGCGGGTGCAGAAACACGACTTGTTCGCGCCGGTCCAACTCGGCGAAGATCTCGGCGAACGCCGGGTCGGTGAGCGGACGGTCGCCGATTTGCGTGGTGAAGGTGACGCCGGCGGCGCCCAAGTCGTCGACGCAGCGCGTGAATTCCGCCAGCGACGCGTCGGCGTGCGGCATCGGCAGCACGCAGAAGAATGAGAAGCGTTGCGGATACCGCCGGCACATCCCGGCGTGCTCGTCGTTGATGAAGCGGGCCGCGCGCACGGCGCTCGTCACGTCGTCGAAGTACGGCGTGGCCGCCGACATCGAGAGCACCTGGCGTTCGACCCCGCCGTAATCCATGACCTCGAGGCGTTTCTGATGGCCGTCGGAGAAGACGCCGCGCGTCGTGTGCATCACTTCGGACTTCGCGCCCAACTCTTCGAGCAGGCGCACGTAATCGGCACTGAAGGCGTGCGCGTGCACGTCGATGCATCCGTCGCCGATCATAGCTGCGCGATCAGATCGGAGGCCGGGAAACGCGTTTTGAGCAAGCCGTACCTGACGCCGACGTCGACCACCGGCTGCAGCAGATCCGGCGTGACGCGTTCGCCGAAGAACGAGCGCACCGAGCTCGCGACTTGGGCCGGTTCTTGTTTGGTGATCGCGGCGACGGCGTCGGTCGACGCCGCCGGATCGGTGTTGTACCAGTGCGCGCAGGCGAACAGCGCCGACCGCATGCGCCGCGCCGCGTCTTTGTTCGCCGCGGCCCAGGACGCCATCACGGTGTAGACGCCGATCAGGTACGCCGGGCCGATCGCATCGTTCGGGAGGCCCAGGGAGCGGCACGTCGCCTGTGCCGTGGTCGCGAACGGCTGCGGGATCGGCGCCCCGTCGACGCGACCCGATTCGAGCGCGGCTTGCATCGACGAGAACGGGATCTCGATGAAGTGCACCGTCTTCGAGTCGCCGCCGTGCGCATCGATCCAGGCCATCGTCGAAATCTGGGGTTGACCGTGCAGCACGTTGACTGCGACGGTCTTGCCGTTGAAGTCGCTGCCGGTGCTGATGGGCGAACTCTTCAGCACCATCAGTTGCGTGCCGCCGCGCCCGCGGACCCACTCGCCGCCGCCGGCGATCACCTTGATGTCGATGCCGTTCTGATGCGCGATCGCGAGCGACATCGAATTCATGCTGCACACGACGATCTTGCCGGCAACGAGCGCCGCGGCGGATTCTTCACCGGTCCGCACGGTCGAGATGTCGAGCGCGATCCCGGCGCGGGCGAAGTAGCCCTGCGATTGCGAAAGCCACATGATGGCGTCGCCTTCGGTCGCCGTTGCGGCCGCCGGCAAGGGCCCGAGCGTTTGCGCGCGCAGCGTCGCTGGGGCGAAGGCCACAAGCGAGCCCAGCGCCGCGCGCGTGAAGTCCGATCGGATCATAAAAGATGATTTTAAGCAACCATTCGACGGACCTGCGGTCGGCTGCGGCGAACGGAGGGCTACCGCACCAGTCGTCTCGGAGGTCAAACTGCCTACCACCCGGCGTTCCAAGACGGGCGTACGCGCCAAAGCGATCGTCGTTCCCGAGCCGAGCTTCAACCGCCGCACGCAAGCGGTTCGGCGGGCGGTAGAAATCCTCAAGCTGTTTTCGCTTGCCGAACCGACGCTTTCGCTGCAAGACATCAGCGATCGCCTGCAGCTCTCACCGGCGACGGCGCACCGCGTCATCCAGACGCTCGAAGAAGAAGATCTTCTGACGCGCGTCGCCGGAACGGAAACGTACCGCTTGGGGCCGCTCTTGCCGATGCTCGCCACGCGCGCGATGGCGCACTACCCGATCCGCCGGATCGCCGGCCCCTATCTGCGCCGGCTGGCCTACGACTACGAGCACACGATGGTGCTGATGCGGTACGAAGACGGCAACGTCGTGTACTTGGACAGCGTCGAGGGAACGCGCCCGCTGATTCTCATGCTGCGTCCCGGCTCGCGCATTCCGGCCCACTGCGTCGCACCGGGGCGCGCGAGCTTGGCGCGGCTCGAGGCCAAGGAAATCGAACGCTACATCGCGCGCGGCCTCGAGCCGTGCACGTCGAAGACGATCATCGAGCCCAAGGCGTTGCAGCAAGAGCTGGCGCTGATTCGCAAGCGCGGATACGCCATCGACGACGGCGATTGGGTCGAGGGCATGCGCGCGAGCGCGGCGGCGATCATCAATCCCGACGGTTACCCGATCGGCTGTATCACGGCGCTGGCCTTCGCCTCCGACCTCTCGATAAACCGCGCGCACGAGATCGGGCGCGCCCTGCAAGAGGCCGCCGCCAGCGTCAGCGAGGAGCTGGGAACCGCTTAGTAAAATCAAATTTCGACATCTGTCGAGGAGCGATCTATGGGCGCCATTCTGGGTCTCGGTCTGAGCCACTATCCCGGGCCGGCCGTCCCGCCGGAGTTCTGGCCGCGCCACCTGCAAACGCAGGTCGAGCGCGGTCGCATCGCCCGCGATCTGTGGCTCGACCAGAGCCGTTGGCCGGCTGAAATGCGCGCCGAGTGGGGCACCGACGACGGCCAAACGGCGGCGCACAAGCACCACGACCAACTGATCGCCGGCTACCGCCGCTTGCGCGCCGAGCTCGACGCGTTCAACCCCGACGTGATCATCATTTGGGGCGACGATCAGTACGAGAATTTCAAGAAAGACTGCATTCCGGCGTTCTGCGTCTTCATCGTCGACGACATGAAATGTCAGCCGCTGGCCGATTTGGAGCGGGGCGCATTCCGCACGTCGACCAACGCCTGGGGGCTGCCGCCCGACTATAACATTCCCGTGAAATCGCACAAGAAAGCCGCCACCGGGCTGACCCGCTACCTGCTCGATCAAGACGTCGATGTCGCCTACTCGATGCAGATGCGCTACGAGCGCGGTCTGCCGCACTCGTTTGCGAACACCGTGCTCTACCTGGATTACGATCAAACCGGCTTTCCGTATCCGCTGGTGCCGTTCCACGTCAACTGCTATGGTAACGAGCTGATGACCACGTCGGCGTCGCTGGTCGGCGAAGGCACCGGCGAGTTGAGCCCGCAGGCGCCGAGCCCGCGGCGCTGCTTCGAAGTCGGCCGCATCACCGCGCGCTACCTGAGAGATAGTCCCTGGCGGGTGGCGGTCATCGCGACCTCGAGCTGGTCGCACGGATCGCTGACCAAAAAGCACCAGCGGCTCTATCCCGACGTCGAATCGGATCGGGTCCACTATGACGAGTTGAAAAACAATCGTCTGAGCAACTGGGGCAAGCTCGGCATCGCCGATCTCGAGCAATCGGGACAGCACGAGATGCTCAACTGGATTTGCCTCGCCGGCGCGATGACCGAGCTCGGGCAAGCGCCGTCGTTCACCGACTACTGCGAGTCGTACATCTTCAACTCCACAAAATGCTTCGCCGTGTTCCCGCCGGCCTTGGAGCCGGCTCGGTGACCGATCAGCGCTTTGCGGTCGGTACCGATATCGGCGGAACGTTCACCGATATGGTCGTGCTCGACGCGGCCGGTGCGCTGCGCCAGTTCAAGGTGCCGACCACGCCGCACGACCGCAGCTTGGCGGTGATCGAAGGGTTCAAGCTCGCCGCGAGCGAGTTCGGCATGACGCTCGAGCAGTTCACCGCCGCCGTCGACTACTTTGCGCACGGCACGACCGCGGCGACGAACGCCTACATCGAACGCAAGGGCGAACGCACGATCCTATTGACCACCCGCGGGTTCGGCGACACGATCTTCGTGCAGCGCGCGATGGGATCGTGGACCGGCCTCGGCGACCGCTCGGATCACTATAGCGAGCGCCGCAATCCGCCGCCGATCGTGCCGCGTGAGGACATCATCGAGATCGACGAGCGCGTCGACTGGTCGGGGGACGAAGTCGTTCCGCTGCAGGCCGACCAAGTGCGGGCCGCGGCCAAGCGCATTCGCGCCGAGGGAATCGGCGCGGTGTCGATCTGTTTTCTGTGGGCCTTCGTGCGGCCCGACCACGAACAAGAGGCCGCGCGCATCATCCGGGAAGAGTGCCCGGACGCGTTCATCACGCTTTCGAGCGAGATCGCGCCGGTCATCGGCGAGTACGAGCGCACGGTGACGACGGTCGTCAATTCGTATCTCGGCCCGATCATTCGCCGCTACGTTCAACTGCTCGAAGACCGCTTGCGGGCCAACGGCTTCCGCGGCGACTTCACGGTGATGGATTCGGCCGGCGGCGTGGTGGAAGCGGCCGAGGCCGGCGGCCGCGCCGTCGAGCTGATGGTGTCGGGACCGGCCGGCGGTGTGCTTGCGTCGGCGGCGCTGGCGCGCAAGCTCGGCTTTCCCAACGTCATCACCGGCGACATGGGCGGCACGAGCTTCGATGCCGCGCTGATCGTGGACGGCGAACCGCTGGTCGCCACGCAGAGCATCACCGGCAATTATCACGTCGCGTCGCCGCGCATTCGCATCACCGCGATCGGCGCCGGCGGCGGGAGCATCGCGTCGGTCGACGACGACGGTATCCTGATCGTCGGTCCGGAGAGTGCCGGGGCCGTTCCGGGACCGGCGTGCTACGGCGCCGGCGGCACGCGTCCGACCGTCACCGATGCGGACGTGGTGCTCGGCATCATCGATCCCAAATACTTCTTGGGCGGACGCATCCAGCTCTACCGGGACCGCGCGGAGCAAGCGATTCGCGAGCACGTCGCGGACCCGCTCGGGTTGTCGGTGCTCGAAGCCGCGGCCGGCATTCGGGCCGTGGCCGAAAACCAGATGGCCGATCTGGTGCGCGCCGTGACGATTCAGCAGGGCTACGACCCGCGCGACTTCGTGATGTTCGCGTACGGCGGCGCCGGACCGACGCACGGTTACGCGATCGCGCGTGAAGCCGGCATCCGGACGGTCGTCGTTCCGCACACGGCGACGGTGCATTCCGGTTTCGGCGCGGTGTCGTCGGACCGGTTCCGCAGCTTTCAGCGCAGCGATCCGCAGCACACGCCGCCCGGGGCGCGCAGCGCGGCCGAACACCTCGACCTGCCGCGCATCAACGCGACGTTCGAAGCGCTCGAAGAACGCTGCCGGGCGGCGATGGGCGACCGTCCCGACCTCGGTTTGAAGCGTACGCTGTACTTTCGGTTTCGTCGCCAGGTCCACGAACTCGCGGTCCCGGTGCCCGCCGGAACGCTGGCGCTGGCGGATCTGGAAGCGCTGGTGCTCGACTACTATGCGCGGTACGAGCGGATCTACGGCAAGGGCACGAGCATGGCATCAGCCGGCATCGAGATCAACACGTTTCGGGTCGAAGGCCGCGTCCCGTCGCAGAAGGCGGCGAACGTGACGCTGCGCGCGCACGACGGGACGCTGCAGGCGGCTCGGCTCGGTTCGCGCGAGGTGGTTTTCGAGAAAGAGCCGATCGAGACGACGATCTACCGCGGTGAGGACCTGCCGGCGAACGCGGCGATTCCCGGTCCGGCGATTCTCGAGTTCTTCGGGACGACGGTCGTCGTCGGGCCGAACCAATCGGCCGTCAACGACGACGGCGGCAACGTCATCATCCGGGAACGCTAAGCGACGATGGAACTCAAGGAAAACCGGAAACCCGCGCGGCTGGGCCTCGATCCGTACGCCGAATGGGTCGCGCGCGAAGGGCTGATCGTGCACGAGGGCATTTCGTGCGAGCTGCTCGCCGTCGAGACCAAGCACTGGCCGCGATTGGGCGTGAACGGCGCCGCGATCCACTTGCGCGGCCGCGGCGATTTCTGCAATCTTTTCCTGATCGATCTGCCGCCCGGCGCTTCGACCGAACCGCAGCGGCATCTCTACGAAGAAGTGATGTACGTCGTCGATGGGCGGGGCAGCTGCGAGCTCGAGTTTGCCGACGGGCGCAAGCACAGCTTCGAGTGGCAGCCGAACAGCCTCTTCGCGATCCCGCTGAACGCGACGTACCGGCTGCACAACGGCGACGGGCGCAAGCGGGCGGTCATCGGTTCGACGACGTCGTTGCCGCTGATGATGAAGATCTTCCACCACGAGAAGTTCATCTTCGACAACCCGTACTTTTTCCAAGACCGGATCGGCGAGGACGACTACTACAACGGCGGCGGCGACCTGACGTCGATTCGCTCGGGCTGGAATTTTTGGGAGACGAATTTCATCCCCGACCTGGCGGCGATCGATCTGCACTCGTGGAGCGAACGCGGTCCCGGATCGTCGAACATCGTCTTCCTCCTGGCCGACAGCAACATGCACGCGCACTGTGCGGAGATCGCACCCGGGACGTACAAGAAGGCGCACCGCCACCTCGCGGGGCGGCACGTGTTCACGGTGACCGGCAAGGGGTATTCGCTGCTCTGGTTCGAGGGCGAGACCGAGTTCAGCCGCGTCGATTGGAAGCCGGGCGTCGTCTTTCCGCCGATCGAGCAGCAGTTTCACCAGCATTTCGTCACGAGCGCGGAGCCGTCGCGCTACATGGCGACGGGCGTGAGCAACGTGCGCTATCCGCTGACGACGGCGCAACTGCGTTTGCAGGGCAACGAATCAGGCCAAGGCGCCCTCGCGACCAGCGTCAAGGAAGGCGGCGACCAGATCGAATACGCGGATCAGGATCCGCGCATTCATGAGATCTGGCTCGAGGAGATGAAGAAGAACGGTGTAACGCCGCAGTTCGAAAAGTACGCTACGAAGCTTTGATCAGCGTGTCGACGATCGCCGCGACTTTTTCCGGTTGGTCGGTTTGGGCTTGGTGACCGGCGTTTTCCAGCCAGTGGAATTTGATGTCGGGTAGCATGCCTTCGAGTTGCTTGCCGAGCGCGGGTGGCGCGAAGATGTCGGACTCGCCCCAGATGAAGATCGTGGGGATCATTTTCGCCAGCGCCGGCAGCGTCACGCGCATGTCGAAGTCGCCGAACAGCACGGGATTGGTGCGCACGGCAGCGATCGATTTCTCCGACGCCTTGAAGGCGTCCATCGCGCCGGGCCGCGTCGCCGCGGCTTGACGCAGGTCGACCAAATCGTCCGTGATCACTTCGGGACGCGCGCACAAGCCTTTCATCAGCCGTAGCATCGCTTCGCGCGTGCCGTCGTAGGACTGCAGCAGCTTCATGCCTTCGGTCTGCGGGAGCGGAATGCCGAGTGCCGCGCCGATCGTCAAGCTGCTGAGCAGGACGACGTTGTTGACGCGATCGGGATGGGTGATGGCGTAGCGGGCCGCGGCCCAGGCGCCTTGGGAATTCCCCATGATGGTGAACTTGTCGAGGCACAGCGCGTCGGCGAAGGCCGCGGCATGATCGACCCGGCTCTGCAAGCCGTAATGCAGCGGAACGGGATCGGTTTCACCGTAGCCGCCGATGGAATCGAGCCCGATCACGCGATAGCGGTCGCCGAGCAGCTCGAACAGCCGTCCCAATCCGGCCGCACCCGACGAGCCGCCGCCGCCGCCGTGCATGCCGAGGATGACGGGCCCGTCGCCGCCGCTCTCGGTGTAGTGGGTTTTGATGCCGTTGACCATCACGAAGCGCGAACGGCGCGAATTCGACATGCCTATTCTCCCTTAGCCGGCCGGCGCCAGCGCGATGACGTCCAAGAGGAACCGGCTCCCGTCGCCGGGATTGCCGAGGCCCGAAACCTGTACCGCAAAACGCGCCGGCGGTTGATCGCCGAAAAATTCTTTCCACGCCTTGTTGAACACCGGCCGGTCTTTCTCCAGGTCGAGCATGTACGCGGCAACCTTCACGACGTCGGCCATGGTAGCGCCGTTCTGCTTCAGCGTCGCTTCGACGTTGCGGAACAGCTGGCGCGCTTGTTCTTCGAGGTCGGGCGGAATGCCGCCGTCGTTCGGCAGCGTGCCGCGCACGGCCGAGAGAAACAGAAAGCCGCCCGCTTTGACGCCGTACGAGTTTCCGCCGCGTATCGTCTTGCCTTCGGGTCCGGGAATCAACGTCTTCCGGCTGGTATCTGTCATTGAAACGTGCTCCTTGGTGAGGTTTGGAGGAGGTCCGAATCGGCGTTCGAAGCAATTAACAAAATTTAGTTTTAATAATCGCGCAGTACGATTTGAGTAATAGGGGAACCTGCCTCGAGGCGGGTTTTCGGCGAACCGTAGGGGTGAACCAATGAATGCCGTTCGGGTCCTTCTCACGCTGCTCTTGACCGCATCGTCCGGTTCGGCGATCGTCGCGCAAACGACGCCGCAGACCGTGAATATCGCGACGTACGGCTCGACGCTGGGCTCGTGGTGCGTGTACGGCGCCGAAGCGGGCGGCTACTTCACCAAGAACGGCATCAAGATCGGGAACACCGTCGTGCTCTACGGTGATCCGGCGATCGTCAGTGCGCTCACCAGCGGCCAAGCGGACATCGTGACCGCCGGCGCCGCGTCGATCATCCCGGCGGCGAACGGGCAGTCGGATCAGCTCGTCGTCATCGGTTCGACCGAAGGGTCGCCGGTATCGCTGATCACGCCGCCGTCGATCACGTCGCCCGCCCAGCTGGTAGGGAAGACGATCGCGCTGCCCGCGCACAACACCTCGAACGAAGCGATCGGCACGGCGCTGGTCAACGCGTACGTCGGCAAGGACAAGTGGAAGCCGCTCTATATCGGCGGGGCCAGCACGGGCCGGCTCGCGGCGGTCGTCAGCGGTCAGGCCGCGGGCGCGTACATCAACGATCCGGTCGATCGCGGTGATTTCGCCGGCCTGCACGTGCTCACGCATTTCGGCGCCAGCCAGAAGCTCTACAACAACGGGCTCGTGATGTCGACGCGCAATTGGTTGAAAGCCAATCCCGACGCAGCCGTGCGCTTCATGGGCGCGCTGGCCAAAGGCTGCGATTTCGTCCTCGATCCCAAGAACCGCAGCGCGGCGATCGATCTGCTCGTCAAAGGCGGGCCGCTCAGCGAAACCGCCGCCGCCGATGCCTACGACTACTACGTCGCCGGCCCGTTCCGCGGTAACACCCCGCCGGTCGACGGCCGGCTCGATCCGAAGGCCTTCGCCAACGCGGTGCAGTTGCTCAAGGATGAAGGGATCATCACGAACGCGGCTTTCGACTATCGCAGCGTGATCGATTTCTCGGCCCTGGACAAGGCGCTCAAGAAATGACCACGATCGCCAAGAGCCGCGAGGATGCCGTCGATCCGGTCGCCTTCGAAGTGATCCGCCATCGGCTGCACGGCATCACGAGCGAACAAGCCGCGCGCCTGATGACGATCTCGGGCTCGAAACAAGTCACCGAGATGTCCGACTTCAACGTCGGGCTCTACCTCGCCGACGGCTCGGTCGCCGCCATGGGGCACACCTCGCTGCATCACTCCGCCTGCATGGCCGAGATGGTGCGCGCCGTGATCACCGATTGCGCGGACGAGCCGGGGATCAACGAAGGCGACATGTTCATCGTCAACGATCCGTGGAAGGGTTCGTTGCACGCGCCGGATGTGGCGATGCTGGCGCCGCTGCACGTCGACGGGCGCCTCGTGCTGTGGGCCGGCGCGATCATGCACATGTCCGACATCGGCGGCATGGCTGAAGGCAGCCTCGTCCAAGCCGCGACCGAATGCTACCAAGAAGGCATGCAGATCCCGCCCATAAAGATCGTCGAGGGCGGCCGGGTGCGCAGCGATCTGTTGCACTTCATCACCAACAACAGCCGGCATCCGGCGACGATGAGTCTCGACTTGCGCGGGCTGATCGCCGCCAATTTGGCCGCGCGCGACGGCCTCGAGAACCTCGTGCATCGCTACGGTGCCGACATGCTGCAGGTCACGATGCAGCGTCTGATCGCATCGTCGGAGCAGCGTCTGCGGCGCCGCATCGCGGAGTTGCCCGACGGGATCGTCACCGGCTCCGGCTTCATGGAGCTCGATCCGGCGCGCGGCGAGGTGCCGGAGGTGCACGTCGAGCTGCGCAAAGAGGGCGACACCTTATACCTGGATTTCTCCGGATCGACGGCGCAGGTCGGCACCGCGATCAACTGCACGTTCGGCGGCCTCAAAGCCGGCGTTGCGGCGGCGCTGCTGCCGACCCTGGGCTTCGGCATCCCGTGGAACGAAGGGTTGTTCCGCCCGCTCGAGATCTTCTGTCCGGAAGGCCGCATATGCAACGCGAAGCGCCCAGCCGCGGTGAGCGGCAACATTGCCGGCGCCGTGTGGGAGTCGGAGGTGGCGAGCCTGATCGCGATCTCGCGCCTCGCTGCGTGCTCCGATGAATTCTTGCGCGAAGCGCAAGCGGCGCCGTGCGGGCGCCCGCGCACGCTCGCGTTCTTCGGCCTCAACCAGCACGGCGAGCGCTATCGCGGCCGCACCTACGACGTGATCGCCTCGGGCGGCGGCGCGTACGCCGATCACGACGGCGTGTCGACGCAAGGGCACCACGGCATGGAGCGGACGCTGATCAGCAACGCCGAGGTGCTCGAGCTGGACTATCCGATCTTGTACCTGCGCCGCGGCTGGGCCACCGACAGCGGCGGTGCCGGCAATCATCGCGGCGGCCTCAGCCTGCTCGGCGTGTACGCGCCGCACAAAGCTGAGGCGACGTTCCAGTATATCAACCAAGAGTGGAAGACACCCGATTCGCTGGGATTGTTCGGCGGGTATCCGGGCACCGAAACGGGCCACGATTTGATCCGCCACACCAACGTGCTCGAGCAGTTCCGCAACGGTCACGTGCCCGACTTCGGCGAGTTGGAAGGCCAATGGATCGATCCGGAGCAGCGCTCGATGAACATGCTGCTCGACGCCTCGGACGTCGTCCGTGCCAACCCGCCGACCGGGGCGGGCTGGGGCGATCCGCTCGATCGCCGGCTCGCCGACGTGCAGCGCGATCTGACCGCCGGCGCGATCTCCGCGCGCGCGGCCGAGCTGCTGTACGGCTGCGTGCTCGCGGCCGACGGGTCGGTCGACGCGCAACGTTCGGAAGATGCCCGCAACCGCATTCGCGCCGAGCGCAAACGGTGGCCGGCGGGCAAGACTGCGGCTGCGGCGCCGTCGGGTACGTTGCAGCGCGTGGTGCCGCTCGGCGACCGGATGCACGTTGCCAAAGATAGCGCCGGCGCGCATTGGACGCTCTGCAACTGCGGACACGTCTTCGCGTCCGCGCGCGAGAACTGGCGCGAATTCGCCGGACGAACCGTCGTCGCGGCCGATGCGCTCGCGATCGGGCTCAAGATCAACGAGGCGATGGAGGGTCGGGCCTACGCCTGTCCCAGCTGCGGCCGCCTGCACGCTGTGGACGTCTGCCGCAAAGGCAGTCCCGACCCGCACGACATCAAGCTCGCGTTCGCGTAGCGCACAGGAGTTCGCTTTGCCGGAGAATCGGCGCTTTTTGGTCGGCACCGATATCGGTGGAACGTTCACCGACATGGTCGTCATCGACGAGCAGGGCGCACTGCGGCAATTCAAGGTGCCGACGACGCCGGGGGACCGCAGCCAAGCCGTGATCGACGGCTTCAAGCTGGCCGCGGCCGATCACGGGCTGACGCTCGAAGAATTCACGCGCAGCGTCGGGTATTTCGCGCACGGGACGACCGCCGCAACCAACGCCTACATCGAGCGCAAGGGCGAACGCACGATGCTCATCACGACGCGCGGCTTTGCGGACACGATGTTCATTCAGCGCGCGATGGGTTCGTGGACGGGCATCGGCGAGCGCTCGAGCCATTACAGCGAGCGGCGTAATCCGATTCCGCTCGTGCCGCGCGGCGATGTCATCGAGATCGACGAACGCGTCGATTCGACCGGTGCCGAGGTCGTGCCGCTGCAGCTCGATCAGGTCCGCGCGGCGGCCGAACGGATTCGGGCCGAGGGCGTCACCTCGGTCGCGATCTGTTTCCTGTGGTCGTTCATCCGGCCGGATCACGAAGTCGAAGCGGCGCGCATCATTCGCGAGACCTGCCCGGACGCGTTCATCACGCTTTCGAGCGACATCGCGCCGATCATCGGCGAGTACGAGCGCAGCGCGACGACCGTCGTCAACTCGTATCTCGGCCCGATCATCCGGCGCTACGTCCAGGTGCTCGAAGACCGGCTGCGCGGCAGCGGCTTCGACGGCGACTTCACGGTGATGGATTCGGCCGGCGGCGTCGTCGAGGCGAGCGAAGCCGGGCAACGCGCGGTGGAACTGATGGTGTCGGGACCGGCCGGCGGCGTGCTCGCGTCGGCGGCGCTGGCGCGGCGGCTCGGTTTTCCCAACGTCATCACCGGCGACATGGGCGGCACGAGCTTCGATGCCGGGCTCATCGTCGACGGCGAGCCGCTGGTTGCGACGCAGAGCATCACCGGCAGCTATCACATCGCCTCGCCGCGCATTCGCGTGACCGCGATCGGCGCCGGCGGCGGCAGCATCGCCTCGGTGCAGCACGGCGTGCTCGTCGTCGGCCCGGAGAGCGCCGGCGCGGTGCCGGGGCCGGCCTGCTACGGCGCCGGCGGCACGCGGCCGACGGTCACCGACGCGGACGTCGTGCTCGGGATCATCGACCCCAAGTACTTTCTCGGCGGCTCGATCCCGCTCTATCGCGAGCTGGCCGAAGATGCGATCCGTCAACACGTCGCCGAGCCGTTGGGGCTTTCGGTGATCGAAGCGGCCTCGGGCATTCGTTCCGTCGCGGAGAACCAGATGGCCGATCTCGTTCGCACGCTGACCATCCAGCAAGGCTACGACCCGCGGGACTTCGCGATGTTCGCCTACGGTGGCGCCGGTCCGACGCACGGCTACGCGATCGCGCAAGAAGCGGGCATCGCGACCGTCGTGGTGCCGTACACGGCGACGGTGCACTCCGGCTTCGGGGCCGTGTCGTCGGACCGGTTCCGCAGTTTCCAGCGCAGCGATCCGCAGCATACGCCGCCGGGGACGCCGCAGCCGGCGGAGCACATGGACCTCGACCGGATCAACGCCGCCTTCAGGCAGCTGGAAGAGCGCTGTCGCGCGGCGATGCACGATCATCCGCAGCTACAGCTCAAGCGCATCCTCTACTTCCGCTTCCGCAAGCAAGTGCACGAGCTGGCCGTCCCCGTTCCGCCCGGCGTGCTGGAACGCGGCGATCTGGAAGCGCTGATCGCCGACTTCTACGTGCGCTACGAGCGGATCTACGGACCGGGGACGAGTTTGCCCGAAGCGGGCGTCGAGATCAATACCTTCCGCGTCGAAGGACGTGTGCCGTCACCGGCGGTGCTGCCCAACGCGAGCGGCACGGCGAGCGCATCGCTCGCCGAAGCGCAGCTCGGCACGCGCGAGGTGATGTTCGAGAAGGAGATGGTCCCGACGACGATCTATCGCGGCGAGCACGTCCCGGCGAACACGCCCATCGCCGGTCCGGCGATTCTCGAGTTCTTCGGCACGACGGTCGTGCTCGGCCCCGCTCAGCGCGCGGTGAAAGACGACGGCGGCAACGTCGTTATAACGAACGATGGGCTGCTCAGGCGAGCGTGAGTCGGCCTCGTCCGATGGCATAGTCCGCCATCCCATAATAGATGTCGAACACGCGTGGCCCGATATCCGGCCTGGGATCGATTCCGGTCGGAAAAACCACGTGGCCGACGGTTCCTGAGATCTCGCCCGGGATCGTCGGAACGAATAAGGGCGCTTGGGATCGATAGACGACACGATCGAGATGGTTGGGGTCGTGAACGATAACACCCGCGCAGTAACGCAGGAGAGCAGCGCCGCTGGGATGTTCGAGTTCATCGACGCCATGGATCACGGAGAGCCAACCCTCATCGATCCGCACGGGAGGCGTTCCGGCACCGACCTTGATCTGTCCCCAAGCGGCCGATGGCAGCTCGAGACGATGGGTCTCGACGACATTGCACAACTTCGTCAGGTCGGACTGCACCTCTGCGAGGGGAACGTAGCCGATGGCGATATGTTCACGCTGGTCCGGCGCGAGCGCCTGAAGCTGCGGAGCCGCCAGTTGCCCCTCGCGCACGGAAATCGGGAGCGTCGGGCGATGATAGAACGCGAGCGACAGAATGCCCCCGGGCGAACGGACCGGTTCCGGAAAGAAGGCAGCATCTTTGTCAGCGAATGGGTCGCCATCGCGAAAGCCCATCAGACCCAGTCGCTGCCATCTGAGGCCGTCGCTCGACAACGCCAGTGCGACCTCCGGTCCGCGCGGCCCGAAGCCAACGTAGGCCATGACGTAGCGTTCGATGATCGGGATGTAGGTCACTCGAGGGTCCTCGCATCCATAACCGCCCGGCACATCGCGAAGCTCGTACGGCGCCTCCGGTACGAGCGCGTCACCGCACGAGGCCAGCAGCAGCGAACCGTCGGCGCGCTCACTGGCACGATACGATCCGATGCGAGACACGTTCCCCGGCGAGACGATGCGAGGATAGAGTTGGAGCGTCCCGTCCCTCAGACGCGCGGCACCAGGGTTGAGGACCCAATTGGGGGCGGTACCCAGATCCGTTGGCCTAAGCGCGATATCAAGACGTTCGAAATGCCATGTTATGGACTCTCGGGAATCGCTCATGTTCGTTGTCCCTGGGGGCGATGACGCCCGGTTAGAGAATTCCCGGCTGATGGAAAACCCCTCGGTATTGATCGTCGGTGGTGGACCCGTAGGGTTGGCGCTTGCGGGCGATCTAGCCTGGCGCGGCGTCACCTCACAACTAGTCGAACGTTCAACCGACGCGATCTATCAGGCGCACATGGACATCATCAGCGTGCGCACGATGGAGTTCTGCCGGCGCTGGGGCATCGTCTCAAAGGTCGAGGCGAGCCCGTACAATCGCGACTGGCAGCAAGACAACGCATACGTCACGAGTTTGATGGGGTACGAGCTCGGTCGCGAGTCTTCCCCGTCGAGCAACGAGGCAAAGCCGCCCCTACAGAGTCCACAGCGAGCCGAGCGCTGTCCGCAAGACATGTTCGACCCAATCCTGCGGACATGGGTGGCAGCGCTTCCCGACGTCCAGCTTCGTTATCGCCACGAACTCGTCGACTTCACGCAAGACGATCGTGGCGTCGTTGCCGAGGTGGTCGATCTCGATTCTCGCCGTAGCAAACGAATCGAGGCATCGTATCTTGTCGGCTGCGACGGTCCGGAGTCGACGGTCAGCAAAATCTTGGGTATCCAGTCCTCCGGCCCGGGCGTGCTCACCCATACGACGAACATCATTTTCCGTTCCCCAGCTCTTGTGCAGTTGTACGATAAAGGCCACGCGTACCGGTTCACGGTCCTTTCACCGGAAGAGGGCGCGTGGGCGACCATCGAAGCAATCGACGGTTGGGACCGCTGGCGTATGTCGATCCTGCGAGTGCGGGCGGAGAGTCCCTCAAGCCCGGTCACACCTATCATGTCGGACGCACGTGCTGCGATCCAGCGAGCGGTTGGGATCGATTTCGATTTCGAGATTCTTTCAATAAGGAACTGGACGCGTCGCGAACTCATCGCTGACCGTTTCGGCGTTGGACGCGCTTTCATCGCCGGCGATGCCGCGCACGTGATGTCGCCGAGCGGCGGCTTTGGGGGAAACACCGGGATCGGTGATGCCGTCGACCTATCGTGGAAGCTCGACGCTACCCTGAGCGCATGGGGTGGTCCATCGCTCCTTGACGCGTATACGATCGAACGCCGCCCGGTCGCCGAACGCAACGCGAAAGAATCAAGTGAGAACCTTGCGCGCATGCTCTCGCCGGGGAAGATGCCGCTCTTGTGCGAGGACTCCCCGGCCGGCGCGCACTTCCGCGAGGAATTCGGCCGTCAATTCACCGAGACAATGCGGCCGGTGTGGAACGCGCTCGGGATTCATCTCGGGTACCGCTACGACGGTTCGCCGATCTGCTGGGATGACGGGACGCCGCGGCCGCCGCTGGAGAGTGCTTCCTACGAGCAAACCTCGCGCCCCGGCGCGCGCGCCCCTCACGTGTGGCTGCGCGACGGCCGTTCCACGCTCGATCTTTTCGGCCATGGCTTCACGCTGCTCCAGCTCGACCCCGCAGCAGATCCGGAACCGCTGGTACAAGCTGCGCGAGAGCGTGGTGTTCCACTGACGGTCGTCGCCTGCGACGAGCCCGACGTTCGCGTGGCCTATGACCGCCGACTCGTCCTGGTGCGTCCGGACGGGCACGTCGGATGGCGCGGTGATGATCCGCCCGCCGATCCGCTTCTGGTTATGGATTGCGTTCGCGGTGCCTCACCATTTGGGTGGCGCGCGCGCACGACGAGGTGACCGCGTTCAGGCAGCGTGCGGTCCGTTCCGCTTTGCGCTTTCCGGCCGAGGGGTTCGTTGTGTCTTTGCGCGGAAGCGGTACCTCATGATTCGCTCACCGTTCGTGACTGCACTGCTGCTCGTTTCGCTAAGTGCTCCGGTGGCGGCCGCCGATTTCGTGCTCGATAAGGCACATACGCAGGCCGAATTCGTCCTCGGTGGGCTGGCCTTGAGCCCCGTGCATGGCAAGATTCCGCTGCGATCGGGTACGGCAATAATCGGGGCCGACAATCTTCCGACTGGCGTCGATGCCACATTCGACGTTACATCCCTCAGCACCCAGAACAAAATCCGTGACGTAGATATTCGCGACACATATTTCCAGGTCGCTCAGTATCCGACGATAAGATTCGTGGAGCGCCAAGCTCAAGGCACGCCGCAAGCGTTCACAATGACAGGTGACTTGACGATCCATGGAGTCACGAAGCCTATCACGCTGGCGGCGAAAGTTGACTCGATCACATTCGTCAAGGGGAAAAAGCACCTCGCCTTCACGGCTACCACGACGATCGACCTCCGAAACGAATACGCCATCACCTTCAGCCCTTTGCTCGACGGAGCGATTATCTCGGGCGGTGATGTTACAATCAACATCAAGACCGATGCTATAGAACAGTAGCACGGGATGGCGCGAGGCGTCTTTGATGGAGCCCGCGATCGCTAGATGAAGCGGGTGCTGGTGGCGGTCGACTTACCCCTGACGCAATAATTGATAGGCAGGCTACGAACATCGACAGTATTGCCCTGGAATCAGGTTCCTACATTGAGGCTGGGGGCTACCGCACGCACTACCATGAAGCGGGCCGCGGCGACACTCTGCTCTTCGTTCATGGCTCCGGCCCCGGCGTCACGGCTTGGGCAAACTGGCGACTCGCACTGCCCGCCTTCGCGGAGCGCTATCACGTCCTTGCACCCGACGTGCTCGGCTTCGGCCATTCCGATCGTCCTCCGGCTGTCACATACAACAAAGACCTGTGGCTCTCGCAGCTCATTGCGTTCCTCGAAGCCAAGGCAGTTGCGAGGTGCCACGTCGTCGGCAACTCGATGGGCGGCGCCTTGGCGCTCGCGCTCGCCGTGCGGCGTCCCGACCTTGTGGGCCGGCTCGTGCTCATGGGATCGACCGGCGTGAAGTTCCCGATCACGCCCGGACTCGAAGCCGTGTGGGGGTACAAACCCAGTCGTGACGCCATGCGCACGCTGATTGCCGACTATTTCGCCTACGATCGTTCGATCGCTTCCGATAATTTGGTCGAGTTGCGATATGCGGCGAGCATACTGCCCGGGTTTCAAGAATCGTACGAACGCATGTTTCCGCCGCCGCGTCAGAACGGCGTCGACGACCTTGCAACCCCGGCCGATCGGATCGCAACGATCGCCGCGCCGACACTCTTGATCCACGGCCGCGAAGACAAGGTCATCCCGCTCGCCGTAAGTTACGAGCTGCTCTCCCTCATTCCAAATGCGCAACTGCACGTATTCGGCCAATGCGGTCATTGGACGCAGATCGAGAAGACTGCCGAGTTCAACGCGATTGTCGCCACGTTTCTGAACGGCGGAGCGAGTTAGGGGGCGCCTAGTAACCGGGTTCTCAGCTACTTGCGTGCGAGCGAAGGGCTCGGCGGTACACGACCTCATAGCGCGTCGAGCCGGCATCGGGGAGCGAAACGAAGAGCGTCTAGGTGTCGACCGTTACAAGCGTGCGTTTAGCCGGGCCGAACGAGACTTGCAGCGGCTCCCCGCCGGGGCGCAAGCGCGCGAATGTCATGTGCGGCCGGGCGTCGGGTGCGCGTTCGAAACGGAAGCCCAACGGGGCCAGCGCTTCCTGGACCGCCGCGACGCAGCGGCGAAAGGCGGGCTGCGGGCGTTGCGAACTCAACCAGGCGATGCGCGGTCGTCGCAGATTAGGGAACGCGCCAATCCGTTCGAGCGGAAAGGTAAAGCGTGCCACTCGAACGGCGTCGAGCGCTCCGATTACCTCGGGAAGCCGCTCGGCAGCGACCGCGCCCAGAAACGCAACCGTGACGTGGAGTTTCTCGCGCGGCTCGAAACGGCCCTCGACGCCGGCGCGCTGCAAGTGCGCGATGGTGCGGCCGGCGAGGTCTCGCGCCGCATCGTCGACCTCGATGCCGACGAAGAGCCGTAGGCGACTGGTTCGCCTCCAGCCTGCCGTCAGCTTAGCGCCGGAATACTCGGCCGGAGAATCCGCGGCCATAGAACGGTCCGATCCCGATCGACCACGCGGAGCCGTACGGATAGACCGGATATGGATACGCGTACGATTCGACTGGGGCCGGAACGGCGGCGTAGCCTGACGTCATCCGTGCAAGCGCTGACGCATCGTTCGCTGGCCCGTCGACACGTTGAACGAGATCCCCGTATTGACCGCCGGGTCGCGGATCAGACCCTCGGGTTCCTCGCCGCGCTGCACGCGTTCGATCTGCTCGCGCAGCAGTTTGCGGAACATGATGATTCCGCGGTCCGAGGTTCCGAGCAGCTCCGTTTCGCGATCGACGATGGCGCCCTGGGTTTCCCACGCCATCTGATCCTGCGTCTCGAAGGTCGTGAGGTCGTACTCGCCGTCGGGGCGCTTGGGGTGCGGAACGTAGCGCACCGGAATCTCGTCGTCGCGCTGCTCGACCTCGCTGCCGTCTTCGGCCGGCGTGAACTCGAGCCAGGTGATGTTCGTGTGCGTGTCGTCGACCGGCGTGCGCCAGTGAATCACGACCTGCTTTCCGTGCGGGGCGAAGAGCACGTTCGGGAAGATCGCCGGGTTGCCGGATTCCTGTTCGACGCTCTCGTCGGCGAAGATACGTTTCTTCATGAAACCGATCCACGCCGGTTCGCGGCGCAGCTCGAAATCGAATCGCTCGAGCGGACGGCTGAAGTACGCGACCTCGGCCTTGTACGTCTCTTCGGCGCCGTGCGCTTTCATCAGGCCGGCGTGCAGGTAGAAGGGGTGAACGGGATCGAGCGAATTCTCTTGCGCTTGCACCCAGTTGTGGTTGTGCAGCGACATCACGGCGATCGAGCGCCGGCCGTCGCGGCGCTGCATCAGATCCCAGCGCGGCAACAGCGGCGCCGGTTCGGGGCCCATGTAGGCGAACAGAATGCCCGCCAGCGCCTCGACCTTGTAGGGTGGACGCCGGGCGAGCGTTTTCAGGTTGGAGTCCGGGGGCTCGAACGGCTGATCGATGCACTCGCCGGTGGTCGAGAACTTCCAACCGTGATAGGCGCAACGCAGCCCGTCGTCTTCGGCGAAACCGAAATACAGCGAGCATTTGCGGTGCGGACAACGCTCGGGGATCAAACCCAACCGGCCCGCGCCGTCGCGAAAGAGCACCAAGTCCTCGCCGAGAACGCGTACTCGTTTCTTCGGACGTTCCGGCGTGAGCTCGGCGGCCGGTGCGATCGGCATCCAGTAGTAACGCAGCAGCTTGCCGCCCGGCGTTCCCGGGCCGACCTGGGTGAGCAGTTCGTTGAGCTCGGGCGATAGTGACATGTCAGTGGGCTTTGTCTTCGTCGGCGGCGAGGATGCTGGCGTGACCCCACGTGTGATCGTAGTCGCGCTGCGCGTCTTTGGTCACGAAGCGTTCCTCGATGCTGCGGATGCGGTCTTGCCGCACCAGCTTCGCTTGATCGGCCGGCCCGCACGGTGCGGCGCGCATCTCGGCGGCGAAGTCATAGATGGCTTGAGGTCCACGCGCCTTGAGGTCGTTCATCACGCGCC
>JBEKXE010000091.1:0-19471 GCA_049512335.1 Candidatus Lustribacter sp.
GTACCAGCAGGTCGGTTTCGGTCAGCGTCTGCTGCGCTCGCTGAGCGTGGCGATGCCGGAGGCCTTCCAGCCTGCCCCGGACCACGAGGACCTGGCGGCCGTGACACACGGTGAGATCGCACGGCTGATGCACGAGGCGGCCGACGCCGGCGACGTGATCGTGGTCGGACGTCTTGGCAACATCGTGTTGCGCGAGCGGCCGGCGCTGCTGCGCGTCTTCCTCACCGCACCGCTGGCCTGGCGCACCGAGCACATCGCGGCCTCGCTCGGCATCAGCGCGACGGCGGCCCGCGCCGAGATCGCGCGCGTCGACGGCGGCCGGCGCAACTACGCGCGCGAGCAGTGCGACATCGCCTGGGGCGATCCGCACCACTACGATGTGGTCGTGGACGTGGCGCGCTTCGGCGTCGAGGGAACGATCGCGCTGATCGATGCGGCCCGGGTCATCATCGGGTGACCGCCGCCGAAAACACGGTTGCCGCCGGCGAACGGCCGGTCCCCAATCTCCAAGGCAGCCTGCTCGGGCCGTTTCGCTACCGCGATTTCTCGCTCTTGTGGAGCGGGCTGTTCGTCGGCAACATCGGGACCTGGATGCAGTTCACCGCGCTCGGCTACTACGTCGCGAAGCTCGCGCCCAACGCCGGACTCGGTTCGTTCTACATCGGGCTGCTCGGCGCGTCGCGCATGGTTCCGGTGCTGATCGCATCGCCGTTCGCGGGCGTCATCGCCGACCGCTACTCGCGCCGCCCGATCTTGCTCAGCACGAACGTCATGACGATGATCCTGGCCGTGCTCCTCGCGGCCGCGCTGTTGACGAACACCGCCAGCTTGCCCGTGATCCTGATCATCAGCGCATGCCAAGGCGCGACGCAATCGTTCGACGCGCCGGCGCGCCAGAGCTGGGTCTCCATTCTGGTGCCGCGCGAGCTGGTCGGGAACGCGATCGGGCTGAACTCGTTCGCGTTCAACACGCCGGCCGTCGCGGGACCGCCGCTGGCGGGCTTGCTGATCTTCGCCGCCGGCATCGCGCCGTGCATGATCGTCAACGCGATCGTGAAGCTGGCGGTGGTGCTGGCTATCATCTTCATGTCGCCCTCGCCGCCCAGCTCGAAGCACCGTCTGCCGTTCGTCGAGGCCTTCCTCGAGGGCGTCACCTTCATCTACCGGCATGGCGCCCTGCGCTGGGTCTACCTGATGATGATCGTCACCGCGCTCTCCGTGCGTTCGTACACCTTCCTGCTGCCCGCGTATGCCGTCCACGTGCTGAACACCGATGCGCGCGGCCTCGGCGGCTTGATGGCTTCGTCGGGCGTCGGGGCGGTCGTCGGCGCGTTGCTGATCGCTGCCTTCAACGTGCGCAAACGCGCGGTGATCTGGTTCGTCGCGGGCCTCATCGCATCGCTCGGCGTCGCGACGCTCGGCCTGATCAACGGCGTCGGCTGGGCCGCGCTCGTTCTCGGCTTCGTCGGGCTCGGAACGCAGAGCTTCATCGGTTCCTCGAATATCCTGATCCAAACGCTGGCGCCCGACGGCATGCGCGGCCGCGCCATCTCCGTCTACTCGATGATCGCGCTCGGGCTCGTTCCCGGCGGTGCGCTGGTGATCGGAACGATCGCGCGCTTCTCCGATCTGCGCCTCGTGTTTACGTGCGCAGGGCTCATCTGCGCGGCGATCGGCGTGTGGACGTTCTGCGCGCATCCCAAACTTCGCGCGAGCTGATCCGGCACACGATCGGCGACGAGGTCTTCCGCCGCATGCAGTACGACATCGACCTCGCCGAGTCGCGGCTCTTCGTGGATTAGGTGTAGAGCTTGCGGGAGCCCATGAAGTAGTAGTCGACGAGCCGGAATCCGCCGCGCTCCAGCGTGACGCGGACGCGTTCGTCCAGCGTGTGAATCCCGGCGCAGACGAGACGGCCTTCGTTGGCGACGAGCCGGTCGGCGGCACTGGCCGCGATGGCCGCGCCATAGCCGTTGCCGCGGTGCGGCTGGTGAACGGCGACGCGCAACTCGGTCCAGTTCTTGTCGATAGCGTCGGTGATCGCGACCCCGACGGCCTCGTGGCCGATTTCGGCGATGAGAATCTTCGGATCGTCGAACGCCGCGGCTTGCTCGCGGGCCATCTCGCCGAGCACCAGTGAGTCGCGCATCGACCCCTCGCGCAGCGTCACCTTGACCGGCAGCGGCGGCGCGTGGCGGAAGACGAAGGCTGCGCCCTCGATGCTGATGTCCAACTCGAGCCCCTTGAGGGCTCCGCGGACCACGTCGTCACCGCCGAAGTAGCGGATCGCTCCGGCGTTCGTCTGCAGGAACGCGTCGGCCAGCCGGCGCGGCGCCTTCTCGCCGGCCGTGACGTCGAACCGCACCATCGTGTCGGGGGTGTAGATCGTGCCGTCGGCCATCCAGGCGATGGCCACGGCGCGTCCGCCGTCGCGAATCGGGACGCCGCGCGCACGTTTGCGGACGAGGCGGGCGTAGGCGAGTTCCGGGAATCCGTCGAGATACATCGATAAAAAAAAGAGCGAGCCGGTATTAGCGACTCGCCCGTAACCTCCGTGGTCGAGTTAGGCCGCGGCCGCTTTTTTACGGCGAGGAGCGGATTTCTTCCGGCGGGCGGTCTTACGGACGACCTTCTTGGCCGCCGATTTCTTGCGCGCCGTCTTTTTCTTTGCGGTTTTCTTTGCGGTTTTCTTAGCGGCTTTCTTGCGCGTGGCTTTCTTGCGCGTTGACTTCTTGGCCGCTTTCTTACGGGGGGCTGCCTTCTTACGCGGAGCCGACTTCTTTGCTTTTTTCGCCGAAGTCTTCTTACGCGTGGCTTTCTTACGAACTGCCATCGTTTCGATAGTCCTCTCTCCAAACGCTTGCGCGAGTGGTGCTACCGACGATGCCGTGCGGGCATCCGCCGGCTAGTGTTGCACATGTTATATCACTTGGGCGGATTTTGCGCAACATTGCCCGCGTCACACCCTTGACACGCGGCTCTCGGTATACTCCACGATCAGCGAACCGAAGCGCTCCGCGACAACCCGGCGCTTCACTTTCAGGGTCGGCGTCAACTCGCCGTCCTCGATCGTCAGATCGCGCGGCAGCACCCCGGCCCAGCGAATCTGCTCGAACGTCGCCAGGGTCGCGGTCTTGCGCGCGCACTCCGCGGCGATGAAGCGGCGGACGTCGGCGCGCGCGGCGAGCTCGGCCGGCGGAATGCCCGGCGGCAATTCCATCCGGCTGCAGACGGCGATCCAATTCGGCGAGACCAGCGCCGCCGGGTGCGGCATGCCGTCACCGAAGACCGCGACCTGCGCGACGAACGGCGATTGGCTGACCGCCGCCTCGACGCGCGCGGGCGAGACGTACTTGCCGCCGCTGGTCTTGAAGATTTCTTTTTTGCGGTCGACGATGCGCAAGTAGCCGTCGGCGTCGAGCGTCCCGACGTCGCCGGTCGCGAGCCAGCCGTCGCGGATCTTTGCGGCGGTCTCCGCCGGATCGCGATAGTAGCCGCGCATCACGTTCGGCCCGCGCACCAGGATCTCGCCGTCGTCGGCCAGGCGTACCTCGACGCCCGGAATCGGCCGGCCGACGGTGCCGAGCTTAGAAGCGGCTGGGGTGTTGCAGCTGACGACCGGCGAGCATTCGGTGAGGCCGTAGCCCTCCATGATCGAGATGTCCGCCGCCAGGAAATTCAGCGCGACGTCGAGGTGCAGCGTGGCGCTGCCGCTGACGAAATAGTGCAGCCGCTCGCACCCCAATCGCGCCCGCAGCTTGCCCAGAACCAGCGCGTGCGCGAGCGCGAACTGCGCCCGCAGCAGCGGTCCGATGGGGCGGTGTTCGACCTCCGCGCGCTTGTAGCGGCGCCCGACCGCGAACGCCCAGGGTACGAGTTTGGCGGTCGCGCCGCCCGCGGCATGGGCTTTGGCGATGATGCCGGCGTACGTGCGCTCGAAGACGCGCGGTACGCAGAAGACCAGCACCGGGCGCACCGAACGCAGGTCGTCGAGCAGCGATTCGATCTGCCGGTTGACGAAAATCTTCGCGCCGCGCACCAGGTAGCCGAACACGTTCGTGCTTTCGTAGATGTGCGCGAACGGCAGCAGCGAGAGCACCGGATCGCCGGGCGCGAGCACGCCGACGACAAGCTCGAACGCGGCGTGCGCGTTCGTCGCGACGTTGCCGTGCGAGAGCATCACGCCCTTGGGCACCCCGGTCGTGCCCGAGGTATAGATGAGGATGGCGAGATCGTCCGGGGCGGGCTCGGCGGTTTCCATGACGCCCGCGTTGCGGCCGCGCGCGATCAGCGCGGCGAACGAGTCCTCCGCCTCCGGCGGCGCGTCGAAGACGATCGGCTCGAGCGCGACCCCGGCGTCGCGCAGCCGCTCGGCGGTGGCGGCCGTGTCGACGAAGAGTGCTCGCGCGCCCGAATCGGCGATGATGTAGCTCGCCTGGTCCACGGCCGAGGTCGCATAGATCGGCACGGTCACGCCGCCGGCGAAGAGGATGCCGAGATGGGCGAGGATCCAGTCGACGCGGTTGACCGACATCAGCGCCACGCGGTCGCCGGGCACGAGCCCGGAAGCGCGCAGTGCCGCGGCGATCGCCGCGATCCGTTCGGCCGTGGCATGCGTGCCGAGCACGCGCCAGTCGCCGCCTGCGTCGCGTTCGTGAAGAAGCGGCCGGTCCGGTCCGGCGAGCGCCGCGCGCACGAGTTCAACCAGCGTCATACGAGGCGGACTTCCGCCAAAACCCGAAGCAGACCCGGTGATTTCGACCACGACCGAACAGCGCGGCGCCGTGCAAGCTGCGATCGCGCGCCTGCACGGCGGCGTCCTGCGCACGCCCACCGACCGCTCGCGCACGCTCTCGCAGTTCACCGGCGGTGACGTGTTCCTCAAGCTCGAGACGCGTCAAGTTACCGGCTCGTTCAAAGAACGCGGCGCGCTCAACGCTCTCTCGCTGCTCGACGACGAACAGCGCCGGCGCGGCGTGGTCACGATGTCGGCCGGCAATCACGCCCAAGGCGTGGCTTACCACGCCGCGCGGTTGGGGATCGCGGCGACGGTCGTGATGCCCGACGGAACGCCCTTCCTGAAGGTGCGCCGGACGCGCGACTACGGCGCCGAGGTCGTGCTGCACGGCGCCACGTTCGAGGAGTCCTCGGCCTACGCGCACGAGCTCGTCGAACGCACCGGCGCGACGCTCATCCACCCCTACGACGACCTCAACGTCATCGCGGGTCAAGCGACCGCGACGTTCGAGCTGCTCGAAGACGCCGGGACGGAGCTCGACGCGATCGTCGTCCCGGTCGGCGGCGGCGGCCTGATCGCCGGCGCGGTGCTCGCGGTCGACCTGTTCGGATCGAAGGCCGAGGTGATCGGCGTCGAGTCGCAGTTCTATCCCGCCCTCTACGCCGAGATGAAGGGCGAGGCCACGATCATCGGCGGCATCACGATCGCCGAGGGCATCGCGGTCGAAAAAGTCGGCCGCATCCCGCTCTCGATCGTGCGCGACGTCGTGCGGACGGTGCTGCTCGTGTCCGAGCCGGCAATCGAAGCCGGCATTGCCTACCTGCTCGAAGACGAGAAGCTGGTCGCCGAAGGCGCCGGTGCGGCGGGCGTCGCGGCGATCCAGCGCAACGTCGAACGTTTCCGCGGCAAGCGCGTGGGCACGCTGCTGTGCGGCGGCAACATCGACCTCGGCATGCTGGCGTCGGTGATCGTGCGCTCGCGCATGCGCGCCGGCCGGGTGGTGCAGATTCGCGTGCTGATGGTCGACAAGCCCGGCGGCCTGGTCGCGATCGCGAGCGCGGTCAACGACGCGAACGCCAACGTGCTCGACGTGCTGCACCACCGGCTCTACGGCAGCGTGCCGGCGAAATACGCGCAACTCGACCTCACCTGCGAACTGCAGCGGCCCGAAGACATCGAGCAAATCCTCGCCAACATCGCCGCCCGCGGCTACGAAGCGTCGATCATCACCGGCTAGCCGTTCCTCGACGGCGCTCAACTCCGTTCGCGCCCTCGGAATGACAGGCGGACAACCTGTCACCCCGAGCATCGTCGAGGGGTGCGCCGCGATCTTGGCGATCGAGTGCGAGCGCGAAGGCGCGAGCAGTGGAGTAAGACACCCTCGATCGTGGCGCGTTCCTCGGCGGCGCTCAACTCCGTTCGCGCCCTCGGAATGACAGGCGGGCCCGCTATCGTTCGACGTCGCTGGTTCCGCCACCGAGATAGATCGCTCGCACCGCTTCATTCGCCTGCAGTTCCGCCGCCGTTCCGCTCAACGCAATCTCGCCGCCTTCCAAGACGCACGCGCGGTCCGCGTGTTGCAGCGTGAGGTAGGCGTTTTGCTCGACGATGAGAACGGCGGTTCCGCTCCGCTTGAGATCGCCGAGGATCCCGAAGATCGTTTCGACGACTTGCGGCGCGAGCCCGGTGCTCGGTTCGTCGAGCATCAACATTCGGGGGCGCGCCATCAAGGCGCGACCGATGGCGAGCATTTGCTGTTCGCCGCCGGAGAGCGAGAAGGCGGTCTGCGATTTGCGCTCGGCCAGGGCGGGAAACCGTTGGTACACGGCGTCCACGTCGGCGGCGATATTCGTGCGGTCGACGGTGAACGCGCCCAGGCGCAGGTTGTCGTCGACCGACAACTCGGTGAAGAGCTGGCGGCCCTCCGGCACGTGCAGGCAGCCGAAACGGACGCTCTGTACGGTCGAAGCGCGCAACAGATCGTGCCCGTCGAAAACTATCGCGCCGGACCGCACGCTGGTGCCGAGACGCGAGATCGTGCGCAGCAACGTCGATTTGCCCGCGCCGTTGGGCCCGAGTACGGCGACCATCTCGCCGGCGTCGACCTGCAAGTTGACGCCGCGCAAGACGTCGAGCTCGCCGTAGCCCGCGTGCAGAGCGGAGATCTCGAGCAGCATCAGCCGGCCGTTCCGGGCGCGTAGGATGCGCCCAGGTAGGCTGCGATGACGGCCGGATCGTTGCGCACGGTTTCGGGCTTGCCGTCGGCGATCAGCGTGCCGAACTTCAACACCATCACGCGCTCGCTGATCGACATCACTAGGCGCATGTCGTGCTCGATCAAGAGCAACGTCATCCCGGCGTCGCGCAGGCGCAACAGGTCGGCGGTCAACGCGGCGCGCTCGCGGGCATTGAGCCCGGCCGCCGGTTCGTCGACCAGCAGCAGCCACGGGTCCGACGCGGTCGCGCGGGCTAGTTCGACCCGCCGGCGATCGCCGAAGGCGAGATCTTTGGCGAACGTTCCGCCGAGCGCTTCGAGGCCGAGCCGCGCGAGCGTGGCGCGCGCCCGTTCCGTCGCTTCGCGCTCGGCCCGGCGCGACGCGGCGAGCGCGAACAGATCGCCGGCGAACGACGTGCGCTCGGTACGGAACGCGCCCGCGACGACGTTTTCGAGCACCGTCATCTCACCGAACAGTCGCGCGTTCTGAAACGTCCGCGCGACGCCGAGCGCGGCGATGCGATGCGGCTGCCAGCCGGTGATGTCGGTACCGGCGACCGCAATCCGTCCCGCGGTGAGACGTCCGATGCCGCCGATGGCGTTGAACAGCGTCGTCTTGCCTGCACCGTTGGGCCCGATCAGCGAGGTCAGCGTTCCGCGCTCCAGCGCGAAGCTCACGTCGTTCACCGCGACGAGCCCGCCGAAGCGCTGCGTCACGTGGGCGAGCGTCAGCGGCGCAGACGCCGCGGCCGGCGGCGTGACGGCGAGCGGGGCCGTGGCCGCGAGCGCGACCGGTTGCGCCGGCGTTCGGGCGCGCCCGCGAATCAGCCCGAACAATCCCCCCGGCGCCGCGATGACGACCAGGATGACGAGCACGCCGTACGCGACCTCGCGCACGTTCTCGAACTGATGGCCGCTGATGTCGAGGAACCCGATCAAGGCCGCGCCGATCAGCGCACCGGACACGCCGCCGCTGCCGCCGAGCACGACCATCAGCAGGATGCTGATCGAAAGCGGAACGCTGACCGCATCGGGCACGACGATGCCGAGAAACGCCGCGTACACCGCGCCGCCCAGACCGGCCAGCGCGCCGGCATAGGCGAACGCCAAGATTTTGTAGCGGCGCGTCGGAACGCCCAGTACCTCGGCGGCGAGCTCGTCGTTACGAATTGCCTCGAACGCGCGCCCGGAGCGCCCGCGCAACAGGTTGAGCGTGAGCAGCGCGACGGCCAATGCGAGCGCCCAGGCGAACCAGTACGCCGGATAGCCGGAGATCGTCAGCGCGCCGAAGCGCGGATAGGGGATGTCCTCGATGCCGATCGCGCCGCCGAAAAACGGCGTTTCGTGAAAGACGCCGACGCAGATCAAGCCGAACGTGAGCGTCGCCATCGCCAGATAATGGCCGCGAAAACGCAGCGCGACGAAGCCGAGGCCCAGGCCGACGAGCGTGGCCGCCGCGATGCCGATCGTGGTCGCGAGCGGCCACGACAGCCACGCCGGAAGGCTCCAAGATGTGGTGAGCGCGGCGACCGCATACGCGCCGATGCCGAAGAAGCCGGCGGTGCCGAGCGAGATCTGGTTGACGTTGCCGAGCAGCACCGACAGCCCGATCGCTGCGATGGCGAAGATCGCCGCGTAGGTTCCGGCTTGCGCGAACGTCGCGTTGCCGGCCGCCGCGATGCCGAACGCGACGACGATCGCGGCCAGCACCGGCAGCGTGCGCGTGTCGGCGCGCAGCCGCGCGATCAATCCCGCACCGCGCTGCGCGCGCCGAACAGGCCTTGCGGCCGCAGCAATAGTCCGATCAGCAACAACGAGTAGACGATCGGATCGGAGATGCCGTACGACACGCCGGGCAAGCCTTGGATCAGTTTCTCGATCACGCCGACCAGGAGTCCGCCGGCGACGCAGCCCAGCGGCGACTCGAGGCCGCCGACGATCGCGCCGACGAAGCCTTTGATGGCGATCGCGGTCCCGCCGGCCCCGCCGACGAGCGTGATCGGTCCGATGATCGTCCCGCCGTACGCCGCCAGCGCGATCGAAAGCCCGACGCTCAGGGCGCGCGCGCTGGTGACGTCGATGCCGGTCAGCTGGGCGCCGGTCGGGTTGTTGGCGGCCGCGCGGATGGCCTTTCCGTAGTAGGTGCGCTCGAAGAAAAGGTAGAGGACGGCGAGCGCCGCGACCAGCAGGCCGACCACCCACAGCGACTGGATTTGAATCGAGACGCCGCCCACCGTCAGCGCGTCCGACGCGTCGCCGCTGAAGGCCGGCAGCGGCTGCGGCAGGCTGCCCCAGCCGGGGACGAGCGCGTGGCCGTAGAGCAGGATCGACACCGTGCCCAGCGTGGCGATGGTCAACGGGATCTCGCCCGAACGCGCCGCCGGACGCAGCACGAGCCGCTCGAACAGCAAGCCGAGAACGAATCCCGCGAGCGTCGCGCCGGCCAGCGCGAACCAGGTATTCGCGTGGAAGATCTGCACGCACGTGAGCGCGAGCAGACCACCGACGATGGTGAATTCACCTTGCGCGAAGTTTACGATCCGCGTCGCGCGCAAGATGATGTGAATCCCCAGCGCGACCAGCGCGTAGCCGCTGCCGACGGTCAGCCCGGCGACAAGGAGTTGGAGCATCGCTGGCCTAGAATCCGAATGGAAGACGTTTTCTCCTGTGTCGTAAGGGGTTTTTTGATGCGTGTAGTGCGGGATTCGGTCTGCTGGTTGGTGTTGCTCGCGTGCCTCACCGTTCCGGTGCGAGCCGCGACGAAGCCGTCGGGATCGCCCGTGACGATCGGTGCGATCCTCTCCATCACCGGGCCGTACGCGCCGCTCGGCGAGCCGGAGCGCAACGCGATCCAGATCGCCGTGGCGGACGTTAACGCGACGGGCGGAATCAACGGCCGCCCGCTGGCGGTGCAGATCCTCGACGACGAGAGCAAGGCCGATACCGCCCAGCAGCTGGCCACCCAACTGGTGGGCCAGAAGGTCGCCGCGATCGTCGGCGGTTCGCTCTCGCCCACCAGCGAGGCGATCGCGCGCGTCGCCAACGACGCCAAGATCCTGCAGATGTACATGACGCCGACGCTCAGCGTGTGGCAAACGAAGGACGGCATCCGCAAGTACACCTTCGAAGCCACGCCGCACAACGAGCTCGAGGTGACGAAACTGTTCACGTTCATGAAGAACACGCTGCACTCGAAGAAGATCGCCGTGCTGCACGACGACCAGCTCTACGGAACGCAGGGAACGCTCGTCGCCGAAGCCGAGTCGAAACGGCAGAACGTGCCGATCGTCGACGAGGAATCGTACGCCGTCACCGCCACCGACGTCACGCCGCAACTCCAGAAGGTCAAGGCCAGCGGAGCCGACACGATTCTGATCTACACCGCGGCGCCGTCGGCGGGCATCATCGTACGCCAGGTGCACCAGTTCGGGATGGCGGCGCACTTGATCGGCACGACCGGCATCGTCTCGGACAACTTCCTCAAGGTCACCGGCCGTGACGGCGACGGCGTCTACGCCGACATGGACCTCGATCGGACCTATCCGAACGCGCTGCAGAAGAAGCTGCTCACCGCGTATCGCGCCGCGTACAACACGGGGGCGAACAACTTCTCATCCTTCGCCTGGGACGCCGTCCACCTCGTCGCCGGCGCACTGCGCACCGCCAAGAGCACCGACGGCGACAAGCTCGTCGCCGCGCTCGAGAACATGCAGCCGTACACGGGAACGACCGGCACCTACAAATTCACGGCCACGGACCACAACGGCTTCAACGCCCAAGACATCCGGATCGTGATCGACCACGACGGCGTGTGGGAGACGCTGCCGAAGCAGTAGCTTCAGCGGCCGCGGAACACCGGTTGACGTTTGGCCGTGAAGGCGGCGAGACCGGCGCGGAAGTCGTCGGTTTTTCCGGCTAGGGACTGCATTTCCGCTTCGAACGCGAGGGCGGCGCGGACGTCGCCCAACGCGTTGCGCACCAGCTCGCGCTTGATGTAGGCGAGTGATGCGGGGCCCTCGGCGAAGCGGCGAGCGAACTCGGTGGCTGCCGAGAGCGCGTTGTCCGGAGGAACGAGCCGCGTGACCAGTCCGAGCGTATCGGCGCGCCGCGCGTCGAAGCGGTCGCCGGTCAGGCACAGCTCGAGCGCGTTCGCGTAGCCGGCGAGGCGCGGCAGCAGCAGCGTGGTGCCGGCATCGCAGGCCAGACCGATCTTCGCGAAGGCGGTGGTGAAGATGGCGTCTTCGGCCGCACCGGTAAAGACGACCGCGCGTATCGCCCGTCGTCGCGCAGTTCGCGAAACGTTACCAGCAGTGACTCGAGCAGATCTGCCGTGAGCGCGTTATACGTTTCGGGCCGGTCGAGCGTTACGGTGGCGACGCCGCCGTCGACGGCGATGCGGTGATCGATCGGGGAGGGTGCGCTTGCCATCTCGGTGGCTTGATGTTTTCGGAACGCGTTTTCCTGGGCATTGAAACTGCACCTGCGGTCACGCGGGCTGCAAGGCTCAAATGGAGACGCAGCTGCACGGCGGAATCGGTGCCGAGAGTCCCTAACAGCTAGGGAGTGAACGGCACCGCGCAAACCTCACCGCTCGTCCTCGCGCCAAAAATGACGACGGCCATTTGGGGCGGGGACGCGCTGGTGAAACGCTTCGGCAAACCCGGCGACGCGAGCGCATTGCTGGGCGAGTCGTGGGAATGCTGGGATGCAAACCGGGTCGCGGGCGGCGCGTACGGCGGCGAAACGCTGGCCGCGGTGCGCGCGCAGCTCGGGCGCGCGCTGACCGGTCCGGCCGATCCGGCGCAGCCGTTTCCGGTGCTCACGAAGATCATCGACGCGCACGCCGCGCTCTCGGTGCAAGTGCATCCCGACGACGCCTACGCGCAGCGCGTCGAGCATCAGCCGGTCGGCAAGACGGAGTGCTGGTACATTCTGGGCGCGGAGCCGGGGGCCGAGCTCGTGCTGGGTTGGGCGCGCGACACGGACCGTGCCGAATACGAACGCCGCGTCGCCGACGGCACGCTGGGCGAGATCTTGCGCCGCGTCCCGGTGACGCCGGGGCAGGCGTACTATCTGCCGGCGGGGACCCTGCACGCGATCGGCGCGGGTATCGAGCTGTTCGAGACGCAGCAGGCCAGCGATCTCACCTACCGCATCTTCGACTGGAACCGGACCGGCGCGGACGGCAAGCCGCGCGAGCTGCACGTCGAGAAAGCCGCCGACGTGCTGGACTTTCGCGCCACCATGCCGGGCGCGGTCGCGCAGCTGACCTTCGCCGCGGGCGGCGTCGAACGGACCGTGGCGATCGCCGACCGCCGCTTTGTGGTCGAGCGCCTGCGCGTCGAGCGCGCGGGCGCCGCGATCGCGACCGACGGCCGTCCGCTGGCCGTGCTGGCGATGGACGCGCCGCAGACCCTGACGACCGGCGGCGGAAGCGCGTCATTGCGGCCGTGGGAAACCGCGGTCGTGCCGGCCGCCGCCGAAACGGTGTCGTTCTCGGCGCCCGGCGGCGTGCTGCTCGTGCGCGTCGCTCCGGACCTCGAGCGGCTGCGTGACGCGGCGCGAGCGGCCGGCGTCGGGGCCGAGGAGCTCGATCGCTTCTGCGGGCAGTTCAGCGGCGCTTCTGCGCCCGCGTAAGGCCCACGCGCGTCGGCCAGAGCAATGGCTCGGCCTGCGGCTCGTCTCGCCAGACCGCGACGATGAACGCCGCTGCCAGCACCATGAAGCAGCCCCAGGCGAAGAGCACCACCGCCGGCTGCGAATGGACGTTAGCGTAGCGCCAGCCGGAAGCCCCGAAGTAGCCCACGGTCGCCAGCCAGCCGAGGCTGGTCCACGGCGCGCTCTTCCCTAGGACGGCGAGCGAGCGTAGAGCCAGCACGACGACCGCCGCGTCGAAGACGACGTAGCCCGGGTTCATCGACCGTTCTAGAGGCGGCGGAGCGGGTAAGCGGTCCGGCTCAGGAAACGCCGCCGGAATGCCGCGGTGACGACGATCCCGGCCACGACGAGGGCCGCGATTACGGCCGCGATGACGAGTAGCTTAAGCAGGAAGGCGAGCACGACCAGCGCCAGCAGCGCCGCCGCGACGATCAGGAAAATGCGCACGAACAACCTCATCACGTGACCCTCTTTCGAGCTGAACTACTGCCGGCGGGCGGCCCGGGTTTCGCCGGGGTACCTTTGCGATAACGTGACGCGTATCATGGGGCCGCCCGCTTGCCTTTGGCGGCCCGGCCAGGCACAATAAGGGCATGGATAGCAGCAGCGCCATCAATACGCTGGTCTCGTCCCTCAGTGCCGGGGGAACGGCGGGCTCGATCGCGGTTTCGTTGCTGCGCGGCACCGAAAATGCCCAGGCCCAACAGATCGCGACCCTCTTCAGCACGATCGGCCTCGGCCAAAACTTCAACGCTTTCGCGTAGCTGACGGGACCCCCCACAGCCAGCCCACGATCGTCGCACAGCCGTAGGTGACGTGGGTAAGGTAGATTCCGGCTGCCGTGAGCCACGGATTCACCCGTTCGTCCCGGGCTGCCCGATGCGCCGACCGTACGACGAGCGCCGCATACAGGCCGGCCGCAAGCAGGGCCGGCACGTGTAGCCGCGGCCGCCCGAGCGCCGCGAGCAGCCCGCCGTGGGCCAAAACGAACGCGGCCGGGACGGCGTAGACGGCGTCCGTCCGGGTCGTGCTCAAGTCCCGCAGGAAGTGGCCGCGAAAGCGCCCGTAGTTCCACACTTGCCGCAAATGCGGGCCGAAGACCGCGCGCCGGTGGTGATAGACCAGCGCGGCGGGATCGTAGACGATGCGTGCGCCGTCGCGGGCCGCGAACATGCACAGCAGGATGTCTTCGCCCGGCCAGTAGCGGACGCTGGCCTCCGCGTCGCGCAGAAACGCATCGCGCCGCACGAGCAGATTGCACGACGGCAGCCCGTCGACGTCGCGTTGCGCTTCGGGAACGTAGCGGTGGCGGGTGGTCGCGGTGACGAGCGTGGAGGCGAAGATCGCGCCGCTCGTGCGTTGCACCGGCGAATCTCCCGGCGGCGTCACGGCCGGGCCACCGGCTGCAACCACACTCGGGTCGTCGAAATGCCGAACCGCTCGCGCGAGCCAATCGGGATCGGGAAAGGCATCATCGTCGATGAACGCGAGAACCTCCGCGGTGCTCGCTTCCGCCGCGATTTGGCGCTTACGGTTGGGCAGAACGTGGCCGGATGGAACGACGTGCAACAGCGCGCCCGCGAGTTCCATCGGCTCGTCGGGCATGAGGTAGACGTCGAAGTCACGGAACGTCTGCCGTTCGAGATGCGCTAGGCACTCGTCCAAGGAAGCGGTGCGCGTTCGGAACGGTATGATGACCGAAACGGCGGGCGAGGCCGTCATGGTGCCGGCGCGCCGGGCGGCATATACCAAACCTGGTGTGCCTCCACCGGGCTCAGACGCAGAAGCAACGGCCGCGCGGCCTCCCAGCGCTCGTACGCCCCGGCAGGCATTCCGAACCACGCGGTGATGATGATTCGTGAACCCAACGCGCGTTCGACGAACGCGCCGTAACCGAGCACTGTTGCATCATCCCACGATGCGATGACGATGGCTCGGTCGGGCGTCGCGCCGCGCACGGCCGCGATCAGCGAGTCTCCATCCGCTCGCGGCCCGAGGGGCAAACGTGGGCGGTCCTGGGCCAACTCGAGCCCGGCGAGCACCGCGAGTGCGAGGATGGCGATGAGGCGCATGCGCGGCAGCCGCACGCTCGCCGCTGCGAGCACCGCCACGACCGCGAACGAAACAAACACGTATCGGTCGAGGTGCGCGTCCATCCGGTACACGCGCAGGAACAACACGCCGCCGAGCGCTCCAACGGCGAGAATGCTTAACGGGCGGAGATCGTGCCGGGCCAGCGTCAGCGTTCCGGCAGCTGCGAGCAACAGCAACCAGATAGGGTACTGCGCGCTCGCCATGTTGAACCACAAGAGCGCCGCTTCGGGAAGTGCGCGCAGATCGGCGGTGCGAAGCAGCGCATGGCCCGCGCCCTGCTTGCGTGCGAGCACTTCGTCAAGAAACCCGGCCGGCGTCCGCGGCGCATTGGTGTCCCAATCAATGCTGCCGCGAGCGAAGATCGGCGTTGCCGCGGCCGGATCGAGGCCGCGCGCCGCGACGATGGCCGAGCGCACCGGCAAATACGCGTAGAGCACAAACGGAATGGTGAAGGCGATGAGGGCGAAGCCGAGCGAGCCTCGCGTGACGGCCCGGCGTTGCCAGAACGACGCGACGACGACGGCCGGAACGATCCAGATCGCGGATGGATGCGTCGCGATTCCGAGCCCGCAAAGCGCGCATGCGGCGAGGAGCGTGCGCGGATTGCCCGATCGAGCGAAGAGCACGCAGGCCAGTAGCGCGTAGACGCTGCACGTTCCGGCAAGGACCTGGGCGTTGGCGTGAAGTGCGCCGTTCCATACCGTTGCGCCGAACGCGAACGTCGCCGCCGCGAGCGCGGCCGCCGCGGCGCCGCCGGCCACCGCCTCGGCCAGGAGGAAGACCCCCGCCGTACCCAGGGCCGTACAGACGGCCACAAAGGCGTTTAATCGCCAGGCGACCGTGCCGAAGGGAAGCGCGTGCGAGAACACCCAGCCGGCAAGCGTGTAGGCGGGAAAGCCGGTCGGGTGCGCGATCCCCAAGATGTACGGGACGGTCTGCGCTTCCGCTTCGTCACCGATCCCGACGCCGGCCGGCAGCATCGATCCGTAGACCGCCAACGCAACGGCGAAAATGGTCGCCGCCAGAACGAAAGTACGGCGCCGCTCGGTCATCGCATGCGCCTATCGAAGGTGATCGAGCGCGATGTAGGCTGCAGCGACCTGCGAACCCGAGGCGATGCGGCCGTCCCGCACGGCTGCATGTAGCTCGTCAATCGTTGCGGTTTCGATCACGATCGCTTCGGTGGTGTCGAGCGACTGGGCGAATTTGGGGACGGCGTTCTCGACCAGGAATACGTAGAAGCTGGCGTTGGAACTGGTCGGATCGGCGAAGAGGGACCGTAGCAAACGGGGCGGGTCGCCGGCGTAGCCGGTCTCTTCGGCGAGCTCGCGGATCGCACAGGCCGCCGGCGCTTCGTCTTTGTCGATCATTCCGGCCGGCAGTTCGAGGACGATTTGCGCCACGCCATGCTTGTACTGGCGTACCAGCACGACCCGGCGCTCGGGTGTCAGCGCGGCGACGATCGCGAACCCGCGGCTCTCGCGGACTAGGTAGCCCTCGATGACCGTTCCGTTCGGCAGTTCGACCGTGTCGCTGCGCAGGCGCAAAAACGGTTCGTCGAAGCGATAGCTCGACGAACGGATCGTCCAGTGACGGAGCGGTTCGTCGTTCATGCGCTATGGGAAAATTCTCCGCAGATGCGGAAACATTCGGCCAACGCGCACGGCATCGCGCAACGGAGAAACGGGACCATCGAACCGATACGCATCGGCAGCTATTACGACACGACCTCCGGCACCCTCTGGAAAGACGGGACGTATTACCCCCAGGGAACGCGGGTGCTGGTGACCGGGCTCCACCTCGATCAGGGCTACTGCGTTCGCTTTCCGTCCGAGGACGGCGCCGCCGAACCGGACGAGCCGTTGGAGACGTGGGAAGATTGGGAAGAGCTCGACTTCTTGGCGCCCGAGGGCACGGTCGAGCGCGGCGGCGCGCTGCCGGCGAGCGTCCTCAACGAAGCGCAAGAGGTACTCGACGACGCCGAAGACGGCTGTCATCTGCACCTTCACGAATCCGACGGCGACTGACGGGGATTGACTTCGAAGACACGATAGAACTGGAGCGTGCTCGGCAGCTCGTGGAGCCACGAAGGCGGGATGGCATCGAGATTAATCTCGCTGCCCCAACCGAAGATGACGACGCGCCGTGCGCGCGCCCAGCTCGGGAACCGGTCGACGAACTGATACGGTATCCCGTGGACCACCGTGCGCGATCCGAGCGCGTGTTCGATGGCCGCGCCGTAACCGAGCGTCGGAGCGTCATACCATGACGTTACGATAATCGCGCCGTCCGGTATATCCCGGGCGGCCGCGTCGATCTCCGGCTGCCCGCCGCCGTACCGCAGCTCGGCTGCGAGGGCGCGGTTGCCCAACCACGTAGTCGCGGCCACCAGTGCGAGGAGGATCGTCACGCCGCCGGCGACGGCCTCCGGGCGAACGCGCGGAAGCGGTAGCCGCACGGCCGCTGCGGCCAGCGCGGCGGTGGCGGCGGAGGAAACGAGAAAATACCGATAGAGTTCGACGTCTTCGCGATAGCTCGCCGCGAACAGCAGTCCGCCGGCCGTGCCTGCCACTACAACGCTGAGCGCGCGGCGGTCGCGGAGCGCGAGCGCAATGCATCCAGCAGCCGCCAAGAACAGAAACCACGGGCTGAATTCCTCCGGCGCGTGCGCAAACCAGAATATTATTGCGGCGAGGGCATAGCGTGGCTCGAGCGCGCGCACGGCCAAGGGACCGGCATGTTCGTTTCGGCCGAGGACTTCGTTGAGAAAGCCATCGAGCGTGCGCGGGTGATTGTAGTCCCAATCGAGGCTCCCGGCACCGTCCAACGGCGCCGCCGCGGTCGGGTCGAGGTGCTGCGCCGCGACGATCTCCGAACGGATCGGCAGATAGGCGTAGAGCAGCAACGGCAGCAGCACCAAAGTGAGGGCAGTGAGAACAGTGCGCGCCGGCAATCGCGCGCGTTGCCAGAGTGCAGCGACGACCAGCGCAGGCAGCACCCAAATCGTCTCGGGTTGCGTCGCCAGCCCAAACCCCGCGCAAGCGCAGGCGGCGAGCAAGACGCGGCGCTGGCCGCTGCGCGCGAACGACACGCTGCCGAGCAGTGCCCCGACGATGAGCAACCCCGAGAGCGAATGCGCGCTGGCAAATGCAGCCCCGTGCCAAACGGCGGCGCCGAAAGCGAACGTCAGCCCAGCCGCCGTTGCGGCGATCGCGCCCGTTCCTAGCGCCGAGGCGAGCAGCACGACCCCTCCCGCCGTGAGCGCGGTGCAGATCGCCGAGTAGGCGTTCATCCGCCATGCGATCGTGCCGAAGGCCAGAACGTGTGAGAAGAGCCACCCGGTGAGCACGTATGCCGGGAAGCCGGTGGGGTGCGCGATGCCGAGGATATACGGGACCGTCTGGTATTCGGCCGTGTCGCCGTGCCCAACTTGGGAGGGCAGCGACGACACGTAGACTACCAGCGCGACGGCGAAGCACGCCCCCGCCGCCGGCAGCGCGCGGTTCAGTCGAAAAGGAACACTAATCGCCGGCTAGTCGTCGCAATTGGCATCGACTTCGATGCTGATGTTGAACACGTCGTTGTTGTAGGCGTTGTTCCAATTTCCGATCGTGTAATAGAGCAGGTTTGAGACGGCTGAATTGTAATAGGCGCCGCCAATGTTCGCGAGATTGTAGATGCCGGGGTAGAGGCTCCCGCCGTCAAAATAGAAGTCGTTGTAGACGGCCGTGGCTGGATTAGCCGCGGCCATGTTCAGGACGACGGCGGAATTCGTATTGATGTCGCTTGGATATGTGACCGTATAACCGGATCCGAGCCCGCTCGCGGCCGAGAGGCGATTGCCGGCAGTGACCGGCAAGGAAGCCCAATTCGACACGGTCGGAATAGCAACGCCGGCGCCTGCCGGCTGCACGAAGTAGCCGTCCGGATCGGTCGTGAAGGTGTAGAGCGACGGCGTTGAATCGCCTGCGGAGCAGATATAATCGTTATTGGGCGTGAACTGCATGTAGTTCGGGTTTTCGCCTTCGTAACAATAGTAGCTGTAAACGCACGTCTCGGCATCGCTGCCCGCGACGGGGTCGCTCGTGATCCCGATGCCGACCGCGTTCATCAACATCGTGAGTCCGAAAACCGGTGCTGAGCCCGCCGCGAAGCTATTTGCCGGAACGTCGTACTCGCCGACCGACAAGACGTCGCCGTCGTAGATCCCATAGTCCGTTTCGATCGCGACGATCTGATGCGCGGCCGTTGAACTCAACGGGATCGAAAACGTCTGCGTCCCGTCGGGCGTACTCGAGACGTTGCCTTCTTCGAGATCGCTCGGGTCGATGACGTGGTTCCCGTCGACCCAGATGTCGAGGTAATCCCCAGAGGTCGAATTGACGTAGGTCGGCTTCCGGCGAAGCGAAAATTTCGATTTGCCGGTTGATGCCAGCTGTCCTCGGCTAGCGATTGCGGCCAGCTTTGCATGGTGGAGCCCGGCCGGATACTTGATCGTGATCGAGCCCGTCGCGATGGCCGCCGCCGACGACGTGCTGGGCGCGGTCGGGGCTTTAGCGGTGGGCGTTGTTTGGCTCCCGCCCCCGCCGCCGCATCCCGCGAGGAAGAGCGCCGCTACGATGACCGCGGCCGAGCGCCGTTGGAGCCTCACTTGCGTGCCTTCCCTTGAACGTAGATGGTCGGGTTGTTGACGGCGATGGAGACGTCTTGGGGCGGGTTGCTGTACGTGTCCGTGATTTCGAACGTGCATACACCGTTGATGGCGC
>JBEKXE010000092.1:0-18665 GCA_049512335.1 Candidatus Lustribacter sp.
AAACCGTCGCACCCATCTGTTCGAACATCGAGCGCAGCGGGACGAGGATTTCGTTGCCGCGCACGAGCGCGGCGAGAACGCGGTTCTGGGTCAGTTTGTCGGGTTTACTGTAGACGTGATGATCGTTGAACAGGATCGGCACTTCGCCCGACGGCGGGTTACCGAAGTCAGCGGGTGGCATCATCATGGACTGCGCCACGATCTGCGGGGCTGCGAGCGTTCCTATGTTTCCATTCGCAGCCGTCGTTTGCGCGGCGGAGACCGACGTCAGCCCGAAGCCCACGGCAACTACAGCCGCGAGCACCCCGGTGCTCAGTCGTTTCAAATGTATCTCCCTGAAATGGTGTGTGTTGGGGATCCGAGATTAGAGCAGCCTTATGCTTTGGCAAAGCCGGAAGGCACGAGGATCGACGGAACGGTCCGCCTCCTTACCGTGTGCCCGGTACCCAAGAATAAGCGCGGTTAATCAATGGGGATGCGTGCTTACCCACGCTCCTACGGGGTACAACGCCAGCAAGCAACGTAAAGGTTCCATAAGCCACCGGGGCAGGCCGCCCGGGGGATGGGCCGGGGCGGCCCGACGGCCGGCCAGGCGCTCGAAGGGGTGCTAGCTCCCGAGCTTCTCCTCGAGGCGCTCTTTGAATTTTTCGCGGGTCGTCACGTACCGCTCATGGGTACCGTCGGCGACCTTCTCGCGTTCGTCGAAGGTGGAGAAGGCGAACTCGACGCGGCGCCCGTCGACCTTGATGATCTCGACCTCGGTTCGCACGATCAGGCCGACCGGCGTCGCCGAGAGGTGCGCGATGTCCACGTGGGTGCCGAGGCTGATCTCGTTGGGCTCCATAAGCGGGGCCAAGCACTGCATCGCAGCGTCCTCGACCAACTGGAGCAACTGCGGCGTGGAAAGGACGTCGACCCCGCGGTTCCCGGCCTTTTCGGCCGTCATCCATTCCTCGACCCGCGTCTGACTTTGGTAGGTTCGACCCACGTCGATCTTGTCGCGCATCCTTATCCCCATCTACGCGTTGCAACCTGATGAATCATTTTGCGCGTCCCTTCGGTAGGTGAGTTAAGGGTGCGTCGAAACGTGCCCGTCCGATTCCCAGGCGTTTGAGGTAGAAAGAGTCATCATGCTACGCAGAGGGCGCGCACTTGCGGCCGCGGTGCTAAGCGCCGTGGTTTTTACCGCATGTGGTCACGGCAGCGCCGGTCCCCACCAGGCTCCGCCGGTGCCGGTCGACGTCGCGAAAGCGCAGCTTCAAGACATCGGGACGTACCTCTCGCTCGACGGGCAGATCACGCCGCTCCAGCAGTCGACGCTCTCGACCCCGCAGTCCGGCGTCGTCACCGCGGTCTACGTGAACGAGGGCCAGCGGGTCGGGGCCGGCCAGTTGCTCGCGCAGCTCGACGACACGACGCTCCGCGCGCAGCTGGCACAGCAGCAAGCGCTGGCGGCGCAGGCGCAAGCTCAGCTCGGCGGCCAGACGCTGCAGGGCAACGTCACCCCATCGCAAGCGCAATCGACGATCGCTACCGCCCAGCAGCAGCTCGCGACGGCCAAGAACAACCTCGCCACCGCCCAGGCGGCGCTGTCCAACGCCAAGCTGGTGAACGACGGCAACGAAACGCTCTTCAAGCAGGGCTACGTGGCGCAAACGACGCTCGAGGCGTCGCGCGCGGCGTACGTGCAAGCGCTGCAGACCGTCAACAGCTCGCAGGCAGCGCTCGAGCAGGCCACCGTCGCGCTGACCAACGCCAAGGCGCAGGGCACGAACGCGGTGCCGATCCAAGATCAGGCGATCCTCGGCGCGCGCGCGACGCTCAAGTCCGCTCAAGCCCAGGTGAAACTGCTGCAAACCGAGATCGTGCAGTCGCGGCTCACCGCGCCGTTCGAAGGCGTGATCACCCAGCGGCTGCTGGATCCCGGCGCGTTCGCCGGGCCGAACCAGCCGATCTTGCAGATCTCGCAGATCTCGCACGTCTACGTGAACGTCAACGTGCCCGACAGCGACCTGTCCTACGTGAACAAGGGGACCCCGTTGACCTTCACCTCGTCGAGCGTTCCGGGCCGCACCTTCGCCGGGGCCGTCTTCGACGTCAACGCGACCCCGACGACCGGGACGCTGTCGTACCGGGCGCGCATCGTGATGCCGAATCCCGACGACGCGCTGCGCGGCGGGATGCTGGTGGCCGTGAGCGTGCGTAAGGAGTTCCATCCGCGCGCGATCGTGGTGCCGCTGACGGCCGTCGTGCAGGGTCCGGCGGGCGCCGCCGTGTACACGGTTGCGCCCCTGCCGGCTCCGGCGGGCGGTGCAGCCCCGCCGGCCAAGCCGGCCGCGCCCGCGGGCGGTCCGGCCTTCGCCATGGCCAAGCTCGTGCCGGTGAAGCTCGGATTGGAGACCGACACGCAGGCCGAAGTGACGAGCCCGCAGATTACGGCGGGTACGACCATCATCACCACTCGCCCGGATGCGCTCCAGGACAAGAGCATGATAGCGTACTCACCGAATGGGGCGGCGGGCGGCGGCGCGACAGGCGCTGCGGGCCCGTAGGCCGATTGACCACAGAGACTGCTTCCCGATAGGAGCTTGACGAATCGATGGCATCACGTACGCTGGCAGGACTGGCGTTGTTCGCCCTGAGCGCATACGCGTTGGGAGTCGTGCCGGCCGGCGCACAAATGAAGACGACGGGGACGTCCTCGCCGACCCCCGCACCTTACATGACGCCGATCCCCGTGAGCTCGTCGGGACCGGTCGCGCTGCCTTCACCGATCTCGAGCTTGCCCCCGGCGAGCCAGCCGTATACGCTGCCGTATCCGGCCTACGGGACACCGGTGCCGGGGGTGAACCGCGGCGTGCCGGCCGCCGGCGTGCCGCAGGTGGTCACGCTCAACCAGGCCGTCGCCATCGGCTTCGCGCGCTCGCCGCTCTTGGCGTCGGCGCGGGCCGTGATCGAAATCGATACCGCGCCCGTCGACCTGGCCAAGACCGGGCTGTTCCCGAACATTTCGGGCACGGCCTCGACCGGGCACGATTACACGCAGAACGCGCCGACCACGCCGCCGCCGGGCACGCAGTCGACCGCGCGCCAAGAGCCGACGAACTACGTCAACAACAGCTTGTCGCTCTCGCTCAAGCAGCTGATCTTCGACGGCGGAAAAATCGCCAACCAGTTGCGCGCGGCCAAGTACACCCAGAGCGGCTCGATCGCGACGTATAAACGCGAGCTGCAAACCGTCGCCTACAACGTCGCCAACGCGTATTACACCGCGCTCGCCGCGCAGCGCGCGACGCAAATCGCCAACGAAACGGTCAAGCTCAACCAAGTCAACGCAGACCTCGTCGAGGCGCAGATCCAAGCCGGCACGACCGCGCGTTCCGATCTGCTGACGGCCGAGCTCCCGGTCGCGCAGGCGCGCGTCACGCTGGTCAAGGACCAGGGCGCGGAATTGTCCGCGCAGGCGGCGTTCGTCAACGCGATGGGGCTCGACGCGAACACGTACGTGCTGCCGCAGGATGACGGCAACGTGCTGGCCGGTGCCAGCGGCGCCCCGCAGGTTCCCGTGCCGACCTACGACGCGGCGATCGCGCGCGCGTACATGCTGCGGCCCGACCTCTCGACCTCGCAGCTCGCGGTGGCCAGCGCGCAGGCCTCGCTGAAGGCGGCGCATCTTGGGCTCTTCCCGAACCTCAGCGGCAGCGGCTCGTACGGCACGTCCTCGACCGATTCGGTGGGCGGAACCTTCCGCAATTCCGGCTCGATCGGGCTCACGCTCTCGGTGCCGATCTTCGATCAAGGCGTGACCCACGCGCAGGTCGAGCAGGCGCAGGGCACGCTCGATTCGGCGATCGCCGCGCTCGAAACCGCCCGCGAGGGGATTCAGGTCAACGTCAAGCAGACGCTGGTCAACTTGGTCTCGGCCGGCGCAACGTTTACCCAAACCGAAGTCGAGCTGGACAACGCGCGCGAAGTGCTGCAGGCGACGCAGGCGCAGTACGCGGCCGGCGTCACCACGCTGCCGCTGCTGCTCAACGCAGAGGTCGGCTTGACGCAGGCGCTGGTCGACCAGGTCAACGCCGTGTACGCGCTGCGCCAAGCCGAAGCGGCGTTTCTATACGCAGAGGGTGCCAACGCCCCGGCGTGAAGCCAATACCATGACCAGCACGCTGCCCGTTTGGATTGACGATCCGGTCAACGCGGCGATCCTCGCGGTGAGCGAAGACCGCCTGGCGGGCTTTCAGCTCGACCCGTTCGGCGCGATCGCCGAGCAGGCGGCCGTGCCCGTCGCCACCGTGCTCGAACGCATCGTCGCGATGCTCGACGCCGGTACGATCCGGCGCGTGCGCCAAACGCTGATGGCGACGAACCTCGCCGCCGGCGCGCTCGTCGCCTGGAACGTACCCAACGAGCGCCTCAACGAGGCCTTCGACTACCTGTTCCGCGAGGATCCGTTCTCCGGACACTGCGTGATTCGCACGACCGACACGGTGACAACCGGCTCGAACTACCGGTTGTGGACGACGCTCAAAGTGCCGCAGGGATTCGCGATCGAGAAGCACGCGCAGCATCTCGCCGCGCAGATCGGGGCCGATGCGTTCCGCTTGATGCCCGCCAAATGCCTGTTCGTGCTCGGCGTCGGTCACGTGCGCCGGCGCGGGCTCGCGCCGGGCGCGCGCGCCGATGCGCCGGCGCAGCCGACCAACACCGAGATCGTCGAGCTGAACGAATTGGAATGGCGCGTGCTGACCGCGATCAAACGCGAGTTTGCGCGCGACGAGATCGTGCGCGACGTCTGGGCTGCGCGCGCGCGCGAGGCGGGCGTGTCGCTGGCGGAGTTCGAGCGCATCGGCAACGCACTCAACGCGCGCGGCGTGATCGGCCGCTTCTCGACCTTCCTCGAACACGTCAAACCGAACGAGGCCGGGGAACGCGTCACGCGCTACAACGGCCTATTCCACTGGGCTGTGCCGCCCGGCAGCGAGCTGGCTGCAGGCGGCGAGGTCGGGCGCCACTACTGCATGACGCACGCGTACTGGCGCGAAGGCGGGCCCGAATTCCGTAACGTCAACGTCATGGGCGTGCTGCACGGCACCGAGAAGGAGACCGTGCTCGCGCACAAGGCCGCGATCGACGAACACCTGCGCGAAGCGGGCATCGACTTCAGCTACACCAACGTGTTCTGGGGCGGCCGGAGCGAGATCAAACCCTCCGAGATCTCGCCGTTGGCGTACGTGGAGTACTGCAATGCGCACGGGCTCGATCCCGACGCGCAACGCAGTGCGTAGCGACCCCCCGCCGCCCGGAACCGACGTCTGCGCCTGCGCCGACGTCGCGGACGGAGCCTCGCGCGTCGTGCCGTTCGGTGCGCCGCCGCAGGCCTTCGAGCTGATCGTCGTGCGCAGCGGCGCCGACGTGTTCGGGTACGTGAACGAGTGCAAGCACATGCAGGTGGCGTTGAACCTGCTCGACGACTACGCGGTCGAGACCAACGATCACCACATGCTCTGCCAGCACCACTACGCGACGTATCGCTTCAACGACGGCTACTGCATCGCCGGTCCGTGCGAGGGCGCGTCGCTGACCGCCGTGCCGCTCGCGGTGCGCGGCGACCGCATCGTGATCGCCGCCGGTTCGGCGGCCAGGTAAGCCGCCAGCGCGAGCACGGCGCAGCCGAACAACGCGATCGCGCGCAGCAGGCCGGTGACGGGCAGCACGCCGGTGAGCCCCGCGCGCTGCTGTTCGGCGGCCCATACGGCGGCCGCATCGATGGTCGGCGCGGCGTGGAACGCCCCGAGCGCGTCGGGCCACACCGGCGCGGGAAATGCCAGCGCCGGCAGAAACGCGAGCAGCGAGAGCACCGCGCACGCGATCAGCGCCGGCCAGGGCTCGGCGGCGCGCGGCGAGCGCGCCGGCACGCCGCCGAAGGCGCACGCGGCGGCGAACGCGAGACACGCGTCGTGGACGGCGGCCTCCGGACGCTGCGCGATGCCGAGCCAGTCGATCAGCACGCACATCGCCGCGACCCCGGCGAGCATGCGCACGCGCGCGTCCGGCGCGGCGGCCAGCACGATCACCGGAATGAGTTCGATCGCGAAGTCGTGCTCGTGAAAGAACGGCACGGCCCAGGGCAAGAGCGCGATCGCGAGCGACGTCGCCAATAGCGGTTGCGCGCGCAGGCGCCACGCGGCCGCGGCGGCGGCGGCGAACGCGACGAGCGTGCAGATCGTTCCGGCGAGCGCGGCGCTGCCGCGCGCGACGCCGGCCGCTGCGAGCACCGCGGGCACGCCGTACTGGATGACGTCGAAGCGTTCGCTGGCGCCCAGCTCGCCGAGCCGGTGCAGGTAGGTAACGAATCCGGCGGCGCCGCCGTGAAGGATCAACGTCAGCGCGAGAAACGCCGCGGCGGCCGACGCCAGCAGCGCGGCGCTGCGCCGGCCGGTGAGCCGCACCGCGAGCGGAAGCGCGAGATTCGGCTGCGCGGCCGCCACCAGCGCCGCGACGCTTGCCCACGGCGAGCCGCGCTCGAGCGCGAGCAACGTCAGCGCGACGGCTGCGGCCGCGACGAGCGCAACTTGTCCCAGCGTTACGGCGCCGATCGCGCTGCCGGTGAGCGCCGCGAAGAACAGCAGGCCCGTCGCGTGCGCCGGCGTGAGGCGGATGCGCGCGAGCGCCGCCGCCGTCATGACGAGCACCGCCAACGCGAGCACGAGCACGGCGACCCACACGTTGCGCGCCACGTCGAACGGCGCGCGGGCGAGCAGCGAAAACAGCGGCAGCGTGATGGCCGGGCCGGCGAACGGCAACAGCTCATCGCGCGAGGCGTCGACGCCCGGCAGCGTGCGCTCGACGCGCCACACGTCGCGCGACCACGGATCGCCGCCGGCGTTCCAGGTTGCGCCGGCGGCGTAGTACGCTTCGAAATCGCGCGCGAACGGGCCGGGCGTGGCGGGCGGCCGGAACACCGTGACGGCGAGCACCGCGAGCACCACCGCGGCCGGCGCGAACGGGCTAGGGCGTCTCGGCGTAGAGCACCAGCCGGCTGACGGTTCCTTCGTTCCCCATCGCGTACGCGACGCCGCCCGGATACCGCACCTCGAACGCGTGCCGGTACACGGCGATTCCGGGTCCGCCGACCGCTTCGACGAAGCGCTCGTCCAAGCTGATGATCCCCATCCCGATGCGCACTTCGCCCGGAACGAGCCGGAATTCGCCGAGATCGCGCGCGGCGAGTTTCGGCGCGGCGTCGGTTTGCGGCACGTAGTACTCGACGCCGACCAAGACGTCGTCCTTGTAGAACGCGCTCAGCAGCCGCCGTTCGTTGCCCTCGCGCACCCCGTAGGTGTCCCAGCCTTTGGCCGGATACGCAAAGCCGGTACCGAGCGCGCGAATGACGTCCTTGCGCTTCGTCACGCCGGTCTGAAAGCGCACGTTTTCGTTGAACAGGATCACCGGCACGTCGATCGGCGGCGGCGGAACGTTCGGCTGTTTCATCCGCTTCTCGGCGATCTGCGCCAGGATCTCGACGGCCCGCACCATGGCGAAGTCCGGCGGCGGCCGCCCGCCCGGCTCGTCGCTCACGAATGGGCCCCCCGCGGATCGAAGTACGTCAGGGCCGCCCCGCCCACCGCGATCGCGGCGGTGACGAAGTACGCGGTGGCGATCGCCCAGCGCGCGAACGGCGGCACGGCGTAGAAGCGCGGGTCGACGTAGCCCGCCAGCAGCGCGCGAATGCGCGGCACCGCCGCGAAGCCGACCAGCACCAGAAACAGAAAACCGGCCCACACGTGAAACACCACGATGAAGGCGAGAAAGGCGACCGCGCCGACGATCCAGAGCCGCGGGTCGATCGCGGCCGCGATCCCGCCGCCGTCGAGCGGCGGCACCGGCAGCAAGTTGAGCGCGTTGAGAAAAAAGCCCGTGTAGGCCGCGGCCAGCCAAAACGGTTCGTGCAGATTCACGCCGACCGCGTAACAGACGCCCGACGCGAACAGCCCGTAGACGGGCCCGGCCAGCGCCGCGACCGCATCGATCGTCAAGCTCGGTGCCGGTCCGCGCCGGGCCACGAACGCGCCCAGGCCGGGGATGAAGAACGGCAGGTCGGCGGCGATGCCGAAGTTGCGATAGGTCAGGTAGTGGCCGAGCTCGTGCACGAGGATCAGCAGCACGAACACGATCGCGAACTTCCAGCCGAAAAACAGTGCGTAGAAAAAAATCGAGGCGAAGAGCGCGAAGAATTTCGGCAGCAGCACCAGCAGCTTGAGGTTGCCGAGCAGGAACAGCACGCCTTTGAACTTGGCGAGCAGGACGCCGAGCGCGCCGAGGCCGCCGGCCGCCGTCTGCCAGCCGCCGCGCGGCTTGGCCGGTCCGGGCGCGGGCGGCGGTGGAAGATATTCGCCTTCGGTCTCGGAAGGGCGTTGCTCGTGCATCAACCGGTGGTTCTCCCCGAGCCGGTGCGGCTCCGCGACTGGCGCCCCGTCTGTCCGTCGGGCGAGTTGCGCTCGATCTCGCTCCACTGGACCGCCCACGACTACGAGGCCGTTTTCCCCGCTTATCACTTCTGCCTGCGCGGGGCGGCCGAGATCGTGGTCGCGCAAACGCACGATCTGCGGGCCAACATGCGCGACCTGCGCGCGGCGGCCGCCGGTTCTTATGCCGCCCATACGCTGGGCCGCAACTCGTGGTCGATCGGCATCGCGGTGTGCGGAATGGCGGGCGCGGAGCCCTCGGACTTCGGGCGCTATCCGCTCGTGCCGGTGCAGATCGATGCGCTCTGCGTGGTCGCGCGCGCGCTCGCCGACGCCTACGCCATCCCGCTAGCCGCTATTCGCACGCATGCCGAAGCTGCGGTCGAGGACGGCTACTTCGGCGCCGGCGACGACGATTTGCGCTGGGACATCGCGCGGCTCGCGCCGCGGCCGGAACCGCTGGCCGAGGGCGAAGCCGCCGCGACCGGCGATGCGCTGCGCGCGCGCATCGCCGCGGCCCGCTGAGCGTGCCTAGAACTGCAGCCAGGTTTGCAAGAACACACCGTTCGAGATGTCGTGGGTGAGGAACGTGCTGGCGTAGGTCGGGCTCGCGACCGGAATCGTCGTGCCGTTGAGCACGTCCGAGATCTGGTAGATCAAGCCGATCCGTCCGTACTTGCTGAACCAGTAGTGTAATCCGAAGTAGCCGAGCGCGTAGCCGTTGGCATTGCCCTGATACTGGATGTCATAACTGGTGCCGTTGGTGATGGCGGAATGCGGCGAGAGCGAGTTGTAGCCCGCACCGATGTAGCCGGCTTCGATATACGGCCGGAACGGCGTCGGATTGTACCAGCCGAGTTTGCCTTGGACCCACACCGCGTACGGCTGTTGCCAGCTCGCGCCGGTATTCGGATCGTTGCCGAAGCGATAGCTGCCTTCGGCTTCGAGCGAAAACGGAACCTTATTGAAGGTATCCGCGTAGCGTGCCCACACCGAACCTTCGGCGAGATTTGCGTACACGGCGTCGAAGGCACCCGCGCCGGCGTACCCGTTGGCCGCGGTTGGAACGATGAACGGTCCACCGTTGAATTGCTGGCACGCGCCGGCGTGCGCACCGGTTGCCGCCGGAGCGGTTCCCGTCAACGAGCAGACGTTCGTGTTCCAGTCGAGGATGTCGTCGTTGATGTCGTCGACGTAGGCCGCACCGATGGACAGCTGCTTGTTGACGTTGTAGCCGAGTTGCGCCGCCAGCACTTGCGTCGTGTAGCCGGTGCAGCCCTTGGTGAAGGTCGTTCCGGCGCCGCTGACCGCCGCCGTGCACGCGCCGCCGGGCGTCTGCTGCGCGAGCGGGTTGTTGTTCGCCACCGAATCGTACTCGGGCCAGGTGTAACCGTAGCTTGCGCGCGCGGTCAACCCGTATTTATTGAAGCCGAGCGTCGCGCCGTTCCACTGATCGGCGTACAGCAGGCCCAGCGTGCCGTCGGTTTCGTTCACGCGCCCGACCGAGGCGTTGAAACCGCTCGGGTCGTTGTATTGGGCGTACGCGTAGTTCAAGCGCACCGACGTGTTGGCCGGATAGCTGTTAACCGTGGAGATTCCCGCGAGCGACGGCGTCGCCGCGACGCTGCCGCCGGGGACCGAGCCGATGCTGCCGAGTTGCGCGCTCGGCGCATCCCAGTAGAGCCGGTTTTCGAGCCGGATATGATAGCCGAAGTCGCTATCGAGCGTGCCGTCGAGCAACAGGCGCAACAACTGGTAACCGTATCCTTGTGAGTTCGCGCCGGCGATGTACTTGTTTGAGTTGCCTTGGTTGCCGGAGTTGGCGCCCGGATTCCCGCCGGTCAGCGGCGTGCCGGGCGGCAACGCCGCAGGTCCCGCGCCGAAGGCGTTCGTGTATGCGGCCGTTTGTTCGTTGAGGTCGCCGGCGCGCACGTAGTAAACCGCACCGAGCTTGGCGCGGTTGGCCGTGGCTTCGTCGGTTTTTTGGTTCGTCTCAACCGTCTTGAGACGTGAATCGATGTCGGCGACGCGAATTTTCATCGAGTCGATGTCGCCGCGGAATTGGTCGAGCAAGCCGCGCACCGCATCGAGGTCCGCGGTTGAGACTTGGGGCGCCGTTTGCGGATTGGCCAGTTGCTTGGTGACGTACTCGACGGCGCGTTCGACCATCACTACGGCCTCGTAACGCGTCATCGGGCGGTTTCCTTTGAACGTGCCGTCGGGATAGCCAACGATGATGCCGTCGTTGACGAGTTGCACGATGGACTGGTAAGCCCAGCTGTTGGGCGGGATATCTTTGAGTGCGTCGATTTGCGCTTGCGCATCGATCTGTTCGCCCGTCATACCGGGAACCGGTGGCGGGGCGTCGGTAGATTGTGCGGCCAGCGGAAAACCTACGATGGAGAGCGCGACGATCAACGCTCCCAGACGCCGGAACGGCATCGGAATGGTCCTTTCTCCTTGTTTATGCTGGGTGTGCTCGAGAGCACACGGTTCAAAGATTAACGCCGCGACATTAACGCAGGGATGAGGTGCGGTTAAGCTGCCGTTAAGCCCATGTGTTCACAACCAAGCAGTTGCGCCGAAAAATATTTTGCGCTGCGTTACGGTTCACGCGAGAAGATGCCGATGACGCGCGAGGGTCCGTCGAGCGCGGCCAGCGCGGCGTCGAGGCGCTGGCGGTCGACGTCGCCGATCTCGAAGAAGAAGCGGTAGTGAAACGGGTCGACGTGGTTCGGCCGCGCGACGAGCGAGCGAAGGTCGAGCCCGCGGTCGGCGAACGCCGAGAGCGCGTCGCGCAGCGTTCCGGGGCGGTTCTCGACCTCGATCGCGACGCACCCGAGCGAGCCGCGCCTTTGCGCCGTGCGCGAGAGCAGGTAGAAGCGGGTGAAGTTGCGCGGATCGTCTTGGATCGCCGTGCGCAGCACCTTCGCGCCGTAGAGTTCCGCCGCGAGCGCCGGGCCGACCGCCGCGACCGTGGGATCGCCCAACGCGACGATCTCCGCGACGGCGCCGGCCGTGTCGGCCACCGCGACGCGCTTCCAGTTCGGATGCGTTCCGGCGAAACGGTGGATTTGCTCGAGCGCGACCGGATGGGAGCGGATCTCGCGGATGCCGGCTTCGTCGGCATCGAGCGTGCCGATGAGGTTCATCTCGACCGGATACGCGGTTTCCGCGATCGCGTGCAGGTTGCGGTACTCCCACAGCAGGTCGTACGAGCGCGCGATCGAGCCGGCGATCGAGTTCTCGACCGGCAGCAGAGCCGCGTCGATCTCGCCGCCGTCGACGGCCGCGACCAGCAGGTCGAACGAGGGGTATCCGCGCGTCTGGGCGCCGGGGCGCAGACGGCGCGCGGCGGCGTCGCTGAACGCGCCCGGTTCGCCTTGGAAGCCGACGATCATTTGCTCAAGTCGTCGATCGTCGAGCGAGCGTCCGGCACGCGCGGATCGTTCGGCGCGGACGCGATGAACCGGCGCAGCGCGGCGACGGCGTCGGTGCGCCGTCCGATCGAAGCCAGAACCACGCCGCGCGAATAGAGCGCCGGCACGAACGCCGGCCGCTGCTTGAGCACGACGTCGAGCTGCGCGAGCGCGTCGAGGTCGTGGCCGGTCTGATGCAGCTCGCCCGCGTAGTCGGTGCGCACGTCCGGGTTGCCGGGATCGAGCGCCAGCGCGCGCTTGTCGTAGGTTTCCGCTTGATCGAACTTGCCCGCGTCGGAGTACATGCCCGCCAGCGCCACCAGCGCCGCAAGGTCGTTCGGGTTGGCTTTCAGGCGCGCGCGCATCGTACCCAGCTCCTGCATCACGGGAGCCGGCGGCCCGCCGCCGCCGACCGTGTTGCCGGGCAGGGCCGAGCTGTTCGCGACCGGACCGCTGCCGGTCTGCGGGATCGTGAACGTGCCCGGCGGATCGGTCACCATGCTGACCGGGGCCGCCGTCGCTTGGATGCGCGCGTCGCCTTGTTCGGCCGGGGCTCCGCCGCCCAGCGCGGTTCCGTAGTCACCGAAGCCGAGCTTCACGAGATATCCCATGACCGCGATGAAGACGACGGCGATGACGGCAAAGACGGGAAGCGCGATGCGCAGTGGCAGACCCATGTCGCCGGAGAGTTGCATTCGGAGAACGAATCTTCATGCCGTGGGACCCGAACTGCCCGACGTCGCAGAGCTCCAACTCCTCTTTGCCCAGTACAACTTCATGCACTTCGACGGCGAGATCCCGGCCTTCCGGATCGCCTACAATGCGCGCTTCTCCAACGTCGCCGGGCGCATCACCTACAAGCCGCCGCTGATCGAGCTCTCACCCAAGCACCTGCGGGACAAACCCGAGGAGTTACGTCAAACGCTGCTGCACGAAATGATCCACGCCTGGCTGCACGCGCGCGGCGAGAACCCCGGGCATACGCCCGCGTTCAAACGCAAGATGCGCGAGCTGGGCCTGACGTCGATCTACCACGACCTCGGAACCGCGCCGCCGCTGAACCCGTCGGTCAAGCGCTACGTGCTGCGCTGCGAGAAGTGCGGCATGGAGTTGTTGCGCCGGCGCAAGCCGCCGGCCAACCTGCTGTGCGCGCGCGACCGCCGCGAATTGAAAGTCTTCGAGATCGTCGAGATGCGCGAGGTCGAACCGGCCCGCGCGGCACACCGATCACGATGATGGAGCGAGCACCGAGTAACCGCGCCTAAGCAATCCGGTTACATGCGAGCTCGGACTTTCTAAAGATAGCCGCGGCGCATTGCGTTGACGGCCGCTTGCGTGCGATCGGCGGCGGAGAGCTTCTCGAGGATGTCGCGGATGTGACCCTTGACCGTGCCCAACCCGATGTGCAGCCGTTCGGCAATCTCGACGTTGCCGACGCCGTCGGCGATCAAGCGCAGCACGTCGAGCTCGCGCGGCGTCAACGGCGAATCGGCGGTCGGCTTGGGGCTCGGCGCACCGAGCCGCCGCAGCACGACGTGCGCGATGCGGGGATCGAAGTAGGCTCCGCCGCCGGCGACGATGCGCACCGCATCGATGACGGTCGACGTGTCGGACGACTTCACGCAGTACGCGTCGGCACCGGCCGAGAGCGCCGCGAGCACCTCGTCGTCGAGCTCGTGCATCGTCAGGATCACCACGTGCGTGTCGGGAGCCGAGGCCTTGATCGCGCGGGTCAACGCAACGCCGTCGCGGCTCGGGAGGCCGATGTCGACGATCGCGACCGCCGGATGTTCGCGCTGGATCACCGTTTCCGCCGTGATGCCGTCGCCGGCCTCGGCCACGACGCGGACCTCGCCGGTCGCTTCGAGGGCGGTACGCAGTCCGGTTCGGGTCAGCGCGTGGTCCTCGACGAGGACGACCGTGATCGGTTCGCTCATGCGATGGGCGCCACCGGAAGGTGCAGGGTGAAGATGCTGCCTTGGGGCACGTTGGCTTCGTAGTCGACGCTGCCGCCCGATTCCTCCGCCACGCGCCGCACGATGTACAGGCCCAGGCCCGAACCGCCGCCGCGCCGGTCGTCGCCGCTGGCGAAGCGGGTGAAGAGATGCGCGCGGGTGCGCTCGGAGATGCCGAAGCCGTCGTCGGCGACGCGCACGGTCGTTTTGAGGCCGCTGTGCGCGACGGTGATCGTGACATGACCGTTCGGCGGGGTGTGTTCGAGCGCGTTCGCGACCAGGTTCGTCACCGCTCGGCGGACGTCGCCGCGATCGCCGATCGTTTGCGTCGGTCCGCCGTCCTCGGTGACGACCGTCAACGTGACCTGACGCGTCGCTGCCAGCGCTTGCAGTTCGGCAGCGATCTGCCGCGCGATCTCGTCGAGGTCGACCACGTCGCGTTGCGGCTGCCGGTCGCCGCTTTCGAAACGCGCGACCAGCAGGAGCGTTTCGGCCAGCCGCTGGACGTCGTCGGTGGCGATGACGCTCCGTTCGACGACCTCGCGATAACGTTCGGGCAGCTCGCCGTACGTCCCGGCCTGCGCTTGACGCAGCGTCATGCCGAGCGCCGCGAGCGGCGTGCGCAAGTCGTGCGAGAGCGCGTAGACGAGATCGCGGATGACACCGTTGCGTTCTTCGAGCGCCTCGTTGCGCTCGGCGAGTTGTTCGAACAACCGGGCTTGTTCGAGCGCGTTCGCCGCTTGTTCGGCGTAGCCGCGCGCGACCGTGCGCAACTCTGCGAGCCGGTCCCCGTCCTCACCCAGCACGAGCAGCACGCCGAAGCGCCGCTCGCGGTCCGCGATGGGGATGGCGAGCATCGCCGGCGTGCCGAACGTATCGAGGATCAGCCGCCCGAGCGCATCGGTCGGCCCGACCGCAACCACGTCGCCGTCGTCGGCCGCGCGTTGGACGAGCGAGATGCCGGCTGCGGGCAGCCGCGACTCGTCGACGTCGACCTGCGCTTGACCGCGCCGCGCGACGAGGGTGGTGACGGGCGGTCCGGTGAGCGCGAACCGCGCCTCGGTCGCCCCGAGCAAGTCGAGCGATTCGTGGGCGATCGCGCGCAACACCAGTTCGGTCGAGAGCGAGGCGCGCACGTCTTCGATTGCGGCGGAGATCTGCGCCTCGCGCCGCGCGCGCAGTTCCTGCGACTCCGCCCGCCCGGCGCGCTGAGCGTTGTCGATGACGGCCGAACTGAGGTAGCCGACGAGCACGATCGAGAGCGCCGCCAGCAGCCGGTCGCCGATGGCGATCGCGCTCCAATGGCTACCGGCTTGGAGCCCGTTGACGTAGCCCGCGACGATGTCGCAAAGCAGGGCCGCAACGACCAGTCCCAAACGGAAGCGGCGACTGCTGCCCAGGCTGCTCAACACGATCGGGACGTCGAGCAAGATCGCGGCCACGAAGAGCTGCGGCGTCAATAAGTCGACGACGAAGGCCCCGAGCAGCGACAGCACGCACGCGACCGGCACGAAGCGGTACGGCACCGCCTGCGCTTCCTCAATGCTCACCGTGCCCCTCCGCCGAAGGGGGCGCGGATATGGATCGTCCCGTGCGCCCGAACGCCGAAGCGCTTCTCGCCGAACTCGGTTTTCAGCCCCGGCTGACGATCTATCTGGCCGGCGCCCCGGGCGCGGGCAAGACGTACCGGCTGCTCACCGAGGCCAACTTCCAGCGCCAAGCCGGCCGGCGCGTCGCGATCGGGTGGATCGAGACCAAGGACCGGCCGGGACTCGAGGAACTCGCCCGCGATCTGCCGCGCATCCCGCTGCGCCGGTTCGAAAGCAACGGCGTGGCGTTCGAAGATTTCGACGTCGATGCGGCCATCGCCAGCAACTACGAGACGATCGTGCTCGACGAGCTGGCGCACTCGAACCCGCCCGGCGCCACCCACGCCAAGCGCTGGCAGGATGCGCTGGCGCTGCGCGCCGCCGGAAAGTCCGTGCTCGGTGCGTTCAACATCCAGCACCTCGAAACGGTCGCGCTGACGGCCGAACGCATCATCGGCCATCCGATCCGCGAGATCGTGCCGATCTCGTTCCTCAAGAGTGCCGACGGCGTGATCGCCCTCGACGTCTCGCCGGCGGTGCTCGAATCGCGCTTGCGCAGCGGGCGCATCATCCGCGGCAGTGACGTCGACCGGGCTGCGTACGGCGTGTTCCAGCCCGCCAACCTGCAGATGATGCGCGATCTGCTGCTGCAGACCGTCGATGCGCTCACGGTGCCGGTCGTGAGCCCGGCCAAGACGTCGACGGCGCTGGCGATCGTGAATGCCGACGACGAGTGCGGGACGTACCTGCGCCGGGTCGGAGCGCTGGCCGACGTGCTCGATCTCTCAGTCGAGGTGACGGTCGTCGGCGGTCGGGCCAACGAGGAGCTGACGGCGCTCGCGCACGCGGCCGCCGACGCGGTCGTCATCGAGCCGCCGCCGCGGCTGACCGAAGGACGGCTCGACAACGTGCGCGCGGCGTTCGTTGCGTTCCCCAACGGCGAATTGGCCAAGAAGATCATGGCGCGACCGGTCGATCGCGATCTGTTCGTCGTCGACACGCGGCGGCCGTCGGCGCCCAGCGTGGTCGACGAGGCCCGGCATCCCTACGGACAGACGTCCGGCGACCGCTTGCGGATCGGCTACGGCAAGCTCGTGATCTACCTGGGTTCGGTTGCCGGTAGCGGCAAGACGTACGCGATGCTCGATCGCGCCCACGACTTGCTCGCCGAAGGCCTGGACGTCGTCGTCGGTCTGGTCGAAACGCACGGCCGTGTCGACACGGCCGCGAAACTTACCGGCCTCGAAGTGCTGCCGCGGCTACCCAACGGCGAACTGGATCGGCAAGCGATCATTCAGCGCCACCCCGACGTGGCGCTGATCGACGAGCTCGCGCACACCAACGAACCCGGCAGCCCGTTTCCCAAGCGCTTCGACGACGTGATCGCGATCTTGCGCCAAGGCATCTCGGTGATCACGACGCTCAACATCCAACATCTCGTCGGGCTCGGCGACGCGGTCGAACGGCTGACCGGAACGCACGTGCGCGAAACGCTGCCCGATACGATCCTGGAACTGGCCGACGACGTGATCTTCGTCGACGTTACCCCGGAGGTGTTGCGCGAACGGCTGCGGCTCGGAAAAATCTATCCGCGGGAACGGATCGAATCGGCGCTGGCGCATTTCTTCCGCACCGAAAATCTGGCCGCGCTGCGCGAGCTGACCGTGCGCGAACTGATGCGCGCGCGGCGCCAACGGCGGCATGCCCCGCCGTTCGCGCGCATCGTGCTCGGCGTGCGCGCGCGCGAGCGCGACGTCGGCTTGATCGAGCGCATGGGGCGGCTGGTGACGCGGCTCTCGATCGAGCTGCTGGTCGTCCACGTCAGCTTGCCCGGCGCGACGCCCGATCCGCAAGCGCTCGAGGCGTTGCAGAGGGCGGCCCGCGCGGCTCGGGCGCAGTGGCTGCGGCTGGAGGACAAGGATCCCGCCGCGGCGCTGGTGGCGGCGGCGAAGGAACTCGACACGATCGTCGTCGAGTCGCCGCGCGGCAAGCAGCGGCTGTTCACGCCGCCGTCGTTTGCCAACCGCCTGTTGCGGGCGGGCGCGCGCGAACTGATCGCGCTCGCCCCCCGCTAACGGTTCGTCCTAGCTTTTCGCTCCATCGAGCGCGAGGTTGAGCTCGAGTACGTTCACGTGCGGCTCGCCGAGGATGCCTAACATGCGTCCGGCGGTATGCGCGTCGAGAATCGCTTTGACCGCGTCGACGGTCATGTGGCGCGCTTTCGCCACGCGCGGGATCTGCCAGGCTGCGCCCTCAGGCGAGATGTCGGGATCGATGCCGCTGGCGCTGGAGGTGACGAGGTCCATCGGCGGCTCGCCGACAGCATCAGGGTTCGCTTTCTTCAGGGCGGCGATCGTCGCTTTGGTCGCGTCCATCAGCTTCTTCGAGGTCGGTGCGAGGTTCGTACCGCCCGTGCTGGTGGGATCGTAGCCGTTTTTACCGGCGGCCGAAGGCCGTCCTTGGAAGTACTGCGGTTTGGTCCAGAGTTGGCCGATGATCTCCGAGCCGACGACCTTCCCGTTCACCGTGACCAACGACCCGTTGGCCTGGTGCGGAAAGATCAGCATGCCGAGCCCGGTCATGACGACCGGGTAGATGAGGCCGAGCAAGATCACGGTCACGATCGTGTACACCACGGAGGTGAGGAGATGCGAGACCGTGCTGTCGCTCTTGGTGGGGGTTACGGGTTGCATTACGCGGCTCCGGTGAGATGAAGGGCTTGGAGAATGAGATCGATCGCTTTGATCCCGATGAACGGGATGATGATACCGCCGACCCCGTAGATGAGGACGTTCTCGCGCAACACCGCGTTCGCACCGCGCGGGCGGTAGGCGACGCCGCGCAGGGCGAGCGGTATCAGCGCGATGATGATGAGCGCGTTGAAGATCACCGCCGAGAGGATCGCACTCTGCGGCGTTGCGAGGTGCATGACGTTCAACGCGTTCATCTCGGGATACGTCGCCACGAACATCGCGGGGAGGATGGCGAAGTACTTGGCGACGTCGTTCGCGATCGAGAACGTCGTCAGGGCGCCGCGGGTCATCAGCAGCTGCTTGCCCACTTCGACCACTTCGATCAGTTTCGTCGGATCAGAATCGAGGTCGACCATGTTGCCGGCCTCTTTGGCCGCCTGGGTGCCGCTGTTCATCGCCACGCCGACGTCGGCTTGAGCGAGCGCCGGGGCGTCGTTCGTGCCGTCGCCGGTCATCGCAACGAGCCGGCCCGAGGCTTGCT
>JBEKXE010000093.1:0-17719 GCA_049512335.1 Candidatus Lustribacter sp.
GGGTCGGAATGCGGCCGCAGACGCTGGCGTCGAGCTGGGCGGGGTCCCGGCCCCAGTGCTTGCGCGTATAGCCCCGGAAGAAGCGCTCGTAGAGCTCCCGGCCCACCCGCGAGACGATCACGTCCTCCGAGGTCCGGATCTGCGCGCGCGGCTCGGCGGCCCGGTCGAGGAACGCCGCGACCCCGGCCTCGTCGAGGTCGAGGCGGTAGAGCGCGTTGATCGTCGTGCGGTTGATCGGGATCGGGAGCAACCGCCCGTCGACGTTGGCCAGCACCCGGTGCTCGAAGGGGCGCCAGGCCGTGAAGGCGCTCAGATAGGCGACCACGTGCTCGGCATTGGTGTGGAAGATGTGGGGGCCGTACTGGTGGTACTGCAGGCCGTCGGCGTTGAGGGGATCGTGGCAGTTTCCGGCCAGGTGAGGCCGGCGGTCGATCAGCAGCACGCGCGCGCCGAACTCGGAGGCGCACCGCTCGGCGATCGTGCTGCCCGCAAGGCCGGCGCCCACGACCAAGACGTCGTAGGCCGCTCCTGAGCTACGTCGATGGACGGACACGCTGGCTTGGACCGCCGCCGGGTCCGCCGGGTTTCTTATGGTCAGCTTATCCTGCACACGCACCTGTGGAGGATGTGGATGGATCGAGCCTTTGGCCAGCGGGCCAAGTGAGTGTTTTGACCGGGCCCGAACCCTCGGTTGAATGCAACCGCTCCTCGACCAGTACGCGCGGGTCGACTTTTTCGACGAATTTGCCGACGAGCTCGGGGTGCCGCGCGCGCACTACGCGGGCCTGGCCCAGACCCTGCGCTCGATCGACATCGCCGAATTCCGGCACCGCGTCGACCTGGTCAACTCGGTGCTGCTGCACCGCGGTGTGACCTTCACGGTCTACTCCGACAGCCGGGGCACGGAGCGCATCCTGCCGTTCGATCTGATCCCGCGCATCGTCCCGGCCGGAGAGTGGGCTCACCTCAAACGTGGCATCGCGCAACGGGTGACCGCCCTCAACCAGTTCCTGGGCGACGTCTACGGCCCGCAGCGCATCCTGCACGAAGGCCGCATCCCCGCCGAGATGGTCTTCTCATCGAAGTTCTACAACCGCGAGATGATCGGTTTCCGCGTGCCGCGCGACGTGTACATCCACGTCTCCGGCATCGACTTGATCCGCGGACGCGACGGAACCTACTACGTGCTCGAGGACAACCTGCGCACGCCGTCGGGCATCTCCTACGTGCTCGAGAACCGGGACGTGCTCAAGCGTTCGTTTCCGCGTTTGTTCGAAAACTATCAGCCGCTGCCGGTCGACGATTACCCGCGCCGGTTGCTGGACGCGCTGCGACGCTCGGCGCCGCCCGGCATCGCCGATCCGGTGGTCGTGCTGCTCACGCCCGGCATCTACAACTCGGCTTACTTCGAGCACACCGTGCTCGCGCGCCGCATGGGCGTCGAGCTCGTGGAGGGCCGCGATCTGCTCGTCCACGACAACATCGTGTACATGAAAACGACCAAAGGCCTGCAGCGCGTCGACGTGATCTACCGGCGCATCGACGACGACTACCTCGATCCGCTGATCTTCAAGGCCGACTCGACGCTCGGCGTCGCCGGGTTGATGAACGCGTATCGCAGCGGCAGCGTCGGCATCGCCAACGCCGTCGGCACCGGCGTCGCCGACGACAAAGCGATCTACCCGTTCGTGCCCGAGATCATCCGCTTCTATTTGGGAGAAGAGCCGATTCTGCCCAACGTGCCGACCTACGACTGCACCGACGACCTGCAGCGCCGCCACGTCGTCTCGCACCTCGACGAGCTGGTCGTGAAGAACACCAACCAGTCGGGCGGCTACGGCATGCTGATGGGGCCCAGCTCGTCGGCCATCGAACGCGCACGCTTCAAAGAGGCGATCGAAGCGAATCCGCGCGACTTCATCGCGCAGCCGATCATCCCGCTCTCGTGCCATCCGACGATCATCGGCGATACGCTGGCGCCGCGCCACATCGACTTGCGTCCGTTCGTGCTGATGAACGAGGAAGTCGACGTTCCGCCGACCGCGTTCACGCGAGTCGCCTTGACCGAGAATTCGCTGGTGGTGAATTCCTCGCAGGGCGGCGGCAGCAAAGACACCTGGATCCTGGACGAATAAAGCATGCTTTCACGGGTTGCAGAATCGCTCTATTGGATGAGCCGTAACGTCGAGCGCGCCGAAACGCTGGCGCGCGTTCTCGACGTGAACTACAACCGCACCGTCGACCGCAACGCCGCCGGTCGCGAGCGCGCCGCACGTATCTGGCGCAGCGTGTTCGACATCGCCGGCATCTCGGTCGACGTCGAGCTGCTCGAAGGCGCATCGCTCGCGTCGGCGGCGTTCGAACGCTGCACGTTCTCGACCGAATACCGCACGTCGATCGTCTCCTGCATCCGCATCGCGCGCTCGAACGCGCTCAGCGTGCGGGCCGAGTTGTCGACCGAGGTCTGGGAGTGCCTCAACGGGCTCTACCTGTTCGTCGAGGCGCAATCGCCGCGCTCGGTCGCGCGTGAGGGCCCGTCGTCGTTTCTGCGCAGCGTGCGCGACACGGCGCAAGCGTTCGGCGGCATCGTCGACGCTACGGTCTCGCACGACGACGAGTGGAATTTCCTGCAGATCGGGCGCTACCTCGAGCGCGCCGCGATGACCGCGCGCATCCTGCGCAACCACGATTTCGGCGACGACTCCGCGCACGAATGGCAGCGGCTCTTGGAGATGTGCTGCGCCAGCGAGCCGTTCGCCAAGGCGCAGCGCCTGTCATCGGACCCGAACGAAGCGCTGGCTTTCCTTTTTCTGCATCGCAGCTTTCCGCGCTCGATCCGCTTTTGCACGCACGAGGTCGACCGGGCGCTGCACCGCATCTCGGAGACGGCGATGGGGGCGTATTCCAATGAGGCCGAGCGGGTCACCGGGCGGTTGCAGGCGATGCTCGACTTCGTGCAGATCGGCGAGATCCTCGACGAAGGCGGCGACCGTTTCGCGGCGCGTTTTGCGGAGCGGGCCGATGCCATCGGCTCGGCGATGCAGGCCAGCTACTTCCCGCGCGTTCCGGTGGGGTGAGTGGGGTCAGGTCGTGGTGGTGGCCAGACGCCGATCGTAGATCGCACGGGTCACGGCGTAACATTCGCAAGCCGCCTGCTCGAGACCGGCTTTGTCGATCATGTGAAAGCGGCCGCGGCGATAGCTGAGATAGCCGGCCGCCTGCAACGCGGCCGCCGCGACGCTGACGCCGGCCCGGCGAACGCCGAGCATCGTCGCCAGCGCCTCATGCGTGAGCGGGAAATCGTCCGAGCGGACGCGGTCGGCACTCATCAGCAGCCAGCGAGCGCAGCGCTCGCTGACCAGATGCAGACGGTTGCAGGCTACCGATTGCGAAAGCACGTCGATCACGGCCTGCAGATACCGCCCCACCGTCGAACGCCAGCGTTCCTCGCTTTCGTAGCCGCGCAGGAAGTCCGCGACGCTCATCTTGTACGCTCGGCCGGGAATTTGACAAAACCAGCGCCCGAACGCCTCGGAGGAGCCGAGCGCGACCTGCGCGCCGCACATCCCCTCGTGGCCGACCGTCGCGGTTTCGATCGCCGAGCCGTCGTTCATCGTCGTCACGACCGAGACCACGCAATCGATCGGAAAGTACACGACGTCGGCCGGCGAGCCGTCTTCGTACAGCGTTTGGCGCACGGACAAGCTGACGGTCTCCAGCTTGCCGGAAAGCGCCGATCCGCCTTCGCTCATGAGCGAATCGAGAAGAGTGTTACCGGAACGTGTAGAGATGGAGATACCTTGACGTCAATTCGTAGCGAGGCCGGCAAAAGCGCCGGCCGTACGGTGGTTCAGATGCTACCCAGCCAGGCAATCAATGTCGGTACGGCAGCGCACCGTGACAGTCGGGGAGACTGATTTCAGCGTGGAATTCACGATTTTGCATCAGACCACATATCGCTATCCCGGGAAGATCCACGAGAGCTATAGCATCGTGCGGCTGCGGCCGCGGAGCGATTCGTCCCAATACTGCACGAAGTACGAACTCAACGTCGCACCGCGGACTCGCATCTTCTCCTACTCGGACCGATTTGGCAATGACGTCCAGCATTTTGCCGTCTTGCCGGATCACGACGTTCTCTCGATCACCGCGCGCTCGTCGGTAATCACGGTGCGACCGCCGAGTCCCGGTGCGCCCTCTCCCGTGACCAAAGACCAGCTGGCCGCCGACCCGAACGTGCGCTGGCTCTACGACGAATTGCACGAGAGCCAGTATGTCGTGTTCGGCCCCGCTCTGCGCGCGTTTGCCGCCGAGGTCGGGGACCCCGGCCGGGACGATCTCGTCGCCTGGTACCTCCACGCCGGCACGTCGATCAAGCAGAAGTTCAGCTATGACAAGAAAGCGACGACCGTTCAGACGACGATCGACGAGGCGATTCGGGCCCGGGCCGGCGTCTGTCAGGACTGGGCCCACATTCTGGTGGCGTTGTGCCGTTACGCCGGCGTTCCGGCGCGTTACGTGAGCGGCTACGTCTTCAGCGGCGAGGACGGGGCGGTACTGGGCGCCGAGGCGTCCCACGCCTGGTGCGAGGCGTATCTCGGACCCCACGGCTGGGTCGGCTACGACCCGACCAACGACACCCTGATCGACGACCGCTTCGCCCGCATCGCCGTCGGGCGCGACTACCGCGACGTCAGCCCCGTGCGCGGGGTATACAAGGGGGCACCGGGGTCGAACATGTCCGTGAACGTCGCCATGGAGGCCCTGGCGGGCACTCAGCAGCAGCAGCAGCAGTAAGACGGGACGGGACGGCAGCAACCTTCGGTCCCTAGCACTGTGTTTATGCGAGTGCTAACCGGAGGTAAGGAGGCTCGTAGCGTGCGCCAAGACCCGTTTTTTGCCGAAGTCGACCGCGCGTTCGGAACCCGCGCCCATGGGCGTTTCGAGCCCAACGCCGACGTCTACATCGACGAAGGCCGGGCCCGGATGGTGGTTCACGTCGAGTTGGCGGGGTCGGACGGCGACGAGCTGAGAGTCGCGGTTGACGACCGCTATCTCTACATCGTGGGAACCCGCACCGATCGCGCCGAGAACCGCTCGGCCTCCATCCTCCAAAAAGAGATTCTCTACGGCGAGTTCTTCAAACGCATTCGCCTGCCGCTGCCGGTCGATGATGCCGGCGCGTCCGCAACGTATCGGGACGGCATCCTGACGATCGAGCTTCCGCTCGCCGCCGGCGACCGCGTCTCGGTGGTGCGGACCGAGATCCGCATGACCGTCAAAAGGACCCTCGCCTGATGTCACCCCGTAAATTGATCACCCCCGACGTGCTCGGCATACTGCCGTTGCAAGACGCCGTACTCTTCCCGAACACCGTGATTCCGCTCGCCGTCATCAAACGGCCGGGCATCGCACTCGTCGAGGAAGCGCTGCGCGAAGGCAAGCAGATCGGCCTCGTCGTCCTCAAAGACAAGGACATCGAGGATCCCGGTCCGGACGATCTGCGCCGCATCGGCACGATCGGCACCATCCAGAAGATGCTGAAGGTTCCCGACGGCACGCTGCGCTGCATCGTCGCCGGCGGACCCGTGTTCGAGATCGATCAGATCGTCTCGACCGAGCCCTACATGGCCGCGACGTATCACGAGCTGCCCGAGATCACCGAAGAGACGGACAATCTCGTCGCGATGCAGCGGAATCTGGCCACGCTGTTCCAGAAGCTGCTGGGCTATCTGCCGCAGGCACCGCGCGAGATGGAGATGGAAGTCAACAACATCTCCGATCCGAACCTGCTGACGTACTTCGTCGCGTCGACGATGCGGCTCGACACGGCCGACCGTCAGGCGATCCTCGAGGAACGCAACACCGAACGGCGTCTGCGCAAGATCACCATGCTCATCACCAAGGAACTCGAGGTGGTCGAGCTGGGGCACAAGATCCAATCCGACATCCAGCGCGAGATGGAGAAGAACCAGCGCGAGTTCTACTTGCGCCAGCAGCTCCGCGCGATACAGGAAGAACTCGGCGAGACCGATCCGCAGCAAGCCGAGACGAACGAGCTGCGCAAGAAGATCGACGAAGCCGAGATGCCGGAGGACGTCAAGAAGGCGGCCGACCGCGAGCTCGACCGGTTGGCCAAAGTGCCGACGGCGAGTCCCGAGTACAGCGTCATCCGCACGTACTTGGATTGGCTCGTGCAACTGCCGTGGAACAAGTCCACGTCGGATCAGATCGACATCGCCCGCGCGCGCGAAATCCTCGACGAGGATCACTACGACCTCGAGAAGATCAAAGACCGCATCGTCGAGTACTTGGCCGTCGGTAAGCTCAAGAACAAGCTGACCGGCCCGATCCTGTGCTTCGTCGGACCGCCGGGCGTCGGCAAGACGTCGCTCGGGCAGTCGATCGCCAAGGCGATGGGCCGCAAGTTCGTGCGGCTCTCGGTCGGCGGCGTGCGGGACGAAGCCGAGATTCGCGGTCACCGGCGCACCTACATCGGTGCGATGCCGGGCACGATAGTGCGCGCGCTGCGCGACGCCGGGACGAACAACCCGGTGATGATGATCGACGAGATCGACAAGGTCGGCGGCGACTATCGCGGCGACCCGCAATCGGCGCTGCTCGAAGTGCTCGATCCGGAACAGAACAACTCGTTCCGCGATCATTACCTCGATTTGCCGCTCGATCTCTCGCGCGTGCTGTTCATCTGCACGGCCAATACGCTCGATTCGATCTCGAGCGCGCTACGCGACCGTATGGAGATCATCTCGCTCTCGGGCTACACCGAGATGGAGAAACTCCAGATCGCCAAGCGTTACCTCGTGCCCAAGCAGAAAAAAGCCAATGGTCTCAAGGAAATCCAGGTCGGCATCACCGATCCGGCGATCCGTACGATCATCAACGACTACACGCGCGAAGCCGGTGTCCGCAACCTCGAACGCGAGATCGGTACGGTATTCCGTAAGGTCGCGCGCAAGATCGCAGAAAACGCAAAGTATCGTGCGCGGGTGAAACCCGAGAACGTCGTCGACTATCTGCAGAAACCGCGCTTCTACAACGAAGTGAAGAAGCGGGTCGCATCGGTCGGCGTCGCGACCGGGCTCGCCTACACACCGGTCGGCGGCGACATCCTGTTCATCGAGACGACCGCGATGCCGGGCAGCGGGAAGCTGACGCTCACCGGGCAGCTCGGCGACGTGATGAAAGAGTCGGCCACGGCGGCGGTGTCGTTCCTGCGCTCGCGTTCTTCGGAGCTCGGGCTCCCCGACGACTACTTCAGCAAGCACGACCTGCACATTCACGTGCCGGCGGGTGCGGTGCCGAAGGACGGTCCGAGTGCCGGTATCGCGATCGCAACGTCGATCGCTTCGCTCCTGACGAACATCAAGGTCGACAGCGATCTGGCGATGACCGGTGAGATCACGTTGACCGGGCAAGTGCTGCCCATCGGCGGCGTCAAGGAAAAGGTGCTCGGTGCGAAGCGCGCGGGGATCAAGAAGATCCTCTTGCCGAAACGCAACGAGATGGACCTCGACGACGTGCCGAAGGAAGTGCGCGACACGATCCAGTTCTTCTTCGTCGAAGAGTTGAGCGAAGTGTTCATGCACGCGCTCGGCAAGCGGATCATCACGCCGGTGCTGCTCGGCGTCCCCGAAGAGGGCCGCCGTAGCAACAACGTCGTGGCGTTGCGGCCCAGCGCGAAGCGCACCCGTCCCGAAACGCGCAAACGCCGCGCCCCGGTCGGCGCGGCCTCGCGCAAGCGCACCTAGCGTCCTTCTAGTGGCCCTTCGACTTCGCTCAGGGTTATAAGGAGTTAGTGGAAGGTTAGCTCGAGGCGATAGACCGTCGGGCGCGCCGAGCAGCCGGGTTCGAGCATCAGCTCGAACTCGGCGTCGTGCGCCAGCGCGAGCGCGGTCGCATCGGTCCTCGGGTTGCCGCTGGGTTTCGCGATCTTGGCGCTGGTGACTTTCGCGGCGGCACTCAAGCCGACGTCGATGTCGACGGTTCCCGGCGCTTGACGCGTATCGGCCGCGTCGATGCCCTTCAGCTGCGCGAGCGGCGTGCTGCTGCACACCGCGACCGCACTCGCCGGCGCATTGGCCGGGATTTGTGGAACGCCGGTTGGGCCGACGGGCGGGCGGACCAGCGTGATCAGCGAGACGTCGAAGTCTTCCGGCACTACCGAGCTCGTGCTGATGCAGCCTTGGGTCGGCGGCGCGAAGCGAAAGTTCTTCGCCGCCTCAGCCGCTTCGCCGTCGAAGGTCGCATCGCCCGACGTTTCGACCAGCACGGCACGCCGGACGTTGCCGTCGCTGCCGACGTCGAGGAAGAACCGCGCGCGGCGGTTCGTCGGGTGGACGCCGCTGTCGGGCGCGATGAACGGGGCCTGGAACGTGACCCGGCCCGCCTGCGCGGGACACGACGCAAGGTAGGCCGGTGCCGCTTGCGCGAGCAGCGTGGAAAGCACGATCGCGAACATAGGCGAGCGGTTCGCGCGCGCGGTGCCGCACTCCTCAGACGAACAGCGGCATCGCGGTCGGTGAAGCCACGCGGTAGGTTGCTCCGCCGTGATCGTGGCGAACCGCTTCGCCGAGCGTGCGCGCGGCATGGCGTTCCGAACCGGTGATGACGCGCCGTTCCTCGGCCGTATCGTAACGCGGATCGGCCGTTTGCGCGCGCTGCCATTCGCGCGGTCCGTCGTGCACGGCGTGATCGACTTCATGACCCAAACCGAGCGCCGGTGACTGGCGTCCGCCGGCCGCCGTGCGCAGCGCACTGTGCGGGTCCCAGCGGATCGTGTGCGTGTTGGGGTCGTAGTCGTCGGCGTCATGATGGTTCGCCGTCAGCGTCACGCGTTGCGCTCCGCGCTCGAGGCGCTCGAACAGCGCGCGCTCGACCGGATCGCGGCTGAGATAGGCTACCGCGCTATCGAAGTCGCGCTGCGCCGATGCTGCCACGCGCAGCGAACCGTAGTGAACGAACGAAACCATGCCCGCCAATCACGCGCACCGCGGAATCGGCAAGGGCGAATCCGCTCAGAGCACGGAGATCGTTCCGTCGCCGTCTTCGGTGATGCGGCCGACGATCGCGCACGTGTGCGTCGGCGCGAGCGCCGCATGCATGGCGCGGATCGCGCGCGGTTCGGCGGCGATCAACAAGCCGCCCGACGTCATCGCATCGGAGAGCGCGACGCGCAGCGCGCCGGTCACGTAGTCGGCGTACGACGTGAACTCGCTGTGATAGGTCAGGTTGCTCTCGGTTCCGCTGGGCACGAAATCGAGGTCGATCAGCTCCAGCACGCGCGCGAACAACGGCACCGACGCGGAGTCGATCTCGACGCCGACGTGCGACGCGCGCGCCATCTCGACGGCGTGCCCGACCAACCCGAAGCCCGTGATGTCGGTCGCGGCATGGGCGCCGCCGGCGACCATGGCGTCGCGTGCCGCGGCGTTGAGCCGGGTCATCTCCGCAATGACCGGCGCCAGGTCGGATTCCGGAATGCCGTCGCGCCGCCGAGCGGTCGTTAGGATACCCGCGCCGAGCGGCTTGGTCAGGAGCAGATGGTCGCCGGGCCGCGCCCCGGCGTTGCTGACCACCCGGTCGGGATGGATCGTGCCGGTGACGGCCATGCCGTACTTCGGCTCCTCGTCTTTGACGGTGTGGCCGCCGAGGATGACGACCCCGGCCGCGGCGGCGACTGCGGCGCCGCCCTCGAGGATGCGCCGCAAGATCGCCTCGTCCAGCGTATCGATCGGGAAGGCGGCGATGTTGAGCGCGGTGATCGGCGTGCCGCCCATCGCGTAGACGTCGCTGAGCGCGTTGGTCGCCGCGATCCGGCCGAAGTCGAACGGGTCGTCGACGATCGGCGTGAAGAAGTCGACCGTTTGCACGATTGCCGTATCCCGACTCAACTGGTAGACACCGGCGTCGTCGGAGGTGGATAATCCGACGAGCACCCTCGAATCTTCAGGAAAGCGGATGCCCTCGAGGACCCGGGCCAGGTCGGCGGCGCCGACTTTGCTCGCACATCCGCCGAAGCGCGAGCAGAGACTCAGGCGAACCGTGCCGGGGGATTGCATGTCCGCAGGATACAACATTAGGCGTATCCATCGCACTCATTTGACGGAGGAATCGTGTCCAAGCAGCTGATGTTCATCCCCGGCCCCGTGACCGTCGCCGAGCCCGTGCTCGCGGCCATGGCCAAGCCGATGATCGATCATCGCGGGCCCGAGTTCAAGGAACTCCAGGCGTCGATCGTCAGCAAGTTGCAGCCGATCTTCGGCACGACCAGCGACGTCCTGTTGCTGGGCGGCTCGGGCACGAGCGGCCTCGAGGCGGCGATGACCAACATGTTCGATGCCGGCGAAAAGGTGCTGGTCGCGCCGGTCGGCGTGTTCGGAAACCGCTTCGCGGAGATCGCGCGGACCTGGGGCGTCGACGTCGAGATCCTCGAGACCGAATGGGGTCAGGGCGTCGACGCGGCCGCGCTGCGCGCACGCCTCGAACGCGATACGAAGCGCGAGATCAAGGGCGTCGTGCTCACGCACAACGAGACGTCGACGGGCGTGCAGAATCCGATGGGTCCGCTGGCCGACGCGATTCGCGCGCACGGCGCGTATTCGCTCGTCGATTCCGTCAGCGGTTTGGCCGCCAGCGAATTCACGATGGACGCGTGGGGCTTCGACGTCGTCGTCGCCGCCTCGCAAAAGGCGCTCGGCGTTCCGCCCGGCATGGCGATGGTCGCGGTTTCGAAGCGCGCGTGGGACAAGATGGCCACGGTGAAGAGCCCGCGCTATTACCTCGACCTGAAGAAAGCGAAAGATTTTCAGGCCATCGGTCAGACGCCGTGCACGCCGCCGGTTTCGGTTGCGTTCGCGCTCGACGTCGCGCTCGACCGCTACGCCCAAGAGGGTCCGGCGAACGTTTGGGCGCGTCACGAACGCAACACCAACGCGATCATCGCGTTCGCGGAAGCCGTCGGCCTCGAGCTGTTCGCGGCGCCGGGCATGCGTTCGGTGACGGTCACGGCGATCAAGATGCCGGCCGGCGTGAAGGGTGATGAGATCCGCAAGAAACTGCGCGTCGAACGCGGCTACGTGCTCGGCGGCGGCCAGGAGAAGCTGGCCGGCCAGATCATCCGCATCGGCACGATGGGCGACATCTCGCAGACCGACGTCCTCGGCATGCTCGGCGCGCTCGAGATGGAGCTGCTGAACCAGGGTTACAAGTTGACGGTCGGCAGCGGCGTGCAAGCCGCGCTGCGCGTGTTCATGGAGGCGAGTCAGCCCCTTCCGGCATAACGCCGCAAGGTGGAAATTCGCAATCTTGGTGCGTCGGGGCTGCGCGTCTCGGCCGTCGGCCTCGGCACCAACAACCTCGGCCAGCGCTTGGACGCCGCCGCTTCGCGCATCGTCGTGCACGCGGCGCTCGACCACGGCATCACGCTATTCGACACCGCCGACCGCTACCCGATGAACGCCCGCGGGCGCTCCGAAGAGCTGCTCGGCGACGCGCTGGGCCGGCGCCGCGCCGGCGTCGTCATCGCGACCAAGTTCGGCATGGCGATGGACGAAGCGGGCACGAAGAGCGGCGCTTCGCGGCACTACATCATGTCCGCGGTCGAAGCGAGCTTACGGCGTCTGCGGACCGATTGGATCGACCTCTACCAAGTGCACCAGCCCGATCCGCGCACGCCGATCGAAGAGACGGTGTGCGCGCTCGACGACCTGCTCCGGCAAGGCAAAATTCGCTATGCCGGCTGCTCGAATTTCAGCGCCTGGGGTATGATCGATGCGGTGTGGACGGCCAAGAGCCGCAACTGCACGCCCTTCATCTCGTGCCAGGACGAATACAGTTTGCTCGTGCGCGACGTCGAGCGCGAGGCACTCCCGGCAGCGGTCGCGCACGGGATCGGCTTCTTGCCCTATTTCCCGCTCGCGAGCGGGCTGCTGAGCGGCAAGTACCGCGGCGGTGCGACGCCGCCGGGCACGCGTCTGTCCGGCCAGAGCGGCATGAGCGCGCGCTTTCTCTCGGCGGAGAATCGCGCCGTTGCCGACCGGCTCGCCGCCTTCGCCGAAGCGCGCGGCCACACGTTGCTCGAGCTCGCGTTCTCGTGGCTGCTGGCGCGTCCGAGCGTCGGCAGCGTGATCGCCGGCGCCAGCACGCCGGCGCAAGTCGAACAAAACGTCGCTGCCGCCGGCTGGACCCTCACCCCCGAAGATCTCGCCGAAATCGACACGATCGCTCCGCCGCCGTCGGCCTAACAGATTATCAAGCGCTAGCGGTTGTTGCCGAACAAGCTGCCGAGCACCGATGCTGCCACCCCGCCGGCAACGCCGCCCTGCACGGCCGGCGGCGCCGCTTCGCGCCCGCCGAGATACGGCGCAATCGCGTGCGCGAGATTGGGCAGCGTCAGCGATTGCAGCCAAACTTTCCCCGGACCGACCAACCGCGCGACGAACAAGCCGTCGCCGCCGAAGAACATGTTGCCGATGCCGGGCAGCAGCGTGACGTCGAAGTTGATCGACTCGGTGAACATGCCGACGTGGCCGGGGTGCACTTGGAGCATTTCGCCGGCCGCCAAGTCGTAGGTGATCACCTCACCGCCCAACTCGATCCAGGCCGTGCACGAGCCGCTCAAGCGCTGCATGATGAATCCGTCGCCGCCGAAGATGCCCGCTCCCAGCGAACGCTGGAAGCCGATCCCGAGTTCGACGCCCGCGGTCGCACACAGGAAACCGTGGCGATGGATCAGATAGCCCTGGCCCGGCGTGACGGCCACTTCCATGATGCGGCCCGGAACCTTGGCCGCGAACGCGACCAAACCGGGTCCGCCCGGTGCGGTGAACTCGGTCATGAACAAGCCGCCGCCCGAGATGGCACGGCCCAACACACCGAACAAGCCTTTCGCGCCCGCGGCCATCGGCGTCGTGTTCATCTGGACGGTTTGGGTCATCCACGAGAACTCGCCGGGCTCGGCGACGATCTTGTCGCCGGCCTCGAGGCCGATCTCCAAGACCGGCAGCGTCTCGCCCGTAATCTTCGTTTGCATCAGCGTACCTCGCCCGCCTGACTTGACGCGCGGCGAGCGCACCCTCCTGCGTGATCCCGCGCTATTTTTAGACGTGGTGGCGACTGAAGAACGGCGCGGCCAGCGGCCGCACGAACCACGGCATCAAGCTGCGTACGGCGGCGTCAACGCCGGCATCGGGTTGCGCGACCAGCGCCACGAGCGCCGAGCGGTGCAGATCGTGACGCAAATCGATCGGCAGCGGAAAGAACAGCACGACGTAGAGCACCAAGAACGCTCCGAAGAGCGCTTTGCACGCTCCGAGCAGCGCGCCCAGAATACCGTTGACGAGCCCGACGACCGGCAGGTGCGCGACGCGGCCCAACAGCCACGCGACCAGCATGACCAGCGCGTAGGCGAGGATGGCGAAGACCAGCAGCCCGACCGCGTGCGCCGAACCGGAGGTGAGCCCGGTCAACGTCGTGACGAAGCCGTCGAGCGCGCCGTTGTAGTTGAACGCGGCGATGATCGCGACGAACACCGCCACCGCCCCGGCCAGCTCGGAGACGAAGCCCTTCGTGAAACCGCGCACTGCGAAGTAGATCGTGATTCCGCCGATGATGAGATCGGGCCAGGCGAGCATCAGCCGCGCAAGGTCGCCCCGAAGCGCGCGCGCACGTCGCCGATGATCGCGGCGATCGTCTCGTCGGCGATCGCATCGGTCAACGTCGCGTCGTCGCGCTGCAGCGCAACCCGCACCGCCAACGACTTCTTCGCGACGTCGATCTGCGCGCCGCGGTATTCGTCGAAGACGACGGCGCTGCGCACGTCGGCGTGCGCGCGCACCGCGCGCAACACCTCGGCGGCGGGAATCTCGGCCGGCAGCACGAGCGCGAGATCGCGTTCGACGGGCGGGAAGCGCGACGGCGGAACGAACGGCGCGATCGTGCGCTGCGGCAGGGTCTCGATCTCGATGCTCGCCGCAACGACGTCGTCGTCGACGTCGTGCGCGCGCAGCAAGCGCGGATCGACGACGCCGACCGTCGCGACGAGCGTGCCGTCGATGCGTAGCGCGGCCGTTTTGCCCGGATGCAGCCATGCTGCCGTGGCGCGTTCGACCTCGGCGGTGCGGCCGGTCAACGCGCGCAACGCCGCCAGAACGTCGGACAACAGCGCCGCGTAGGGCGTGCTGCGCCAAGCCGGCTCGTCGACGTGCGCCGTGGCGGCCACCAACAACGCGACGTTGCGTTCGGCCGGATGCGGTTGCGCGTCGGCGAAGACGTGACCGATCTCGAAGGTGCGATAGGGCCGCAGCCGATCGCGCGCGACCATGGCCAGATGCGCGTGCAGCATCGTGTAGCGCAGGTAGCGCTGATCGTCGGAGAGCGGGTTGGTGATCTCGGCGACCGGCGGGATCGGAAAGCCGAGCGCGCGGTCGCGGTCCGCGATCGACGCCGGTTGCAGGCCGAGCGTCATGCACTCGCGATGGCCGAGCCCGGCCAGCACCGCGGCCAGCTCGTTGTCGCGGTCGAACACCGCACTCGAGAGCGGTTGCACGCCGACTGCCGGCATCGCCGCGTCGAGCCGGTCGTAACCGACGACGCGCGCGATCTCTTCGACCACGTCGGCCGGAATCGCGACGTCGCTGCGCCACGCCGGCGGCGTGACCGAGAACGCGAGGCCGCGATCCTCGACCGCGAAGCCCAGCGATTGCAGCGCCCGCGTGACCGCCGCGTCTTCGAGCGAAAACCCGAGCAGCCGTTGCACGTCGCTCTTGGGCAACGCGATCGCCGGCGCCGGCGTCACCGGCCGGCCGTACGGTTTGGGCGCGCGCACGCTGCCGCCTTCGGCCGCGAGCAGCACGGCGGCGCGCGCCGCGCCGAGATCGGTGAGGGCGGGCGGGAGATTCTTCTCGTTGCGCGTCGACGCTTCGCTGCGCAGCCCGAGCTTGACGCTCATGCGCCGCACGCGCGGACCGCTGAAGCTCGCGCTCTCGATCACGATCTCGCGCGTCGCGTCGCTCACTTCGCTGATCCGGCCGCCCATCAATCCCGCGAGGCCCGTGGCTTGCGTTTCGTCGGCGATGACGAGCGCGGCCGGATCCAGCACGCGGTCGACGCCGTCGAGCGTGGTCAGGTGCTCGCCCGGTTTGGCGTCGCGCACGATGATGTGCGCGCCGGCAATCTTGTCGAAATCGAAGAAGTGCAGCGGCTGACCCGTTTCGAGCATCACGAAGTTCGAGATGTCGACCAGGTTGCTGATCGGGCGCTGACCGGCCAGCGCCAAGCGCACGCGGATCCAGGCCGGGGCCGGCCGGACGCTGAGGTTGCCGACGCGCTGCGTGACGTACCGGGGCGCATCGACGCTCTCCAGCGTGACGCGCACGTCGTCGCTGAAACCGCTGGTCTCGACCGTCAGCTGCGGTTCGCACAGCGGAACCTCGAACGCGGCGGCCAGCTCGCGCGCCAAGCCCAACAGCGACATCGCGTCGACGCGATTGGGGGTGACGTCGACGTCGAGCACCGGATCGGCCAGGCCCAGCATCTCGACGACGTTCGACCCCAGCGGCAGGCCGGCGTCGAGCTGCATGATCCCGTCCTCGAACCACTCCGGCTCGAGCGCCAGCTCGCCGGCCGAGCACAGCATCCCCTCCGATGCGATGCCGCGCATCTTGCGCGGTTCGATCGTCAGCTCGGGCAGCTTCGCGCCGATCGTCGCGACCGGAATCACCTGACCTTCGGCGACGTTCGTCGCGGCGGTGGCGATCGTCAGCTTACGGTTGGCACCGATGTCGACCGTGCACACCTGCAAGCGGTCGGCGTTGGGGTGTTTCTCGATCTTCACGATTTGGCCGGTGACGACGCCGGTGATCGCGGGCCGCGTCTCGACCGCGTCGACCGGAAACCCGAGCGTCGCCAACCGCGAAACGATTTCGTTCGCATCGTGCGGCAACAGCACGTAATCGCGCAACCAGGATATCGGAACGCGCATTTAAACGGCGCTCCGCCCCGCCCCCCACTTCGTGGGGCCCCCAATCCGAGCTCGCAACAACGTTCGTAACATTGCACGATCACTCGGTGCTCGCTCCGCCACCATCAACTGCATTGCTCCAAGAAGCTTGGGGTGTTTTCGACGAAGTCGCGGATGTCGTTCATTTCGTAGCGGACCATTGCGATGCGTTCGAGGCCGCAGCCGAAGGCCCACCCGGCGACGCGTTCGGGATCGTAGCCGACCGTGCGCAACACGTTCGGATGCACCATCCCCGAGCCGCCGATCTCGATCCAGCCCGAACCGCCGCACGTGCGGCACGTGACAGCCTGCCCTGAGCCTGTCGAAGGGCCTCGCCGGCCGCTGCCGGCGCAGCCCGGACACGTCGTGTCGATCTCGGCGCTGGGTTCGGTGAACGGGAAGAACGACGGGCGGAAACGCACGTCTTGTTGCGGTCCGAACAGCTCGCGCATCATGCCGGTCAGCACGCCCTTGAGGTGACCGAAGTGGATGTCGGAGCCGACCATCAGCCCTTCGACTTGATGGAATTGGTAGAGGTGGCGCGCATCGACCGCATCGCGGCGATAGGCTTTGCCCGGCACGACGATCGCGATCGGCGGTCCGGACTCGCGCATCGCGCGCACCTGCATCGGCGAGGTGTGCGTGCGCAGCACGAGGTCGGGGCGCAAGTAGAACGAGTCGAGCCCTTCGCGCGCCGGATGGTCCGGCGGAATGTTCAGTGCATCGAAGTTGTTGGCGTCGGTTTCGATCTCGGGTCCTTGCAGCACCGCGAAGCCCAGCCGCGTGAAATACCGGCCGACGTCTTGCATCACGCGGCGAATCGGATGGATCGAGCCGATGCGCGCCGGCGGTCCGGGCAGCGTCACGTCGATCGTCTCGGACAGCTGCGCTTCGAGCTGCGCGTTCGCGAGGTTGTGAACGGCGACCGCCAGCGCCGACTCCATGCGCTCGACCGCGGCGTTGATCACCTTGCCGGCATTCGGCCGTTCGGCCGGCGGCAGCGCGCCGATCCCGCGCCGGATCGTCGTCACCTCGCCGCTGCGGCCGAGAAAGCGGACGCGCAGTTCCTCGAGGGCGCGTTCGTCGGCGACGCGGGCCAACTCGGCGGCGAGCCGGTCTTCGAGCGCCGAGAGGGTCGTAGCGAGGTCCGTCATCCCAAACGCCGTTGTTGGACAAAGCAAAACGCCCGGTCCTTCGACCGGGCGTCCCCTTGGGGTCATTGCCGCGTATTGCCGCTCGGTGTGTTTACCCAGCGTTCGAGGCGCTCGGGTTCAGGCGGCGATAGACCAAATACGCATTGATCGATCCGGTCGTGGCGAACAGTTTCCAGAAGAGCTCCGAAGTGCGCATCGGTCGACGATTCCTCTCTTGTGTCGAGTGGTGTTCGCGAAATCTGAGCGGAGTATAACCCCTGTGGATAACCGCCGCCAAGTCTTGACAAGCAGCTATTTTTCAGCCCTTTGCAAGGCGGCTGAATACAGCAGGATACCCCCTGCGACGGCGGCGTTCAGACTTTCCGTGGTGCTCGCTTGCTCGATGCGGACGGCGAGATCCCAGCGCGGCAGAAACGCCTCCACGCCATGCCGCTCGTTGCCGATCGCGAGGATCGCATCGGCCGGGAGAGCGGTAGTTGCCAAGGGCTCCCCGTCGAGCATGGCGGCCACGATCGGCCGCCGGGTGGCAGCGGCTGCCTCCAATAGC
>JBEKXE010000094.1:0-17659 GCA_049512335.1 Candidatus Lustribacter sp.
CGCATGGCGGGCGGCGCTCGCCGAAGTGCTCGACGATCGCGAGGCGGCCCGGGCCGCCGCCGACGCGGCGCGCGTAGCCACGAGCGAGTTGACGTGGGAACGAACCGCCCGTCTCACCGCCGCCGTCTATCGTGAGATCGCCGGGTGATCTCCGTCGCGCTCGACGCGCGCATCACGCCGCGCATGTCGGCCGGCGTGCGCACCTACGTTCGCGCGCTGCTCGACGGGCTGCCGCGCGTCGCTCCCGACATCGAGCTGCACGCCGTGGGGCACGGCTTGAACTTCGGCCTCGACGAACAGCTGCGGCTACCGGCGGAGATCGACCGGCTGGCGCCGGCGCTCACCCATTACCCGACGATCTTCGCGCCGGTGCGCCGGCGCCGTCCGTACGTCGCGATGGTGCACGATCTCATCCACTTGCAGTATCCGCAGTTCTTCGGTTTCGCGGCCGCGGCGTTCTACGCCGTCGCGGTGAAGCCGATGTTGCGCGGCGCCGAGTTGCTGCTGATGAGCGACGAGCGCACTGCCGACGCGTGCGTCGAGCTGCTGGGCGTCGAACGCACGCGTTGCCGCGTCGTTCCGCTGGGTTACGACCCGGGGCTCTTCGCGCCGGCCGAAGCTCGCGCGCCGCGACGGCCGTACATCATGTACGCCGGCAACCATCGGCCGCACAAGAACCTCGACGTCCTCTACGAAGCCTGGGCCGGTCTGCCGCCGGCGGTCGAGCTCGACCTCGTCATCACGGGCGCGCCCGATGCCGCGGCGTTGGAACGCTATCGCCGGCCGGGCAGCGAGCTGCGCTATGCGGGAACGTTGACCGACGCGCATCTGGTCGCCGGCTATCGCGCGGCGACGGCCTACGTGCATCCCGCGTTGGCCGAAGGCTTCGGGTTGCCGATGCTCGAGGCGGCGGTTGCCGGCACGCCGGTCATTGCGAGTACCACCGCCGTGCCCGCGATCGTCGCGCCGTATGCGGCGACCTTCGCCCCGCACGACACGCTGGCGCTGCGCGCGCTGCTGACCGACCTGGCCGCCAACCCCGCGCCGTACCGGCGCCGTGCCGCCGAGGGGCATGCCGCGTTGCGCGCGTATACTTGGGACCGGTTTGCGGCCGCTACGGCCGCGGTGTATCGCGAGGTCGTTGATGGGTCGAGCCGGACGTAACGTCGGAGCCGTGCTGGCGGCGGTCGTGCTGGTGTGCGGGCTGCCGTCGCCGGTTTTTGCGGCCAAGCCCACAGCTGCGGCGGCGCACCACAAGCCGGTCCGCCTGCAACGGTCGATCGCGATCGCGGTCAACGGCGAAGTGCTGCCGCCCGGCGCCTCGCCGCGCATCGTCGGGAAGGGCGGCGGACGGCTGGTCGTTCCGGTCGTGCGCATCTACAGCGCGCTCGGCATCGGCGTCTCGCGCAGCGGCAAGGCGATCACGGCGAGCGCGCCCGGCAAGCGCATCGTGTTGACCATCGGCAGTGCGAACGCCACGATCGACGGCCGCCCGGTGAGGATGACGGTACCCGCGATGACGATCGACGGCGCCACCTACGTGCCGCTGCGGTTCGTCGCCGCCTCGCTCGGCGCCCAAGCGACGTTCAACCCGCACGCCAACCGCGTCGAGGTGACCTCGTCGCTCGTCGGCCGCAACCCGGCGCTCGAACAGCAGGCCGCCGACGGAACGGCGCAGATCATCGGCAGCGTCAGCGCGGTCGATCTCAACTCGGCACCCGAGTCGCTCACCGTGGAACAGGGCCCCGACGTGCGCACCGTCGCCATCACCTCGGACGCGTCGATCGAGTTACAGGACGTGGTCGCGCGGACCAGCACGCCGGGCGCCCTGACCGACGTGCACGTCGGCGACGCCGTGAGCGTCATCGTGCGCCGCGACGGCCACGTCGCATCGGTCGTCGTGCGCTACGCGTCGCGCATCGGCACGATCGCCGCCGTCTCCCCGAACGAGTTCGTGCTCAACACCGGGTTCATCGTGATCCCCGACAAGTCGACGACGATGACGCTCAACGCCGAATCGGCGACGCTCGGCGATCTGAAGGTCGGCGACGCCGTGGTCGTGCGCCTCAACCCGGACACCTACGAGAAGCGCCAGATCATCGTCTCGCGCGCGGTTGCGCCGACGTCGGCGCCGGCCGGGCCGGTCGCGATCGCGTCGTTCACCATCGACGCACCGCCGGCGCTGCGGGCCGGCGAATCGTTCAACCTCGTGCTGCACGGTACGCCCGGCGGCCGCGCGACCTTCGACATCGGCACGTACTTCGTGGGCTTGCCGCTGAACGAAACGCAGCCCGGCGTCTACACCGCGCACTACACGATCCCCGCCAACGTCAACTTCGGTGAGACCACGGTCTACGCGCACCTGTCCGCCGGCGGGACCGATGCGCCGCGAGCTGAAGCGCCGACGCTTCTGGCGGTATCGAGCACGCCGCCGCAGATCGTCGACATCGCCCCGCTCAACGGCCAGAACGTGAACAACGACCGGCCCTCGATCTACGCCACGTTCCGCACCCCGACCGGGGTGGCGGTCAACCCCGCGAGCGCGACGATCAGCGTGAACGGGCTCGACGTCACGCCGTCGTCGACGCGCACCGGCCAGTTCATCACCTACAGCCCCGTCGGCGCGCTCGGCGACGGGAACGTCACCGTGCAGGTGCGCGTCGCCGATCAGGCCGGCAACCAGCAGACGCGCACGTGGTCGTTCACGATCCACGCGCATTGAAGTCGCAGGCGCTCGTGGGCGCATTGCTGCTCGCGCTCGTGCTGAGCGCCTGCGGGAACCTCGACGCGACCGGTGGGCAAGAGCTGGTGATGGCGCGCGTCAAGGACGCGATCAACCTCGATCCCTCGCACGCCACCGACGGGCAGTCGCTCAACGTCGACTCCGAGATCCTCGAGGGACTGGTGCGGTTCAAGCCCGGCACGTTCGACGTCACCGGCGCGCTGGCGCAATCGTGGTCGGTGAGCCCGGACGGCACGCGCTGGACCTTCCGGCTGCGTCCGGGCATGCGGTTCTCCGACGGCACGCCGGTCGACGCGGCCGCCGTCAAGTTCGACTTCGACCGCTGGCGGCTGCAGCACGACCCGTATCACGCCGCGTTCTCATATGCCTATTGGGTTTCGGAGTTCGGCGGGTTCTCCGACGATCCGAAGAACCCGGGGGTGCTGCGCGACGTGATCGTCGACGCGCCGTTGCGGGTGACGTTCGTGCTCGCGCAGCCGTCGGGGACGTTCTTGCGCAACCTGGCGATGCAGTCGTTCCTGATCGGTTCGCCCGCAGCGATCAAGCGCGATCCGTTCGCGTTCGAGCAGCACCCGATCGGCAGCGGGCCGTACGTGTTGCGCGAGTGGGTGCGCGACGATCACATCACGCTCGATGCGAACCCGGCCTACACGGGTTCCGGACCGCGGGCGGCGATCCGAACCGTGGTGATTCGTGACATCCCCGATCAGGCGACCAGCGTTCTCTCGATCGAGAAGGGCGAGCTGCAGATGCTCACCGATGTCGGCTCCGACGACGCGGCGATGCTCGGCGCGCAGCGCGGCGTCACGATCGTGCGCCAGCCCTCGAACAACCTGGCCTACCTGGCGATGAACATGGAGAAGAAGCCGTTCGACAACCTGCTCGTGCGGCGCGCGGTCGCGGAAGCGATCGACATTCCGGCGATCATTCGGGCGCTGTACGGACCGGGGACGGTCCCCGGCAACAACTGGACGCCGCCCGGAATGCTGGGCGAGAACCCGCACGTGAAGATCTGGCCGCACGACGTCGCCGTCGCGAAGCGGCTGCTCGCGCAGGCCGGATTTCCGCACGGCTTCGCGACCACGCTGTATCTACCGACGACGCCGCGCCCGTACATGCCCGATCCGCAGCGGTTGGCCGAAGCGATCCAGGCCGACCTCAAGCAGGCCGGGATCGACGTCACGCTCGAGCCGCTCGAGTTCGGGGTGTTCCTGGCCAAGATTCAGAACGGCGAACATCCGATGTGTCTGATCGGCTGGAGCGGCGACAACGGCGATCCCGATAACTTCTACTACCCGTTGCTCGACCAGGATTCGGCGGTGAAACCGTTCGCACAGAACTACTCGTTCTGGCGCGATCCGGTGTTTCACCGGTTGATGCTGGCGGGCCAGCGCTCCGTGAACGATACGCAACGGCGCGCGATCTACCGGCAGGCGGCGCAGCTCGTGCACGACCAGGTGCCGGCGATTCCGCTCCTGCACACGCCGGTGCCGCTGGCACTGCGCACGTCGGTGCACGGCTTTGTGCCGAGCCCCGACACCGAATATCACTTCGAGTTGATGACGACGGGGACGTGATGCACCAAGACTGTTTGTTCTGCAAGATCGTGCGCCGGGACATCGTGGCCAAGGAAGTGCTGCGCGACGAGCACGTCGTCGCGTTCCACGACCTCAACCCGCAAGCGCCGACGCACGTGCTGGTGATTCCGACCGTCCATGCCGAGCATCTCTCGGAGTTCGCGCGGCAGGGCAACCCCGCGGCCGCGGCCCGGTTGCTCGCCGCGGCCGCCGAGATCGGCACGCGTTTCGGGCCCGGCGGCTACCGCGTAGTGGTGAACGAGGGCCCGGACGCCGGTCAGAGCGTGTTCCACCTCCACGCCCACGTCCTGGCGGGCCGCCCCATGGGCTGGCCGCCCGGCTGACCCTGAGCCTGACGACAGTTTGACCTGGGGTGCCTTCCCTGGTAGCATTGCTAGTCGGGCCATTAAGGTGGCTCAGTGACGGCGCTTGCGCCGGGCGAAGGGAGGGTTGTTCGTGGAAGTACGCATTGCACCGGGAGAGACGATCGAGAGCGCGCTGCGCCGTTTCAAGAAGGCGACGCAGAAGGCCGGCGTCCTCGCCGAAGCACGCAAGCACGAGCACTACGAAAAACCGAGCGTCCGCCGCAAAAAGAAGTCCGCCGCCGCCCGGAAACGCCGGGCCTGACAACCCCCGAAGGCGTCTCCTCGAGGCGCCTTCCTGATTTAGGACCATAGACGTTGAGCGTAAAAGACCAGATTTCCGCAGATCTCAAAGAGGCGATGAAGGCGCGCGACCAGGTGCGCCTGGACACGCTGCGCAGCGCGCTGTCGGCGTTCACGTACAAGCGCGTCGAAGCCGGCCACGACCCGACCGACGATGAGCAACTGGCGATCGTGCAGAAGCTGGTCAAGCAGCGGAACGACTCGATCGGTGAGTTCACCAAGGCCGGTCGCACCGAACTCGTCGAAAAAGAGACCCGCGAACGCGACATCCTGCAGCAGTACTTACCGGCCCAGAAGTCGGCCGACGAGGTTCGCGCGATCGTCCGTAAGGCGATCGGCGACATCCCGGCCGAAAGCCGCAACCAAGGGGCCGCGATGAAGGTCGTCATGCCGCAACTCAAGGGCCTGGCCGACGGCAACGTCGTCCGGCAAATCGTCACCGAGGAGCTTGCCAACGCGTAACCTTACTCGGGCGTCCCGGTAGAACGTACCGTGCTCGCCGAACTCTTGCGGTTCGTGTCCGATCCGGCGATCAGCGGGGTGCTGTTGGCGGTCGGCTTCGCGGGGTTATTGATCGAGATGCAAACGCTGCATCTCGTTGCCGGTGCGGTTGGCCTCGCCGCGTTCGCGCTGTTCTTTTCGAGCCACATGTTCGTCGGGGCGTCCGACAGCCTGCCGGCATGTTTGGCCGTGATCGGCCTGGTCGGCGTGCTGCTCGAACTGCACGTGCTGCCCGGTCACGGCGTCGCCGGGACGTTGGGCTTGCTCGCGCTGTTCACGGGGATCGTGTTCGCGTTCGGTTTTCCGTTCGCGTTCGTCGCCGCGCAGTCGATCGCCATCGCGATCGTGCTGGCCGTGATCATCTTCTTTTTCGCGGCCCGGCTGTTTCCGCAGAACGCCTTCATGGCGCGGCTGGCGTTCACCGGCGTGCAGGGCAAGGACTACGTGGCGGCCCCGGATCGCCGCGCCCTCATCGGCCAAGCCGGCTACGCCACGTCGTACCTGCGCCCGGCCGGCTATGCCGCCATCAACGGTCAGAAGGTCGACGTGCTCACCGAAGGTGAGTTCGTTCCGGCCGGCACACCACTCACGGTTACCCGAGTTGAGGGTGCGCGCGTTTTCGTGCGTCCGAGGAGCGAGCCCATGCCCAAGAGTTGGAAGCGATCGTGATCGGCTTCGCCTCGTTGTTCGCCCTGGGCGTCATCGTCGTCGCCTTCGTCGTCCTGGTCCTCTTGCTGTATTATTTTCCGCTCGGGTTGTGGATTCGCACCTTGGCCGCCGGCGTGCCGCTCTCGATCGGCGCGTTGATCCGGATGCGCGTGATCGGCGTGCCGGCCGGCTTGATCGTGGCGAACCTCGTGCGGGCGCGCAAATCCGGCTTGAGTCTCACCGTCGACCAACTGCAGTCGCACGTCCTCTCGGGCGGCAACGTCGAGAACGTCACGCTCGCGATGATCGCCGCCCAGCGCGCGCAGATTCCGCTCGAATGGCAGCGCGCCGCGGCGATCGACCTGGCCGGCCGCAACGTGCTCGAAGCGCTGCAGACCTCGGTCGTCCCCAAGGTGATCGAGACACCGGTCTTCCAAGGCGTCGCGCAGAACGGCATCCAGCTCAACGTGAAGGCGCGCATCACGGTGCGCAGCAACCTCGACCGCTACGTCGGCGGCGCCGGCGAGCCGACGATCGTCGCGCGCGTCGGTGAGGGCGTCGTTTCGGCGGTCGGTGCCGCCGTCGATCACAAGGAAGTGCTCGAGTATCCGGACCGCATTTCGAAGGCGGTGCTGGCCAAAGGGCTCGACGCCGGGACGGCGTTCGAGATCGTGTCGATCGACATCGCCGACGTCGACGTCGGCAAGAACATCGGAGCCGAACTGCAGACCTCGCAAGCCGAGGCCGATCGCCGCATCGCGCAAGCCAAAGCGGCCGAACGGCAGTACGCGGCGCTGGCGGCCGAGCAAGAGATGAAGGCCGAGACGCAGCGCATGCGGGCGAAGGTCGTCGAGGCTGAAGCGACGGTTCCGATCGCGCTGGCCGATGCGTTTCGCAGCGGCAACCTCGGCGTGATGGACTACTACCGCATGAACAACATCAAAGCCGACACCGAGATGCGGGGCGCAATCGGTGCGAACGTGGCCGACGTCCCGGCGGCCGACATTCCGAAGTGAACGACTCCGGGCTGCACAACCTCGCACCGCTCGTCTTCACCGTCATCTTCGTGGTGGCCGCGCTGGCGCGGCGGATGCGCCGGCCCGGTGGCCCGCGGCCCGAGCGGAAGGCGGCCGGGAACTCGCTCGTACCTCCGCCCCGCACCGCTGCCGCGCCGCCGCCCGCGGCCGCCGCGCGGCCGGTGCGCCGGCGGCTCGCCGAGCCGGCAACTCCCCCGCCGCCGACGCCGCAGGTCCGGCCCACCCTGGCTCCGGCCATGGGCGACATGCTCTCGAACGAGGCCGCTGCAGCCTTCCCGGCGCTCGATCTCTCGCTCGGTGACGGCAGCCCGGCGAACGCCGGCGCCGCGGCCCGGCCGCGAGCGCGCAGGATCACCGGCGGCGCCGCCATCGGCAGCCGCGGCTGGGGCGTGAACGCGATCGTCGCCGCCGAGATCCTCGGCACCCCGGTCGGCCTTCGTCCCGGTGCCACCGTCGGGGTGCCGCACGCGTTCTAGAAGGTATCCACCGCCGCCGAAGGAGCGCTGACTGCCCGGGATCACCATCGAATCGACGTTCGCGCTCGACGGTCTCGACGACCATCTGCGGTTCTACGGTCACCACGATCGCAACATCAGCGCGCTCGAGGCGCTGATCCCGGTGACGGTGCGGGTCGAGGGCGAAAAGCTCCGCCTCAGCGGTGAGCGGGATGCCGTACGCCGCGCCGGGGACGTGCTCGACGCGATGCTGCAGGCTGCGCTGGCCGGAACGCACGTGACCCCCGACGACGTCGCGTTCTCGGCGCGCACGCTCGCTGCCGACGAGATCCCGGCGACGCTCTTCGTCACGCAGCGCGGCAAGGAGATCCGGCCGCGGACCGCCGGTCAACACGCGTTTTGCACCAGCATCGCGAAGAACACGCTGACGTTCGGCGTCGGCCCGGCCGGCACCGGGAAGACGTTCTTGGCGATCGTGATGGCGGTGCGCGCGCTCAAAGAGCGCGAGGTCTCGCGCATCGTGCTCTCGCGGCCGGCGGTCGAAGCCGGCGAGAAGCTGGGCTTTCTGCCCGGCGACCTCAAGGAGAAGGTCGATCCGTATCTACGCCCGCTCTACGACGCGCTCGGCGAATCGCTCGACGACGCGACGGTGGCCAAATATCTCGAACGCGGCGTGATCGAGGTGGCGCCGCTGGCCTACATGCGCGGCCGCACGCTCTCGGACGCCTACGTGATCCTCGACGAAGCTCAGAACACGTCGCGCGAACAGCTCAAGATGTTTCTCACCCGTTTGGGCTCGGGCTCGAAGATGATCGTCAGCGGCGACGTCACGCAGATCGACTTGCCGCGCGGCGCGCAGAGCGGCCTCGTCGAGGCCGAGCGGCTGTTCACCGGGATCGAGGGGGTCGGCATCGTGCGCATGACCGAGACGGACATCGTGCGCCATCCGCTCGTCGCGAGGCTCGTCGCCGCCTATCAGCGCGCCGGAGACGCGTAAGCCATTCCCGTCTACCTCGCCAATCGCACGCGCGGCACCGGACTGCGCGCGGCTGCGCTGCGCGCCACGCTCGAACGCCTGCTGGCGCAGGTCGACGCGCGCGGCGCCACCGTGTCGCTGAGCCTAATACGCGATCCCGAGATGCGCGAGCTCAACCGCGAACACCGCGGCAAGGACGCTCCCACCGACGTGCTCAGCTTCCCGCTCTACGAGCCGGCGGATTTCGACCGCAACGGCCGCACGCGGTTGCGCCCGCGTGCGCCGGACGGCGAGCGGATGCTCGGCGACATCGTGATCTCGGTCGACACCGCGCGGGCCCAAGCCGCCGCCTACGACGCGCCGCTCGAACGCGAGATCGAGCGGCTGCTGATCCACGGCGTTCTGCACTTGTGCGGCCACGACCACGAACGGCCGGACGAACGGCGCCGGATGGAACGTGAAGAGCGGCGCCTTGCCGAAGCCATCGGGATGCCTTGGCCGTATCTCGGGACGCTGCGATGACCGAGCCCCGTCCGCCGCGCGAGGGGCCGGCAGTTCAGGACGTGCGCGAGCACGTGTTCTGGCGCTCGTTCCACCATGCGTTCGAAGGGATCATTCACGCGACGCGCACGCAGAGCAACATGCGGTTGCACCTGATCGCGGCCGCGCTGGTGCTGGCCGCGACGCTCTACCTGCACCTGCAGCGGCCGTACGTGATCGGGATCGTCGTGACCGTGGCCATGGTGCTGGCGTTCGAGCTGGTGAACACCGCGGTCGAAGCGCTGGTCGATCTGTCGACCGCGGCGGAGCATCCCCTGGCCAAGGTCGCCAAGGACGCATCGGCCGGCGCGGTGCTCGTGGTGGCGTTTGCGGCCGTCATCGTCGGGTACCTGACGTTCTATGAGGGGATCCTGGCCGGCGGCGACCAGGTCTACCGCGCCGCGCTGGCGTTGCCGGCCAACGCCGTTTTCATCGGCCTCGTCATCGTCGGCATCGCCACCGTGATCGCCAAGGCCAAGGTCGGCCGGGGCTCGGCGCTCCAGGGCGGGGCGGTGAGCGGCCACGCGGCGCTGGCCTTCGCCTCGGCGACCTTCATCTCGCTGCTCGGGCACAGCGCGCTCTTGGCCGCCCTGGCCTTCTTCCTGGCCCTGCTGGTCACCCAGAGCCGGGTCGAATCGGGGATCCACTCGGCGCGCGAGGTGTTCTTCGGCGGCGTGCTGGGCGTCGGGGTCAGCTACGGGCTCTGGCTCTGCCTGCGCCTCCCCCTGCATGTGGTATAATCGAGCCCGCTTGTGAACGACTACTGGCTCGAACTGCTCGCCCTCGTGGTATTCGTGGGTGCAGCCGCGTTCTTCGCAGCCTCGGAAGCAGCGATCGTCTCGGTTTCGCGCATCACCGCGCGGACGTATGCCGAAAAGGGTGTCCCGGGCGGCCTGCGCCTGCAGCAGATGCTCGAGCAGCGCAACCGGACCCTGACGACGATCCTGATCGCCAACACCTTCGTGTTGCTGGCGACCAGCGGTTTGGCGACCTATCTGTTCGTCGAGCTCGGCATACCGCAGGCGCCGCTCTGGTCGACGCTGCTGACCACGATCGTGCTGCTGATCTTCGGCGAGATCTTGCCCAAGACGCTGGCGGTTTCGAACAGCAGCAAAGCGGCGCTGCGTCTGTCGGCGCCGTTGCGATTCTTCACCTGGCTCCTAGCACCGCTCACCACGGCGCTGCTCGCGATCACCAACCTTATCGTGCGCCTCTTCGGCGGTGCGCCGCCGCACGGCCCGTACGTTACCGAAGACGACATCAAGACGCTGGTCAACGTCGGCGTCGAGCAGAAGGTGCTCGAAGAAGGCGAACGCGAGCTGATCCATTCGATCATCGAATTCGGCGACACGATCGTGCGCGAGGTGATGACGCCGCGCACCGACATGATTGCGGTTCCGGTGAGCGCGCCGCCCAAGCGCGCGCTGGACCTGGTGATCGCCGACGGCTATTCGAAGCTGCCGGTGTACGAGGAGACGATCGACAACGTGATCGGCGTGGTGCACGACCGCGAGTTGCTGATCGCGCTGGCCAACGGAACGATCGCGACCATGCCGCTGCGCGACTTGATGCGCAGCGTGACGCACGTACCGGAGAGTAAGCGCATCTCCGAGCTGCTGCGCGAGATGCAGCGCGGCAAGTATTCGCTGGCCATCGTCGTCGACGAATACGGCGGCACGGCCGGGCTCGTCACGATGGAGGATCTGCTCGAAGAAATCGTCGGCGAGATTCGCGACGAACACGACGAAGGCGAAGAAGAGCCGATCCGCAAGGTAACCGAAGACGAGACGATCGTCGAGGCCGGCACCAACATCGAGGATGTCAACGCAGCCTTGGGTCTGGATCTTCCGCACGAGGATTACGAGACGATCGGCGGCTACACGGTCGGCTTGTTCGGGCGCTTGCCGCACGAGGGCGAAGAAGTCGCCGCCGGGGAGGGCGTGCGCTTGCGCGTCGACCGGACGCGCGGCCGGCGCATCCTCGCGGTGCGCATCTTCACCAACGGGAAGGCCCACGCCGGCAAGGCCGACGCTGCGTCCGCCAACGGCGATGCGCGACCTGACTGAACTGCGCGCGGCGGCGCGGGCGGCGCGCGAGCGCGCCTACGCTCCGTATTCACACTTCACGGTCGGCGCGGCGGTCGAAACTTCCGATGGCCGGCGCTTCACCGGCGCAAACGTCGAGAACGCATCGTACGGTTTGACGATCTGCGCCGAACGGACCGCCGTCTTCGCGGCGGTGCTGGCCGGCGGCGGCCGCATCGCGGCGGTGGCGGTCAGCGGTCCCGACCGGGCGACGACGCCGCCGTGCGGCGCGTGCCGCCAGGTGCTGGCTGAGTTCGGTGCACCGGACGCCGTACTGAGCTATGCGCGCGCCGACGGCACGTGGACCGACACGACGCTCGGCGAGCTGCTGCCGGACGCCTTCGATCCGGCCGCGCTCGAACCGGCGCGAGGAATCGCCTGATCGAACGCACGTATACGACCGATGCGATCGTCCTGCGCGCGCGCAATCTCGGTGAAGCCGACAAGATCTTCACGCTCTTCACGCGCAGCTCGGGCAAGGTCGACGCCGTCGGCAAAGGTGTGCGGCGCACGAAGAGCGCGCTCGGCGGACGTCTCGAGCTCCTGACCGAGTCGACGATGACGCTGCACCGCGGCCGCTCGCTCGACATCATCACCTCGGCCGTCACCGTGCGTTCGCACTGGGCCGGCCTGATCGAACCGCGCGCGCTCGCGGCCGCCTCGCTGATCGCCGAGATCGTCGACATGTTCTGCGAGCCCGAGCTGCCGCTCGACGAGATCTACACGCTGCTCTCGAACGCCTCGCTCGCGATCGCGGGTTCGAGCGCGCCCGCCGCGCTCGTGCCGCGCTTTCAGCTGCGGCTGCTGCACGCGCTGGGCCTGGCCCCGCCCGACGACGCCTGCATCCGGTGCGGCGGACCGTTCAACGAACGCGGCGCGTGGGTCGACATCGACGCCGGCGGCCTCGGTTGCGAGGGCTGCTACGGCGCGCGCGGCGACATGCACGCGCTCGACGCGGCCGACGTCGAAAACTTCCGCGCGCTCGGCGCGCCGCGGGCCGCCGGCCTGCGCGCGTCGGTCAACGCGACGCCGAAGGTGGCGCGGGCGGTCGACGATCTGGTGACCTATCACTTGGGACGGCGGCCCAAAGCGCGCGCGCTCTTGGACGCGTTCGCACCCTGATGGCCCCCGTATGACACCTGGGGAGGGCGTCATCGCGCTCGACGTCGGATCGCGCCGCATCGGCGTGGCGGTGAGCGATCCGCTGGGCTCGTTCGCGTTTCCGCACGCCGTGATCGATCGAACGAACGTGCGCGACGACGTCGCCGCGATCGTCGCGATCGCGCGCGAACGCGGCGCCGGGACGATCGTCGTCGGCGATCCGCTGACGATGGCCGGGACGCGCGGCATCGCCTCGGAGGGGATCGACGGGTTCGTCGCACACCTCGCGCGCGCGTTCGCCGGCCGCATCGAGCGCGTCGACGAGCGCCTGACGACGGCAGCGGTTCAGAAGTCGCTGATCGGCGCCGACGTTTCGCGCGCCAAACGCAAGACCGTGGTCGACAAGCTGGCCGCCGCGATGATCCTCGAAACGTACTTGGCCCGCCGGCGCGCGTGAAACCCGTTCGCGCCCTCCTCAACTCGGCGATCGCGATCGTCGTCGCTGCCGGTGTGATCGTCGCGGCCGCCGGGCTCTGGTTCCGCTACGACGTCTACGGAGACCGCGCGCTGCCGGCCGCACCGGCGACGTTTGTCGTTCCACGTGGCGCGACGTTCGGTGAGGTCGTGGCGGGCTTAGGTGCCGCCGGCATCGCGGCTCACCCGCTCGTATTGCGCCTGCTCGCCCGGTTGCGCGACGACGAAGCCGGCGTGCAGTCGGGACAATTCCGCTTTCCGGCCCACCAAACGACCGACGAGATCTTGCGGCGCCTGGTGTCGGGCAAGGTCGACGCCGTCTGGGTGACCTTCCCCGAGGGCTTCACCGCGCGCGAGATGGGCGCGCGGCTCGCCGCCCTCTCGCTCGTCGACGCCTCCGCCTTCGACCGGTACGCGCGGAGCGCGCGGCTCGAGGTGGACGGGACGTGGAGCCGCTCGCTCGAGGGGTTTTTGTTTCCGAGCACCTACCTGATCCCGGTCGGCGCGCCGCCGGCACGGATCGCGCAGGTGCTGACCGACCAGTTTTTTGCCGAGCTCCCGGCGAATGCGGCGGCCAAGGCACGAGCGCTCGGCCTCGACGTTCCGCAAGTCATCACGGTCGCGTCCTTGATCGAGCGTGAGGCTCAAGCCGACGACGAACGGGCGCTGATGGCCGGCGTCTACTACAACCGGCTCCGTGCGGGAATGCCGCTCCAAGTCGACGCAACGATCGAATACGTCTTTCCCGAACACCATGCGGTGATCACGCGCCGCGACCTCGAGATCGACTCCCCCTACAACACCTATCGCTACACCGGATTACCGCCGACCCCGATCGCCAACCCGGGCCGAGCCTCGATCGACGCGGCCTTCGCACCGGTCCGCTCGCAGTATCTGTATTACGTCTACAAAGGGAACGGTCACCACGCGTTCGCAAAGACGCTCGAAGAGCACAACGCGAACGTCGAGCGTTACCTGCACTGAAGGAGAAGTCATCATCGAAGGTTCGAACGGCGCCGGTAACGGCAGCGGCGACGGCGGGAGCGACGGCGGACCGCTCGAGCTGCGCGATATCCTCGTGATCGAAACCAGCGACGGGCAGTCGCTGGAGTTCGAGGTCGTGGGCTTGGTCGAGGACGACGAGAAAAACGCGTACGCCGTGTGCTACAGCGAGAAGGCCGACGAGTTCGTCGTGACCGACGACGCCGGAACGCTGCTCGACGACGACGACCTCGCGCAAGAGATCCTCGACGATTTCTTCGTCTTAGCCGAAGAGTCCGCACCCCCCGAACCCGAAACCGAGAAGTAGCCTAAGCGAGAACTTCTTTTTGGGGGAGCCAGCGGTCGATGACGAGGCGCAGGCTCGCGAGCGAGACGGGTTTGGATACGTAGTCGTCCATGCCGGCGGCCAGGCACGCGTCGCGGTCTTCGTTGAGGGCGTTGGCTGTCATGGCCACGATCGGGACGTGCCGGCGGCTGCGGATCTCGTGGCGCCGGATCTCGGCCGCCGCCTCGTAGCCGTCCATGACCGGCATCTGCACGTCCATGAAGATGAGGTCGTAGTTCTCGCGCGCCTGCGTGTCCACGGCCTCGCGCCCGTTGGCGACCGCCGCGGCGGTGAACCCGAGCCGCTGCAGCTGCCGCATCGCGAGGCGCTGGTTGACCTGGTTGTCCTCGACGATGAGCACGCGCTCCGGGCGCGGCGCGGCGACCGTGCTGGCCGCGGCCGGTTCGACGCTGCGGCTGCGCGTGTGCACGGCGTCGCTCAGCGCGTTATACAGCGTCGACTGCGCGATCGGCTTGACCAGATAGGCGGCGAAACCGGCGGCGCGCGCGATGCGGGCGCGCGCCGAATCGTCATGGCCGGTGACCATCAGCAGCGGGACTTTCTTTAGCGCCGCCTGTTCGCGGATCGAGCGCGCGACCGAGATGCCGTCGATCGTGCCGAGGGAATAATCGACCATCACCGCGTCGTAGGGCTCGCCGCGAGCCATCGCGACGTCCAGGCGCGTCAGCGCTTCTTCGCCGTCGGCCGCGCCGTCGGAGTGCACGCCCCACGACTCCAGCGTGCGGTGGAAGATCTCTTGCGCGTGCTCGTCGTCGTCGACGACCAGGACGCGCGAGCCGCGCAGGTCGGTCAACGATGGCCGCGCGCTGGTGGCGCGCGAACGGATGAACGGCACGGTGAAGAAGAACGTCGAGCCGAAGCCGGGCTCGCTCTCGACCGAAATCTGGCCCTTCATCAACTGCACGAGCTGGCGCGAGATCGCGAGGCCAAGCCCCGTGCCGCCGAACCGGCGCGTCGTCGACATGTCGGCCTGGCGGAACGGTTCGAACAGTTGTTTGCGCGCGGTGGGGTCGATGCCGATGCCGGTGTCGCGGACGGCGAACTTCACCGTGACGCGGTCGCCGTCGTCTTGTTCGCACGTGACCAGGATCGAGACGCTGCCGGTGGGCGTGAACTTGACCGCGTTGCCGAGCAGGTTCGTGAGAATTTGGCCGAGCCGCAAACCGTCGCCGATGACGACCGGCGGAACGGCCGGATCGATGTAGGTCAGCAAATCGAGGTGTTTGGCGCGCGCCTGGGGCGCGATCATCGTAGCGATGGACTCGACCAGCGGCACCAATTCGACGTCGGCATGTTCCAGCTCGAGGCGGCCCGCTTCGATCTTGGAAAAGTCTAGGATCTCGTTGATGACGGCGAGCAGCATCTCGCCGGAGCTGCGGATCGTCTCGGCCATGTCGCGTTGCTGCGGGGTGAGCGGCGAGTCGAGCAGCAGCTCGGTGGTTCCGATGACGCCGTTCATCGGCGTGCGAATCTCGTGGCTCATCGTGGCCACGAAATCCGACTTGGCGTGGGAGGCGGCCTCGGCGCGCGCGATCGCCAGCCGCAGGCCGTCCTCGCGTTCGGCGATGCGCTGCTGCATGGCGGCGAGCGTCGCGTCGAGCGAGGCGATCTCGTCGGTGCCCTCCACCCGGTCGCCCGGCGGCACCTCGATCCCTTGCCCGTAGTCCAAGGCGTGCTGGGTTACCCGCTCGAGCCGCCGGACGAGATAGCGACTGGTCGCGTACACGGTCCCAAACGAGAGCAGCAGGCCGGCGACGACCGTCAGGGCGACGACGATGCGCGCCGACGACCGCGCATCGAGCAACTCCGTGCGGATGCCGGCCCGCAGGGTTTCCAACTCCCTGACCAGGAGCCGCTCGGCGGCGCGGAAGGAGGTCATCTCACTCCGCGAGCGGCCGGCCTCGATCGCCTGCCGAGCGGACGCGACGCGGCCGCCGGCGGCCGCGGCAACGTAGCCGTCGAGGTCGGCGACTTCCGCCTGCGCCAGCCCAACCAGGCGGGGCCCATACGGGCCGAGATGCGGGTCGGTTTGGGACGTGGACTGCATCCGCAGGATGCTGTGCTCGGCCCGCGCGCGCGCGGCGCGGAACGCCGGCAGCAATCGCGCGTCGCCGGTGAGCGCGAAGTCGTGCGAGGCGATCTCGGCCCCTTGCAGGTCGACCAGCAGGGCGTACGACGCGGCGAGTCCCCCGTCGATGCCGCGAGTGGCGTCTTCGGACTGCTCGATTCGCGTGCCGAACACGGCGATGAGCAAGACCAGCCCGAGGACGAGCCCGAGCGGTAAGATGACCAGTGCCAGACTGCGCTGACGCAAGCTCATGTCAGTGGATATGTGCTCGCTAGCCGTTGTAGATTCTTGCCGGTACCGGCGACGAGGGTGCGAGTGCCGGTTGCGAGAACGCCCCATGCCGCCGCGGAGAGGTGGCCGAGCGGCTGAAGGCGGCGGTTTGCTAAACCGTTATACGGATAACACTGTATCGAGGGTTCGAATCCCTCCCTCTCCGGATCGCGCTCGGCAGGGAACGCAATTCGCACGGAGTACCATGCCTGGTCGCCGATGCGACGGACGGAACGTGCGGTCGTAGCTCAATTGGATAGAGCAACAGGCTACGAACTTGTAGGTTGGGGGTTCGAGTCCCTCCGACCGCATATTTTGCCGAGGCGCTAGCCCGCGCGAAAGGCCGTGCGGGCTTGGTTTTTTCGGAACGGTCCAACACAAACGAACGTTGGGGTGAAAGAAATCTCTTCACGGAGTCGGCATGCAGCAGGCACTTGAGATAATCATCGGCGGGTTATTGCAGGGTGGCGCTTTCGCACTCGTTGCGCTTGGCTTTGCGCTGATCTTCCGGGTGACCGGAACGATCAACCTCGCCCAAGGTGCGTTCGTAGTGGTCGGTGCGCTGTTGCTCTACACGTTCCACCAGCAACTGATGTGGCCGCTGTGGATCGCGTTCATCGCATCGCTCGGCGTCACGACGCTGGTCGGCGTGCTGCTCGCGCAGTTCGTCCTCGAGCCGGCGCTGCGAAAGCTGCCCACGGCCGGCATGGTGATCCTCACCGCCGGTTTGCTGACCTTCTTCGAAGGCGCGATCCTCTTGTGCTGGGGCAGCCAGCCCTACCAGCTCGAGCCGTTCTCCGGCTCGCGCCCCTACGAGATCTTCGGGTTGCGCTTCCCGACGCAAGCGCCGTGGGACGCCGGCGCGACGATCCTGATCGTCGTCGCCCTATGGTACGTTCTGCAGAAGACGACGGTCGGCAAGGCCCTGCGTGCGGTGTCCGAAAACCCGGCCGCCGCGGCGCTGATGGGGATCAACGTCAAGCAGATGACGATCCTCTCGTATGCGGTTGCGGCCGGTATCGGCGGGATCGCGGGCATGGTGATCGGCCCGATCGTCTCGCTGCAGTTCGACGGCGGCGGCATCTTCACCAACGCCGGCTTCATCTCGGTGACGATCGGCGGCGTGGCGTCGTTCTTCGGCGCGGTCATCGGCGGCCTCGGCTTGGGGCTGA
>JBEKXE010000095.1:0-17403 GCA_049512335.1 Candidatus Lustribacter sp.
CTACGCGCGGGTGACGGAGATGGTCATGCCGAGCACCGGTTTCATTCCGGCACCGCGCGCGCCGGGCCCGGCCTATGAGAGCTACCCGGAGAACGCGCTGATCGTGGTGCCCATCGACGACGTGACATCGGTGCAGTGGTGGATACGGTATTCGCGCCACGCCGAGCACGCGGGGAACTTGTTCGGCGGCGGTTGGGTGCAGCGTTTCGAATCCGACGCGCTGTGGGGACAGGACCGCGAGAAGGTCGAGGCCGGTCATGCTACCGGATTGGCCTCGCTGGCGATGGAGGACATCGCGATGGCCGAAAGCCAGGGCCCGATTGCCGACCGGTCGCAAGAGTACCTCGGGTCGAGCGACTCCGTGATCACACGGTTTCGCCGCATGCTGATCGAACAGTTCCGCGGCTACGCCGGCGGCCGTGTGCCGCCGTCGTTGGCCGGCGATCTGCCGTACGAGTCGCGCCGGGCGCACGCCGTGATCCACTCCGAGTCCGTCGATTGGCGCGATGCCATCGCGCTCCAGAAAGTGTGAGGAATGAAAATGTCTACCCACTCTGCATTCGCAGGCCGAACCATCACGCGGGCAAGAGTGCTCGCTTTGGCTGCAGGGACCGCAGCCATGCGGGGGCTCTCGCGGCCGGCATCAGCTCAGGCGACTCGCGCGTTGAGCCTCGGCGTGCTGCCGGTCGAAAGCGCAGGCGAGGCCTACTATGCGCAACAACTCGGAAGTTTCACGAAGGCCGGCCTCGATGTGACGCTGACGCAGTTGGGGAATACGCCGTCCATCGTCGCGGCGGTCGTGGGCGGCTCGCTCGACATCGGCTACACGACGATCGATTCGGTCGCCTCGATCCACGCGCACGGTGTGCCGCTCGTCGTGATCGCGCCGGCGACCGATTACATCGATCCGCTCACGACGAAGACCGCCGGGATCATCGTGCGGTCCGACTCACCGATCCGAAACGCCAAAGATCTCACCGGCAAAACGATCGCGGTTCCGGCCCTCCATAGCTTGGGAACGACGGCGGCATCGGCGTGGATCGACCAGAACGGCGGCGATTCGTCGACCGTCAAGTACGTCGAGATCCCGTTTCCGGCCGAACCGGCGGCGCTGGCCACCTCGCGCGTCGATGCGATCTTCGAGGTCGAACCGTTCTTCGGCTCGGCGGCAAAAGACAACCGCGTGCTGGTGGCCGGTTACAACGCGATCGCCAAGCGCTTCATGCTCAACCTGTGGATCACGACACCGGCCTGGGCCAACGCCCATCCCGATCTCGTGAGCCGGTTCGTTTCCGTCATTCACGAAACGGCGGTGTGGGCGAACGGACACCACGATCAGAGCGCGCCGCTGCTCTCGGCGTTTACGAAAATCCCGGTCGAGACGATCACGGCGATGGTACGCAGCCACTACGCCGAGGAGCTGACCGCGCAGCTGATGCAGCCGGGCATCGACGCGTCGGCCAAATACAACAGCTTCGCGACCTTCCCGGCCTCCGAACTGCTGCTCCCCGCGAAGAAGTAGCCGAGGGCCCGGCCACGGCTTGACGGCAGCGCCGATTTCTCGGCGGGCGTGGCGGCGTTGTTCGCCGCGGCCCGGTATCGCAGCGAGCCCGTTCCGCGCCACGTCGTGGCGGTCGTCATGGAAGACACGACGCTCGCTGCGGATCATTGGTCGGTCGACTTTTGGATCGACGACGTGATCGCTGCGTGCGCACGGCTGACCTTCCACTGCCGGTGGTAGCATTGGCAGGCGGCTTCCTAGGGGTGCCGTGGTGGGGTATGGTGTGCACATCATGACGATTCAACGCAACGGGTCGACGCCGTCGGCGAAGGGTCCGGCCGAAACGTTCACCGGTGCCGTCCGGCTCGACGCCCCTTTCAAGGCGATCGAACCGGGCCGCGTCGCCGGCTCCACCGTGACCTTCGAGCCCGGCGCGCGCACGGCTTGGCATACGCATCCGTTAGGTCAAACGCTCATCGTGTTGTCCGGCGTCGGCTGGACGCAGTGTGAAGGCGAGCCGGTCGAAGAGATCCGTGCGGGCGACGTCGTATGGTGCCCGCCGAACAAACGGCACTGGCACGGTGCGACGAGGACGTCCGCGATGACGCACGTGGCGATCGTTGAAGCGCTCGACGGAAGGACCGTCGAGTGGATGGAACACGTCTCCGACGAGCAGTATCTCGCGCGCGAACGAGGTTAGAGCGCTCGCGTAAGCGTTGAGCGGAAGATCCACGCGGTGTCTTGATTGGGGACCCAGTTACCGTCGTAGCCGCCGAAATAGATGACCTGGCCGTTGTCCGCGGGGAACGGGGAGAGCGCATAACTGCGAACCGAAACCAGGTTTGGGTCGCCGGGTTGGTGACGCTCGTTCACTTCACGAATCGCATAGTGCGCGCGGCTATCGCGAACCGCGTACAGCGCGCCGGCATACCAGCCGCTCCCGTTGGCGTTGCGCTCGGCCGTTGGAACGGAATTGCCGGCAACGAGGACGTCGAGGCCGAGGAGGTACTTCTGTTCGCGGGTTTCCGGATCGGTCACTGGCAGAAAGAAGTTGTAGGGGCCGAAGAGGAACGGCACGCGCGCTCCGTTCAGGTAGGTGCTGACGAGATCGCCGAGGCAGGTTTCGCGCGCGCTGCGCAGCGCGCCGTCCGGTTGCGGGTCGAGGCGGAAGATGCACCCGTGCGAGTTTCGCCCGTCCGGCGCCCAATTGAAAATCAGCGATTGCCCGTGGCCGGACGGCGAGGGGATGGCCGTCAGGCCTCGGATGCCGCCGATCGTCGAGACGATGTTCTCACCCGACCCGTGGGCCGCGTCGTAGGCGACGGCGTAGGTCGGGTTGGGGCCGTCCGTGCGTTTGTAGATCTCGGAGTTGGCCGAGAAATAGAGGGAACCGTCGGCTTCGACGATCGCGAGAATACGCCGCGCGACGGCACCCGATTCCGACTGCGCGTCCCAACGAATCTTGCCCGGCGCCGTCGAGTCGTAGACGCCCGAGTACAACCCCGCCGTCCCGATGGCAACGAAGAGCCGGTCGATGCCGGTGACCGTGTCGTGATGAACCATCATCGCGCGCACCGACGTATTCTCTCCGCGCAGGCCGATGTCGCCGGCGACGATGCGGCTCTTTTCCCAGCGTCCCGTGTCGTCGTTGCGCGTAAACAGCGAGAAGCCGTTGTCCGGAGCGATTTCGTACGTCGACGCGAGCAGCAAGTTCACGGGTTGGGGCAATGCGGCGCCGTGGCCGTCGGTGGTGAAGGTGACCGAGGTCAGGATCTCCGGGCGAAGGTGGCGCGGCATATCCAAGTCGACCCGCCAGCGTGCGTCCGGGCCGTCGAGGCGCAGGATCTGGGCCCAATAGTCGCGCGGGTTCTTCCCGCCGTAGAGGATGTTGCGCGGGTCGAGCCAGTAGCCGGCGGCAGCGTAGAGCTTGCCCTTGTGGCTGACGAGATGCAGCAGCTCGGTGCCGCCCATGCGGCGCCCGCGATCGTCGACCGATCCGGCCGTCCAGGACCTTTGCCATCCTGGGGCGATGACTTCCGAAGCGAGGGTCGCGGCAGCGAGGCCGGCCAACAGCGCGACCACCAGGAACGATCTGACGGCCATTCTGCCTTCCATCATAGCAACATCGGAAAGGGGAGTCACATGCACGCCATTCCGTCGCACGTCGCCCGCACATTCATCGCCGTGGTACTGCTGGCACTCGGATCCGCCGGGATGCCCGCGGCGATTCGCGCACAAGCTGCGCCCGAAACGATCCTGGTCGGCGCTTCCAGCGACGACGTCGTGCGGCCGCTCCTTTACGCCGTCGATGCCGGTCTCTTCAAGAAGGCCGGGCTCGACGTCCAGCTCGTGAAGCTGTCGAACGGCGCGGCCGTGGCGGCAGCCGTCGCCGGCGGATCGATTCAGCTCGGAAAGGGAAGCGCGCTGACGCCCGTGCAGGCGTATGCCAAAGGCATCCCGTTCATCGTCACGGCAAACCTGGCCGACTATTCGTCCGACTCACCGAACATCGCCATCGTCGTGCAAAACAGCGCGCCGATTCATGGGCCGAAAGACCTCGTCGGCAAGACGATCGGCATGGTCGGCCTGAACGACTCGAACACGCTCGGCGTCTACGCATGGCTCGAGAAAGCCGGTGTCGACCTGACCAGCGTGAAGTTCATCGAGCTGGGCAATTCCGCCGGCGCCGCAGCGCTCGAGGCGAACCGCGTGGACGCGATGATGTTCCTCGATCCCGCGCTCTCCGCCGCGCTGACGAACCCGAACTTTCGCATTCTCGGCTATCCGAACGACGCGCTCGGCCGGCGGTTTTCGGTCGGCACCGTGTTCGGCTTCACCTCGTGGGTCAACGCCCATCGCGACGAGGTGGCGCGCTTCAACCGTGCGCTCAGCGCCGCCGAAGCGTACGTGGCCGGCCACGAAAACGAGACGAAGCCGCTGGCGGCGAAATTTGCCGACCTCGACCTCTCGCAACTGCAGAACATCCGGCCGCCGACGCGCACCACCGGAATCACGACGAGCGACTTGCAGATCGTCATCGATGCCGCGGCCAAGTACAAGTTCATCCCGAAGGACTTCAGCGCGAACGACCTCATTTGTGACTGCGCCGTTCGTCAGAAATAGGGTCGCAATCCGCTCGAACGACATCGTCAGTGCAGCGGCACTCTATTCGAGGTAAGACCGGATAGCGGCACCGCCGGGCCGGCGTACGCGTATGCCGGGTGTTTTCGATGCGGGGTGCATTCCAGCGGGGTTCTGAAGCGTTCGCGGAGTAGGGCTCTCACAATGGATTCGCATGTTGCACGGGCGCTTATAGAGCGCCGCCGTTTTCTTTTGGGCTTGGGTTCGGTAGTTTCGCTTGCATCGTGCGGGGGTGGAAGCACTAGCGCCCCGGCGGGTACGCCGGCACCATGTTTTACGCCGCTCTCGACGCTGGCAAAAACGCGCCGTACGCAGACCGCTGCGCCGTTGATCCCGCTGAACTTCGATCTCACCCAAAGCGACCTATTCACGCAAGCGCCGAACATGCCGATCTACGCCGCGGTGACCGGCCAGACGGGGCAAGCCCAGAATGGGAACGTGGTCATCTACCGGTGCGATCCGCTGGGAAATCCGATCAAGGTCGACGTTGCGGATAACACCATTCCCGCCAATAATCTCGATGGCGAGTGCAGTTATTCGCAAACGGTCTACAACCAGATCATCAGCCCGAATTACGCGCTGCCGGTTACGGCCAAAGGCTGGGCCGATTACAGTTTTCAGTTGAACGCCCCGGCGCCGAACGCCGGCCCGGCCATTTACAGTCAGTTCGATCTGGCCAACGTCACGAAGGCGATCCCCAATCTTGGGCCTGGGTTGGCCGCGTTTAGCGGGAGAATTTGGGTTTCCATCGGTCCGCTGAAACTGCCGTTCGTGGTGAACAGCTCGTCGAGCCTGACGACGCCGTCGTTGACCGGAAATCCCGGTCAGTACTGCCTGTTCGATTGGATCGAGTTTTCGTGGGACGGCACGACCTTCAACGGCAACACGACGCAGGTCAATCAGTTTGGGTTCGCGCTCGTGCTGGAGGGTAACGGCGCCGCGACGCAAGGCGTCCTGAAATCGTCGCGCCCCATCATTTTCGGCAACTTCTCAACCGGACAGGCGCCCCTATTCGGATCGAGTAACATCATCGGCGTCAACGCAGCCGCTTCGTCTCCATACGCGAGCCCGACTCCGAGCCCACCGCCGCCGTTGGTCTACCCGCCGAACATCGGTTCGTTGCGTGCGCTCCCGCCGATCACCGTCACGCCGCTCGGGACCGGAGCCAATCCCAACGTGCAGCAGCTGAACACGTACTTCAACACCACGATCGCAACCTTATATACGAAGCTCGTGACGACACCCATCGTCATCAAGTACAACGCGACCGAGGTGTGGACGGGGCTCGTGCTGACGTACGTGCCGAATGCTCCCGCGCCGTCGGGAGGCCCGGCGCCGGCGCCGGGACCGGTAGGCGGCACTCCGGGCGTTCCGCCCGGACCATCGGGCACGACGGCACTTGCATTTTATCAAGGCAACTTTGCTTCGCTTACGGCGTTCCAAACGGCCGTGCAACTCTCCCAGAACCCCATCGCAGCGAGCAACACACCCGGTGTTCCCTCGGCGTCCAACATGCCGATGTTTTGGATCATGAGCCCCATTCAGGGGAACGGCGGCTCGCCGCCGTCGACGCCTGCCGGCTGGGTTACCATGTCCTCATTTGACGTTTGGCAATGCAGCGGCTCGCTCGCAAATCCAAACACCGTGACCGGGACGTGGACCGGCGCCTCGGGACAAACCGGCGAACAGATTTCTCTCGGTATCCAGAATGCTCTCGCTTCGGCGCTGAATCGCGGCGTGTTGGGCGCCACGTTACCCCCGGGCTCCGCGTATCTGTACGACATGACGAATTGCCCCGCCGCGCCGGCTACGCCGCCGTATTACCCCGTCGGCACGCCCTCGAATAGCTGGGCGATGCAGTGGCACCAATACAACACCAATGGGCTCGCGTACGGCTTCCCGTACGACGACAATTGCAGTCAGAACCCGTCGATCAGCGTCGTGGCGAGCTCGATCACGATCAAACTCGGCAACTTCTACAGCTAACTCGTTCGCGATCGCCGTCCGTTTGGCGGCGGACCCTGGCCCAGAAGTAGTCTCATATGATAGACTAGTCACGTGAATGAGACTATTGGGCTCGCGGATGCCAAGGCCCGCCTTTCGGAACTCATCGATCGTGTAGAGGCCGGCGAGACGGTCATCATCGCACGAAACGGGCTCCCGGTGGCGGAGGTCCGTCCGGTGCGTCGCGTCTCGCCCGAAGATACCGTGAAGAAGATACGCGCCATAGCCAAGCGTGTCGCCAAGCGGAATCTCGGGAAGGCGCCCTGGCCTCAGGATGGGCGCAGCCTTCGCGACGTAGCGCACGACGGGCATCGCTTCTGATTATGTCCCTTGTGCTAGACGTGTCGGTCGCAGCAAAATGGTTCTTGCCTGACGAGCGAGACGATGCTGCTGCCCTGCTAGCGCAAGTTGCAACGGGTGGGGCATATGTGCCGGCCCTGTTCCGCTGGGAAATTCAGAACGTACTCCTCGGTGCCGAACGAGCGAGCCGGATCGACCCGGATGACGTTGACGCGGCGCTCGACACGCTGCGCGACTTGCCGATCGTCGTTGAATCACCGGGCGAGCGCGTTTTTTCAGGATCCGAGTTGCAGTTGGCCCGGCACTATGACCTTACACCGTACGACGCAGCGTACTTGGCGCTAGCCGCAAGCCGGCGTCTGCCACTTGCGACGCTCGATGTCGCTCTCATACATGCGGCTTCCGATCTTGGTATTGTAGTGATGCCGCTCGGAGGCTGATTCGTTTCTTGCGCTGTCCCGACGAGGCGAGGACCACGCCCGCAGTCGGAGAAGGCCGCGCGATGATAACGACGACACTCGGAGCCCCTACCGGAAACGAGCGGCGGGTCGAAGGCCGCCAGAAGGTCAACGGCGAGGCGCAGTACTCGGCGGACATACGCCGGACCGGGATGCTGTGGGCGGCGTTCGTGATCTCACCGCACGCCCACGCCCGAGTCGTACGCATCGACACCGCGGCCGCCAAAGCGCTGCCCGGTGTGCACGCGGTGCTGACTGCGGCGGACATCGGCGAGGTCCGGTTCGGATCGGTGCTGGCCGACTGGCCGGTGCTGGCGTCGGAGCGGGTGCGTCTGGTCGGCGACTACGTCGCCGCCGTGGCGGCCGAAACGCGCGAACAGGCCGAGGCAGCGGCAGCGGCCGTCGATGTCGTCTACGAGGAGCTACCGCCGATCCTCGACACCGCCGCAGCGATCCGGGACGGCGCGCCGCTCGTCCACGAAAACGACGCGCAGTACGCCTTCACCGCCGGCACGCGAGCGCCGCGGCCGCACCCCAACCTGCAAGGCTACGATCTGGTCGTGAAGGGCGACCCCGACGCCGCCTTTGCCGCCGCCGAGCACGTCTTCGAGCACACCTACCGCACGCCGCGCTACCATCCCGGCTACATCGAGCCGCGCGCGGCGATGGTCTGGATCGACGGGAGCGGCGCGGTGCACGTCGTGTGTCCCAGTAAGGCACCCTATTCGCACCGCGACATGATTGCGCGCACGATCGGCCTGCCGAAGGACAAAGTCATCGTCGAGCCGAGCTTCATCGGCGGCGATTTCGGACCCAAAGGCACGATGGTCGACGACTTGCCGCTCTACTACCTCGCCCGCGCCACCGGCCGCGCCGTCAAGTACGTCCGCACGTACAATGAAGACCTGCGCTCGGGCACGGTTCGCCACGCCTCAACCGTTCACGTCCGGCTCGCACTCGGGGCCGGCGGAAAAATAGCGGCCCTCGATCTGCGCGTGATCTACGACGGCGGCGCGTACGCGGCGGTGAAGTCGCTGCCGTGGCTACTTCCCGGACGCGCACCCAAATTGCCCTATGCGATCCCCAATGCACGCGTCGAACGCATGGCCGTCTACACGAACACGATTCCGACCGGCGCCGTTCGCGCTCCGGGCGACGTGCAGATCTTCTTTGCGGTGGAGTCGGCCATGGATGCGATCGCCGCGGAACTGGGGCTCGACCCATTCGAGCTGCGGCTGCGCAACGCGGCGGTTCCCGGCGACACCGACCTCGACGGAGGGCCGATCGCGCGCCCGCGCCCGCGCGAGGTGCTCATGACGCTGCGCGAAGCGATGGGCTGGGACCGGCCGCCCATTCCGGGGCGCGGCCGCGGCATCGCGCTGACCGCTCGACATATCGCCGGCGGCAAATCGAGCCTCGTCGTAACCGCGCATCCCGACGGCCGCATCGAGGTCGAGACCGGCGCCGTCGAGCCGGGGACCGGTGCGTTCACCGTCATCAGCCGCATCCTCGCCAACGAGTTGGGCATCGATCCGGCGCGCATCACCGTATCGCGCGGCGATACGAACAGCGCGCCGCACGATCCCGGCAGCGGGGGCAGCAAAGGGACCGTGATTCTGGGACATGCCGCGCTCGACGCCGCGCAGAAACTGCGCGCGGCGCTGGCGGAGCATCCCCCGGGTCCGGTGCGCGTCGTCGGGGAGACGCCGCAACTCGCGAAGCCCGGCGATCCGGCGTGGCTCAACTACTGCGGTTACGGCGTCGAACTTTCGGTCGACGCGGAGACCGGAGCCGTCCGCATCTACGATGTCGCAATGGTCGTCGACGTCGGCGCGATCATCAACCCGATCGGGCACCGGGGACAGCTCGAAGGCGCGTTCTCGATGGGGCTCGGCCACGCGCTCACGGAAGAGCTGTATCTCGAGGGCGGTCGCATCACGAACCCGACGCTCGCCGAGTACAAGCTGCCGTGCCAACGCGATATGCCGCCGTTGAGAATCGTCGAGCTCTCACCCGACGGTGGCCCCGGGCCCTTCGGAGCGAAGGCCGGCGGCGAGTTCAACGTCGCCGGTGTCGCCCCGGCAATCGGAAATGCGATCGCCGCCGCCTGCGGCGTCCGGCTCGACGCGATGTCGTTCACGGCGGAGCGCATCTACGAGGCCTTGCACGACGGCCGTTCACGAACGCCGGCATAAACGGCACGCGAAAAGATCCTTACGGGCCAGGCAAAAGTGCCGCGATGTCGTTCATAGGGCTCAATCCGGCTGAGGCCGTCGTCTCCGTCCCGAAAACGTGGGACGACGAAGCCGACGTCGTTGTCGTCGGCTATGGCGGCGGCGGAGCCGTTGCGGCAATCGAGGCGGCGAACATCGGCGCGCACGTTCTCGTGCTGGAAAAGAGCGCCCCCGATCGGCATGTGAACAACACCAACGTCTCCGGTGGGATCTTCATCAGCCCCAACGACCCGGCGAAAGCGTTCCGATACGTCAAGGCCTGCATCGGCGACACCGTGGACGACACGATGTGCCACACTTGGGCCGAGACTACTTCGCAAAATGTCGCGTATCTGCAGGAGCTTGCCAAGAGCATCGGAGAGCCTTCAGGCGTCGTGCAGATCCACGGCGCGGAGTTTCCGGACCTGCCGGGCGCCGAGGGGATCGACGCGTATCGCCTAGCGTCCGGATCGGGAGCGAAGCTCTTCGAGATTCTCGAGAAATGCGTTCAAGCGCGCAAGATCATCCGCGTCGCATACTCCACGCCCGGTAAGAAGCTCATCCAGGGCGAAGGCGGCGAAGTACTCGGCGTCGTCGCAGAGCGCGACGGCAAGCCGATCACTATCCGCGCCCGGCGCGCCACGATCTTGTCTACCGGCGGCTTCGAATACAACGATCAGATAAAGCTCAATTACTTCTACGGCAACCCGCGCTACTTTTACGGTCCCGACTGTAATACCGGTGACGGCGTTTTAATGGCAATGGGCGTCGGGGCCCAACTCTGGCACATGAACTGGTCGTCGCAGCATTGGGGCTTTAAGTACAAGGACTTCCCCCTCGGCTTCAATGTCGACTTCCCCAAAACAAAACCGAACTATATCATCGTCGATCAGTATGGGAAACGCTTCTTCAATGAGAACTACAATGGGCATTCATCCTACGCGTACTTCATTCTCTTCGACCCGCTGATCGGGTCGTATCCGCGTCTGCCGGGGTACTTTGTCTTCGATGAAACGCTTCGCACCATTGGGCAACCTTTGTCGAGCGGCCAGCGCGATGGAGGCGTAATTTCAGGCAAGACTGCCGAGTATGGCTACGATTGGAGCACCGACCAAAGTACCGAGATTGCACGGGGCTGGATCATGAAAGCAAATACGATCGCGGAGCTGGCGGATGCAATCTGCGCTCGCCAAAGCCCAAACCAATTCGTGGATTACACAAGCAAAATCAAGATGGACCCGGCGACGTTCGCTAGTACGATCGCAACGTACAATGGTTACGTAAAGAAGGGAAAAGATCTGGACTTTGAACGGCCTGCCCACAGCCTTGCAGCACTCGAAACGCCACCCTTCTATGCAACCGAAGTGTGGCCCGTCGGTCCCAACACGCAGGGCGGTCCAAAATTCGACCCCAAGGGCAGAGTGCTCGACGTCTTCGGAAAGCCGATACCACGTCTCTATAAAGCGGGCGAATTAGGCTCCATCTATGGCGAACGGTATCCTTCAGGAGGCGGCAATATCGCGGAGATCCTTGCCTTCGGCCGCATTGCTGGTCAAAACGCTGCCAAAGAGCGCCCGTAAAGCAGCGTAACCAGGCAGCGCTCGTTACTGCGTGTGGAGCTTTTGCTCATGGTAATGCTCGATGTGGTCGTAGACGTCGTTCGGGAACTGAAGATGCTTGTAGACGTTTCCGGCGTCCGGGTCTTCCGGGTTCTCGATGATTGGATACTCTTGGCGGGACTGGAATTCGAGGATCTTCTCGCGGCTCGGCGGTGAGTAACCGGTATCGATGACGGTGCGCACCATGACGCGGGCCTTGTCCTCGGGGAAGTCCGGATCGTGGGAGAGCAGCGCGACGAGCTCGTCCTCGGTCGCAAAGTGCTGACCGACCATTGCGACGACGAGCCTGCCGTAGTGGCCGACGTCCTTGCCGGCAGCAAGGTCATCGAGCAAGCGTGCCATCATCGGGTCGGTGCGCAGTTCGTCCAGCATGCTACCCTCATTCCCAAACATACGTTCGAAGTAAACATCGGGCCGGCTGCTCGTCGCGCCGAAATCGGTCGTGCCGCCGACCGTGCACGGGTTGTGCGTCGAGCCGTCGCTCTGATAGCAGCAGAGGCTTTGGCCGACGGGTTCGTCGACGGCGAAGCCGGTGGCGGATCCGTTGACCACGAGCGGGGTTTCAGGAGCACCCTGATGTGGATCCGCACGAATCGCACTTGAGGCACGTGCCGTTGCGCACTAGGGCGAATTGTCCGCACGTTGCGCAGGCGTCGCCGCTGTAGCCCTTGGCGATAGCTTCGCGTACGCGCTCAGCGATGGGTTGTGCGCTTCCTCGGTGCATCGGCGCGGCTGCCGCCGAGGCGACGCCGGCCATGACGGGAGTCGCAGCAGGCGCCGGTGCGGGCGTCGACTTCGGTAGCGCGGCGGTCACGGGACGCGCCGGCTCCGTGTGATAGGTCGTGCCGCCGTCTTCCTCGCCGGTGTATTCCGGATCGGGGCCCATCGCGTCGATCTGTTGCGACGGCTGCACTTGCGCGAGGTCGTAGCGGCCGAGATAGCTCACGGCGAGCTCGCGGAAGATGTAGTCGAGGATCGACGTCGCCATCTTGATGTTCTTGTGGCCGATGACCGGGCCGTTCGGCTCGAAGCGCGTGAACGTGAACGCATCCACGTATTCCTCGAGCGGCACGCCGTGCTGTAAGCCCAGCGAGACAGCGATCGCGAAGTTGTTCATCAACGAGCGGAAGGCCGCGCCTTCTTTGTGCATGTCGATGAAGATCTCGCCGATCGTGCCGTCGTCGTAGTTGCCGGTTCGCAGGTAGACCTTGTGGCCGCCCACGACCGCCTTTTGCGTGTAGCCGCCGCGACGGTCCGGCATCCGCCGGCGCTTGGCGATGTAGCGGTAGACGATCTTCTCGGCGATCTGCACCGGTGTGGCGAACGCAGCCGTCGGCATGTCGGTTTCCTCGTCGGGCGAGCCGATGTCGTACGATGCGGCCAGCGGCTGCGAGAGCTTCGAGCCGTCACGGTAGAGCGCCACTGCCTTGGTCATGCGCTCCCAGGCATAGCGGTAGGCTTCCTTGACATGCACGATCGTCGCGTCTTGCGGCAGGTTGATCGTCTTCGAGATCGCGCCGCTGATGAACGGCTGCGCTGCCGCGAGCATGTCGATGTGGGCGAGCGGGCGGATGTAGCGCGAACCGTGCTTGCCGCAGGGCGTGGCGCAGTCGAAGACCGGCAGGTGCTCGTCCTTGAGGAACGGCGCACCTTCGAGCGTCATCCGGCCGCAGATCACGTCGGAGGCTTCATCGATCTGCTGCCCGGTGAACCCGAGGACGTCGCGCAGGATCGAGATGTTCCAATCCGCGAGCTGCTCGGGCGTCATGCCGAGCTTGGTCGTGCAGAACTCATCGCCCAGCACGAAGTGGTTGAAGACGAAGCCGATCTCGAACGCGCCGACGAGCTGCGATTCGATCTTGGCGAGCGTCTCGTCGTCGAAGCCCTTCGCTTTGAGCGTAGCGCGGTTGATGTGCGGCGCGCCCTCGAGCGTGTTCGTCCCCTTGGCGAAGGTCTCGATCGCCGCGATCTGCTCCGCGCTGTACCCCAACCGGCGCAGCGCCGGCTCGACCGACTGGTTGACGATCTTGAAGTGACCGCCGCCGGCGAGCTTCTTGAACTTCACCAGCGCGAAGTCCGGTTCGATGCCGGTCGTGTCGCAATCCATCACCAGGCCGATCGTGCCGGTAGGCGCGATGACGGTCACCTGAGCGTTGCGATAGCCGGCGACCTCGCCGATCGCCAGCGCGTTGTCCCACATGACGCGCGCCAGGGCCCACGTCTCTTGCGTGAAGAGCGACGGCGCATGCGTGACCGGCGTGATCGTGAGGCCTTCGTACTCTTCCTTCGGGACGGCGTAGGCCGCACGGCGGTGATTGCGCAGCACGCGCTCCATCCCCTCACCGTTGTGCGCATAGCGCGGGAACGAGCCGAGCTCGCGCGCCATTTCGGCCGAGGTCTTGTATGCGGTTGCGGTCATCAGCGACGTGATGGCCGCGCACCAGCCGAAGCTTTCCTCGGAGTCGTACGGCAAACCGATGCGCATCAGCATCGTGCCCAGATTCGCGTAGCCAAGGCCGAGCGTGCGGTAGTCGTACGACTTCTGCGCGATTTCTTTGGACGGGAACTGCGCCATCGTCACGCTGATCTCGAGCGTCGTCGTCCAGATGCGGCAGGCGTCGGCAAAGCGTTTCGCTTCGAAATGCCCCGCCGCATCGAGGAAATTTACGAGATTTAAGGATGCGAGATTGCAATTGTGCGCAATCATGCCTTCAGCGATGACCGAGTGCGTCGAAAGCTCCGTGACGTCGTATACCGTTGCGACGCCGTCGGGAACGATCGACAGCACCTTCGGATCGCGCACATTCTTCAAGGCGCCCTGGAACGGAAGTTCGAGGATCGCATCGACGCGGGCTTGTTTCTGTTCCGAGCACGGGAAACCGACCAGAGCGAAGAATTTTCGCGCTTGCTGGTTGTAGATCCGCAGCTGACCCTGCGGGTTCTTCCGGCCGCTCGGATGCATCCAGCTAATCCGGCTGGTGATGCCGATATCGGACAACAATAGCTGGACCGACCGCAACAGCGTCGGAGAAGAAGACGCCAACATAGCTTCGGGTTCAGTTCCCGAAGGATTTGTCCGAATGCAGCCGTCGGCGGAGAACAAGCCTTGCAGGTAGGCGACCTTGAGATCGTCGGCGACGTGATGAACCGCCGTCGGCACGTCCTTCGTAATCGCCGTGCCTTGATGGAAGCCGTAATCGAGTTCTAAATGCTCGACGAGCGACTGCTGCTTGCTGCTAATCTGTAGTACGCCGTTCGCTTGACGGCTCGTCGACGACGAGCGCATCGCGGAGACGCCGTCCGGCAAGAGGGTGCGCTCAAAGGCGGCTTTCTCTGCAAGCGCTTTGAGCGTGTTGAACTGCGCCTCCATCTCGCTCGCCGTCGTCGTTTCGGTCGGTCCGAACACGAGCGCAACGGTGTCTTTCGAAAAGACGCCATCGCCGGTGAGCCAGCCCAACATGCGCCAGCGAGCGACGTCCTCGTCATTCGACGAAAAGCGGATCGGATTACCGGACTCGCGGATCGCGACGCGGTCGTGACCCGGCTCGATTTGATCGAGGCGCTTCCATTTACCGTCAGCGGTGAGAAAACGGTGATCGCCCGTGGCGCGAATCTCGCGTCCGTCTTTGAGCGTCATGCGAAAGACGTTGCGTTCGCCGACTTTGGTGACCCAAGCGGGACGGTGGGCCGTCATCCGGCGATGATCGTTTTCGCCGTGCACGTCGGTCGTGATGCTGATATTCGCGCCGCCTTGCTGTGCAATGAAGAGTTCTTCGACCGTGCGCAAACCGTCGGGGGTGCTGATGCGCGTTTCCGGCGCAAAGCAAGCAGTGTCGTCTAGGAACAAGTATTCGCTGCAAGGATTACTTGCGTTGATGCGGCCGTCGCTCGGGCAGGTGTGCCATTCGTTGATGGTCGTGTCGAATTGCAAGCCGGGATCGGCGACTTGCCAGGCAGCCAGCGCGATCTTTTCCCACAGTTCCGACGTCGGGATCGACTTCGCCACGCGGCCGTCGGTGCGCCGCGTCGTGTCCCAGTTCTGTCCCGCGTCGAGGCGCGCGAAAAACTCGTTGGGGATGCGAACGGAGTTGTTCGAGTTCTGGCCGGACACCGTACCGTAGGCCTTCGAATCCCAATTGGTGTCGTAGGTCTCGACCAGCAGCTCTTTGTAGCCCTGGTGCGCGAAATCGAGCGCGTACTGGATGCTGCCGGGCGGAATGCCCATCGCGAGAGCCTGCCGCATCGCGGTCTTCAGCGACGGATTGAGTGCCGGGTCGAGCCGGGCCGCTTCGGGCAGCGTCTCGTTGTTCGCGGCCTTCATGATCGCGTTGAGATACTTCTCGTTCACGATCGAGCCGGCAACGAGATCCGCGACCTTTTGCTCTTCGGTGACCTTCCAGCTGATGAATTCTTCGATGTCGGGGTGATCGAGGTCGAGCACGACCATCTTGGCCGCGCGCCGCGTGGTGCCGCCCGACTTGATCGCGCCGGCCGCCCGGTCGCCGACCCGTAGGAACGACATCAGTCCCGAGCTCGTGCCGCCGCCCGAAAGCTTTTCGCCCTCACCGCGCAGCGCGGAGAAATTCGAACCCGTGCCGCTGCCGTATTTGAAGATGCGCGCCTCACGAACCCACAGGTCCATGATGCCGCCCTCGTTGACCAAATCGTCGCTTACGGACTGGATAAAGCAGTTGTGAACGACCAGGTTATTCGTCAGGAATGAGTGGCTCTCGGTCTCGATATCATAGACATCTTCATCCGCGACGTAGTCGATTGATGTAATGACTTCGTCGCGAATCGCTGCGACATTTCTACCAGGCATCGTCAGTGCATTGGCGAGTTTGGCCTGTTTATCGCTTGATACGAAGCCAATCGTATCCGCAAAGAGTCTACGTCCGTCAGCCCATGCGACGATGACATGATAGTAATCTTGCCGATCGGTGCGCGAGTCATGGCCGACCTGGACTCTATTGAAGATGCCTAGATTGGAAAGAAGATGCGACACGCCCGTGGCAAGCTTCGGTGAAATGGTACCAAAGACTATGTCTGCGCTCTGGCGTTCCTCTCGAATGCGAACGCATCCATCAGCCTGAAAGAGTGCGCGCAAGTATGCGGCGACGACATTGCGTCCGCCGGTCTGGACCTTAGCCGGCACCTGCATTGCAAGGCCACGTTCAAGCAGCGAATATGAACTGACGAAGTCGCTAAGATGCTTGCCGTAGAATCTACGCCGCCTAATATCTAGTTTTGGATCGGCCGACGCAACAGATCGATTATGAGAATGCGAACCGGCGAACACCATGTCTAGTAGTGAATCGACATAGCCGTGCTCGTCTGCATTAACGGACATCGCCTCGATCGTGAGGCTCGTGTTCGTGCCTGTCGTGTATTGACCGACAAATCCGTCGCCCTGCAGCCATCCGGCTAAAGCAGCCTCGGCTTCCAGCATTTCATCGCCTGTCGACGCGATGATCGTATCCGTTCTCTGGATGAGTCGCATCCCAGGACGCAGTTCACTGACCGGACGCCACTGACGCGGACCTTTATGAGAATCGCAGACGCGTACTAAGTGATCGGAAGTCGCCTCGACATAATTGCCGTTCGCGAGCTTCACTCTATAGACGGACTTGACGCCGTTATGCTTAACGGCGACAACCTTGGTTGTCCCTGATTCATCGTAAACGGGAATCCCAATGAGATTCTTCGACACGATGTCGCCAATGGCAATAGGACCATCCGGCGTCGTGACTAGGGCTCGATATGGAAGGCACGCGTGCGGAGCTGGATGCTCGTAGGCGCTGGTCGCGAGGGTCAGTTCGCCGGTCTTGGGGTCGACGAAATGGTGGCCTTGCGCCGGGCCCGCGATTCCGTACGCCCAGTGCAGCCCCGTGTTGAACCACTGCGGCGAATTGGGCGCACCGATCTGGCGGGCCAGCATCGCGCACATCTCATCGTAGTAGGCCCGCGCGTCGCTCTCGGTATCGAAGTAGCCGTACTTGTAGCCCCAATAGGTCCACGTGCCGGCGAGCCGGTGGAAGACCTGACGGGCATCGGTTTCGGGCCCGAAGGTCGCATCATCGGTCGGCTCGGAACGCCAGAGCCAATGCGGAATATCCGGTTCCTCGATGCCCTTGAGAGCGCTCGGGACGCCGGCTTTCCGGAAATAC
>JBEKXE010000096.1:0-17173 GCA_049512335.1 Candidatus Lustribacter sp.
ATTCGCAGCACGCCACATCCTTCGCCGGATAGGGGTCCGCGCGCCCGCCCCCAAAGCGCACGAAATGTCTTCATTACGACGCGTCGCGGTCGTCGGCGCAGGCACGATCGGCGCGAGCTGGACCGCGTATTTTCTCGCCCGCGGTTTCGAGGTTGCGGTCAGCGATCCGGCTGCGTCGGCGGCCGAGGCGGTGCAGCGCACCATCGCTACGGCGTGGCCGAGCTTGGAGCGGCTCGGCCTAGCGCCCGGCGCGGCGCCCGATCGCATGCACTTTTTCAGCGATCCGGTTGCCGCCGTCGAGGGTGCGGAGTTCGTGCAAGAAAACGGCCCCGAAAACGAAGCGTTGAAGATCGAGCTGTTCGCGCGGCTCGACGCCGCGTTGCCGGCCTCGACGATCGTCGCTTCGAGCTCGTCGGGTTTGCTGATGAGCCGAATCCAGTCGCGCTGCGCGCATCCCGAACGCACCGTGATCGGCCACCCGTTCAACCCGCCGCACTTGATGCCGCTGGTGGAAGTCGTCGGCGGCAGCCGGACGTCGCCGGAGACGATCGCACGCGCGCTGGCGTTCTATCGCGAGATCGGCAAGTTCCCGATCCACATCCGGGCCGAGCTGCGCGGGCACGTTGCGAACCGGCTGCAGGCGGCGCTCTGGCGCGAAGCGATCCACCTCGTCGACACCGGCGTCGCGAGCGTCGCCGACGTCGACGCTGCGGTCGCTTACGGTCCCGGGCTGCGCTGGGCGATCATGGGACCGTCGCTGACGTTCCACCTCGGCGGCGGCGAAGGCGGGATCGTGCACTTCATGGAGCACCTGGCCGGCCCGACGCAAAGCTGGTGGGACGACCTCGGCACGCCGCGATTGACGCCCGACGTCCAACAAAAAATCATCGCCGGCGTCCTCGAGGAAACCGGAAACCGCCCGATCGCCGACCTCGCGCGCGAACGCGACGAAGCCATCGTAAACATCCGCACCGCCCTCGGCCGCTGACTAGACGAACGCGAGCGGTTCGTACCGGCCGTCGAGGATGGGGCTGGGGTCGGTGCCGAGCCAGCGCTGGATGACGGTAGCGTAGCCGGCGCGGAAGTCGGTGGCGAACTTGAGGTTGCCGTTGTGGTCGAGGTCGGTCAGCGAGGGATGGTCGCCGTTGCTCGAATTCTGCTCGACGCGGCGGCCGAATTCCGAAAACGTCATCGTCAGCACGCGCTTGTCGTTGCCGTGCGCCGCGAGATCCTTGTAGAACGCGAGCAAACCGTTCCCGAGATAGCCGAGGAGGCGGTCTTGCTGCGCGCGCTGGCCGGCGTGCGTGTCGAACGAGCCGATCGACACGAACACGATCTTCGTGCCGGTGTTCGTCCCGATCAGTTGCGCCGCCAGTTTGAGCTGTTGCGAGAAGCCGTCGGTCGGATAGGTCACCGCGGGCGTGTAGCCGGCGACTTCGGCGCGCAGCACGTCGCCGCCGTGGTAGGCTTCGCGCGCGGTGTCGGCGATCATCGCCAAATATGGCGACTGCCCGCTCTTGGCGCCGTCGCGGCCGGACCGGGGATGCGGTTTCCCAGATCTGCGTCGCTTCGAAGTGCGAGAGGTTGGCGTCGGGGTAGCTCACGGCTTGCAGCAGCGCGAGCCGGCGGCCGGTACGGCTTGCGCCGATGCCGCGCGCATGAATGCGATCGGCATTCCACTGCCGAGAGCGGCGGCGCTGAGGGACCGCGTACAGGTTGCTGGGCAGCGTGCCGAGCTCGGGGGGGTAGGCGTTGAAGGCGACGTCGGGCTCGCTCGGGTGGATCAGCGCGTCGGCGGCGCGTTGCGCGTCGAGTTGCGCGAACGCGACGATGTCGGCGTTCGTTCCGCCGAAGCCGGCGCGGCGCAACACGTGCGCGGCGTGGCGCGCGTTGAACGGTCCACGGTAGGGAGCGAGCGCGCTCGCAACGTCAAGCATAGCGCGAATTGCGCGCCCCGCAGCGGGCCGGAGGTGAAACTTCGGTGAGACGGCGCGTCAGCGGCCGAGCATCGTCTGGAGCTCGGCGGCGAGTTCGGGGGCGCCGATCCCGCGCGTCGCGCGGCCGCTCGCGCTCACGGTCACGCTTACGTCGGCGCGCAACATGGCGAGCGCCAGCAACCGCCGGTGCTCGCGCGCGTACATCGCGTTCAGTTTTGCATGATGCGAATACCAGGTGAACTTCGCGGTGCGCGCCGCCGGTGCGTCGCCGGCCGCGTCCTTCGGCACCATCCCGTACGTCGGGCTGAAGAGAAACGCGTCGGGCACGTAATACGGCGGGAACGAGCCGGCGCGAACGTCGACGACGAAGACGTGATCGAAGCGCCGCGGGCCGATGCGGTCGATCGAGCCGACGAAAACGCCGCCGCCGCCGGTGTCGTGCACGAGCGGCCCGCGTTCGGCCGGCGCGATGCGCGCCAGCATCTCGAGCGCCGCCTCGAGCGTTCCGCCGGGGTGCCGTTGCTCGCAACGTTCGATCAGGGCCAACACCGCCTCGACGATGAACGCCCGCCGCGCCGCGCGCGCGACGGTTTCTCCCGGCCGCGCCGCATAGAGTCCGGCGTCTTCGACGATCGCCCGGGCCGCCGTCGTTCCGGCATCGCGCGCGTGCACCGCCCAGGCGCGGCGCCGTTCGCGAAATGCCGCGATGCGTTCGCGCGCGAGCAGTGAGAGATCGGCGTCGCGCTCGCCGCGCAGCACGTTCATCGCCAGCCGCACGTCGCGCCGCCGGTCCCAGCGCCGATCGCCTTCGGGTTCGGTCGCCGGCAACGCGAAGAGCATCGCTTGCGGGTCGGCCGGCTCGCCGCAGAGCAGTCCCAGCGTCGCGTCACCGAGCGCGAGCATCGGCAGTTCCAGCATGCGCAGGAGCCAGGCGTGGCGGAACGGGTCGACGGCCGTCCACAACGGCGCGAGCGCGTCGCCGGCTTCGGGGCGCGCGAGCAGATCGATGTCCCCGTGCAGCGCGACCGCGATGCCGGCGTCGACCAGCGCGTCTTCGTAGGCGGAGAGGCAGCGCGCTGTGCGGTGGACGACCGCGATGCGCGCCGGCGCGGTTCCGGCGGCGATCAGCGCGCCCACGCTCTGCGCGACGAACGCGATCTCGGCTTCGCGATCCGGCGCGCGGTGCACGCGCACGCAGGCGGCGGCGGCGGGTTGCGGCGCCGCCGAGCCGGTCGCGATCGCCTGCGCGCACGCCGCCAGCGTGGGCGCGACGACCCTTCCGGCCGGCAACTCGATCGTCGTCGTTGCGAGCTTGAAGGTCGCGTCGGCGCGCGCGCCGCTGAAGCCGTAGATCGCCGACTGCAGCGTGCCGGCAAAGGTGACGCCGCGCAGTTTCGGACCGAACAGCGCCTGCAGCAGCCGCACCTCGCCGTTACGCAGGTCGTGCGCGTCGTCGATCACCGCGAAGGCCAACCGGGCGCGGTAGGCGGCGGCGAGCGCCGGTTGTTCCTCGAGCAGGCGCGTCGCTTCGGCGACCGCGTCGCCGGCGGTCATGCAGCCGTGGCGCACCAGCTCGTCGACGTATGAGCGGTAGAGCTTCGCGACGATCTTGGCCAGGTCGATCTCGCGCCGATGCTGACGGTCCAATTCCGCCGGACCGATCAGCAGCGAGCTGCGGTAGTCGTCGCGCGTCGCCTGCAACAACCCCGGATCGGCGAAGTTCGGCGGCTTGGCGTAGAACATCGTGGCGCCGCGCAGCGCTTGCGACAGCATCGTTTCGGGTGAGATGCCGGCATCGCGCAGCTTCACCACCAAGCGCAGCACGGCGGCGGCGAAGCGGTCCGGCGTGCGCAGACCGCTGATCTCCGGATCGATGTCCGCGCCGAGATATTCGGCCCACTCGGCCGAAAACAGCGGCGCCGCGGCCCGCTCGAAAATCTCTTCGGCCTCGTCGGGATCGAGCAGCGTGATGTCGGGCGCGAGCCCGCCGGCGAGCGCGCCCTCGGCGACGATGGCAAACGCCGGCGCGTCGAGCGTGACGCCGGCGAACGGTGCGCGCTCGAACGCCGCGCGGCCGGCGTCCTCGAGGCGCGCGGCGATGCGCGCCGCGAGGTCGCGGGCGCCGTCCGGATGCGAGCTCGCGACCAGCGTCGCTTGCGGTTCCGCGCCGCTCGCCGCGAGCAGCGCGGTGTACCGCTGCGCGAGCGCGTCGCTCTTGCCGCTCGCGACCGGACCGGTGATGAGGATCAGATCCGAAGCCGGCGGTGCCGCGCTGATGCGCTCCGGCAGGCCGTCGAGCGCGCGAATCACCGGCCGAACCGTTCGCCGGCAACGGCCGGACGCTCGCGGCAGGCGTCTTTATAGGAACAGTAGCGGCAATTATCGGGGTCGTCGGTCACGGCGTAGTGCGCGATCGTCGGCGTCGCGAGACGGCCGGCGATCGCGATCATGCGTTCGCGCGCGCGCTCGAGATCGATCACGCTGATCGCCGCGGTGGTGGCGTTCTTGGCGCGTCCGTTCGCCGGCGGCCGCTGGGCTACGACGGTGAGCTCGATCGGCTCGACGTCGAGCAGCGCATCCTTGAGCGGCACCAGCGACAGCCGGGTCACCGTGTCGCCGGCCGCCGTGCGCGCCCAATAGTAGAACGGCAGCTGGAACTCGCGCAGGGCCAGCACGTCGGCCAAGTATTCATACGCGCTCTTGGCAATCGCGCCGGTCTTGTAATCGACGACGGTCACGGCACCGGTCGCGTCGTCGCGGTCCAGCCGGTCGATATAGCCGATGAACGAGTAGTCGCCGAGCTTGACGTCGGTCGCGGTCTCGCAGCCGACGACCTCGAACGGCGCCTTGCGCGCGCGCTCGAGCAGCCAGCTGACGTAGCGCTTGCCCGTGCGCCGCGCGCGTCGTTTCTGCAGCTCGAATTCGACCGGAGCATCGAAGCGCGTGCGGTGCCGGTCGAACGACGTAACGAGGCAATAATCGAGAAACGAACCCAGCGTGCCGGGATCGCCGTTCTCGAAGCGCGCGTGGGTCGCGTGGAATTCCTCGAGCGCGGCGTGGAAAGCGATGCCGTAGAACGACGCCGACGAACCCTTGTCCTCGACCGCCGCGCAGACGTAGCGATAGAACCACTTGCGCTCGCACTCGGCGAACGCGTTGAGCGCGGAGGCCGAGAACACCGCGCGGCGCGACGTGACCGGCGCCTGCGCTTCGCGCGCGACCGCCGGTGCCGCCCTTCGACCCGGCTCAGGGGCCGGAAACTCGAGCGGGCGCTGCGCGCAGCCGGCAAGCTCGGCTTCGAACTCGTCGATCGCGTCGGCGGCTTCCCACGCCGGCGCCAGGATGCACGCGGCGTCGAAATCGCGCGCGATCCGTTCGAGCGCGGCGGCGGTTGCGCCGTCGAGCCCGAGCGTTGCGACGGCGGCCGCGAGGACCTCGGTCGCGCCCGCGTCCGGCACGCGGTACGCGCGTGCGACCGTGCGCAGCGCGTGCGCGAACTCGCGTCCGCCGCCGGCCGAACCGGACTCGATCACGTCGAGCACGTTGGTGCCCTCGCCCGCGATCGCGAGCAGCATGCGCGCGTCGTCGGGCTCGATCGGCGCGAGCTTCGAGCGCAGCGCGGCGCGCGCATCGGCGTCGCTTTCGCTCGCGGCAAAGCGCAGAAAGGCAAACAGTCCGTTGGCCGCCGCGAGATCGAGCGCCGGCGTCGCAAGCGGGCCCAGTTCGACCGGTTCGAGGTTGAATGCGCCGAGCGCGGCGAGCCGGCGCCAGGCGAAAGCGCCGTCGTCCACCAGCAGCAGCGTGTCGATGGCCAGCGTCTCGCCATCCTTTTCGCCTTGCCCTGAGCCGGGTCGAAGTGCGCCGCTCAGCAAGCGGCGCAGCGCGGTGCCGGCATCGACGGCGTTGACGAACGCCAGCAGCGTCCGGTATTCGCCGCCGAGCCCGCCGAACGCGTCGTCGTCGTCACGGTCGATCGCGGCCAGCACGCGCGTTGCGAACGATGCGCTGCGCCGCACGTGGGCGGGAACGGCGAGTTCTTCGCGGGTTGCGGCGATACGCCGCACCAGCGCCCGCCGTTCGCCGTCGCGCAGGACGCGCATCGCTCCGGCGCGCGACAAAAATGCGGCCGGTGACAGTACGGCTTGCGGATCGCCGCCGCCGAAACGTACGAGCACCGGATCGATGCCGTACGCGAGCCGCCGCTCGTCGACGAGGATCATTCCGCTCTCTTCGCTATGACGTCCACCAAGCCGTTTGCCAGCGCCACGTCCGAGGCGCGGTCGACGTTCACCGCAACCTCGGGATGCGAGCAGCGAATCGCGCCGGCCGGCGCTTTGAGGATCGCGCTGGCGCGCCGCTCGGCGGCCGCAACGGTAAGCGATCCGAGCGCAAAGCGCGGCAGGATGTCCCAGCCGAACAGCGCGGCTAAGCGCAACGGCGATTTGCGCGCTTTACCGAGGTCGTCGAGGATGCCGCGCAGCGCCGGCAGGACGCGCGGCTTGAGCGCGACGAGGCCGCCGCCGCAAAAGCGTCCTTCGACCATTTTGGCCCACGTGTGCGGCACGCCCGGGTACGCGTCGACGTGCTCGCGCTGGCCGACGATCGCATAGGCCAGGTCGAGGTCGCGCCCTCGCGCCTGCTCGACAAACTCCGCGATCGCGGCCGGTGTCAGCACCGGCAGATCCGACGCGGCGATCAGGATCAACTCGTCGAGCGGCGCGCCGGCGAGACCCGAATCGAGGCTGGCCAGCATCCGCTCGCCGTCGGGGCGCAACTCGTCGGCGCCGGCGAGCGCGGCGTCGGCGTGCGCGGCCGGCGGTGCAACCGCGACGATGCGCGCGATGCCGGGCGTTGCGCGCAGCGCCGCGATGACGCGCGCCACGAGCGCGACGCCGCCGATCCGCACGAAGGCCTTGTTCGGCAGCGCACCGGCGGCCGCGGACACGGCGTCGGGGCCGCCGCCCGCCAGCACGACCGCGTTCACCGCCTGTCCTGAGCCTGTCGAAGGACGCGCCAATCGACAGCGTATGCGAGCGGCACCACGAACAGGCGCGCGCGTTCGGGCAGCTCGACGGCGGCCGCCAGCTCGCGCGCGTCGGCCTCGCGCTCGCACAACGCGAACGTCGCGCCGCCGGACCCCGAGAGCATCGCGTGCGGTGCGTGCGCGGCCTGCAACGCGCGCAGCGCTGCGGCGACCGGGGGGTATGCCGCCGCGATCAGCGGTTCGAAGTCGTTGGTCGCGGCCGCGATCGCCGCCGCATAATCGCCGCGTTGCACGGCTTCCAACGCGCGCAGGCTCGCCGAACCGGCGCGCGGGCGGGAGGGCGGCGGCGTTTGCGCGCGCGCGGCCGCGAGGCGCCGGTACGCGTCGCCCGTGTCGACGTGCACGTCGGGCGCCAGCACGACGACCCACCACGGCGGCAGCGCGCCGAGGGCCGTCACGCGCTCGCCGGTCTCCTCGACGAGCGCGCCGGTGCCGGTGAGAAAGAACGGCACGTCGGAGCCGAGCGCGCGCGCGACGGCGATCCAATCGTGCGCGCCGGCGGTTCCCAGGGCGCCGTCGATCGCGGCGCGCAACATCGCCGCCGCGTCGGACGAGCCGCCGCCGAGCCCGGCGCCGACCGGAATGCGCTTGTGCAGCTCCACGGCGAGCGGTGCGCCCTCCATCCCGGCGGCCGCGAGCGCGCGCACGACCAAGTTGTCGCCGGTCAGCGCCGCCGGTTCGCAGGCAAACGAAAAGCGCTCGGCCGGCTCGATGCCGATCTCGTCCTCGAGTGCGATCGGGAGCATCACGCTGCGCAGCCGATGATAGCCGTCGTCTTGCCGATTGAGGATTTCGAGCGTGAGGTTGATTTTGGCCGGCGCTCGGACGATCACACCCTAGCTTTCGCTATGCGCCCGGACGTCCCTGATGGGAGGCCGCATTGCGGAAGTGGGCGTAGCGAACGGCGTGGACGCAAGGTATGACGCGCAGCATGGGGAGTTCTGCGCGTACGTGCTCTCCGAAGCGGAGACGCCGTTCGGGCTCACGCTGGGCAACTTCAAGACCTTCGCCACGTCGACGCCCAAAGGCGGCATTCGCGGGCTGTGGGACGCCGACACCGATCAGATCATCTTCGGCGCGCATCAGATCGCCTACCGGGTCGGTGACCGTCCGTCGCTTTTTCCGCAGCAGATCACGCGCGAGCTCACCTTCTTGCCGTACGCGCAAATCGCGGAATTCGAGCTGGCCGCCGGGTTGCGCGTCACCGAGGCGTTCTACGTTCCGCACGGGCCGAAACACGACCGCGTCGTCGGCTTCGTCGTCGACGTCACGATCCACAATCCCGGCGTCGAGCGCGCCACGGTCAAGGTGTTTCCGTGGGCGCTGCTGATCGGCCAGCGCTTCTACGGCGAGCCGGAGAAGGCCGTACGGGCCAGCTGCGAGGCTGATTTCATCCGCAGCTTCGGCGAGGAATCCGGCTACGCGCGCTGGTGGGGCGGTTCGCGCAAACCGGCCGCGGTCGTCGTGGCCCTGCGCGAGCAGTCGTTGCTCGGCGCAATTCGCGACGGCGAGCTGGCGCCCGTCGGACACCTGGACGAGGTAACACCGAAACTGGCCGAATTCGTCAACCGCCGGATCTTCGGTGCGCTCCAATACGACATCGACGTCGAGCCGGGCGCGCGCGAAAGCCTACGGCTCGCGGTGGTGTTCCACAAGGACGGCGACGCGGCGTCCAAACCGGTGCTGGAACAGCTGCTCGGCGACGATACGGCGCTGCACGAGACGCAGCGCTACTACGCGCTTCATCTCGCCGACGCGCGGCTGATGACCCCCTCGCCGCTCGTCAACCGCGGCGTCGTCTGGGCCAAAGTCAACATGTTGCGCGTGATCAAGGAGTATCCGCAGGGGTGGGGGTCGACCAACTCACCGCCGTCCGACATCTTGGTTTCGCGCGACACGTCATGGTTCGTCCACGGCTACGATTACTTCTTGCCGAGCTTCAGCCGAAACGCGATCGAGCTCTTCAACCGCTTTCTCGAACCGAGCGGACAGGTGGTCGAATACGTGCGCGGCGTCAACGGCTTCAAGACGTCGTACGAGCTGAACATCAACGACGACACGCCGCTGCACCTCATCGCGATCCTCCACCACTACAACGCGACGCTCGACGATGCGTGGCTGCGCGCCGTCTTTCCGCTGGTGCGCAAGATCACCGACTACCTGCTCTCGCAGCGCGACGCGAACGGGTTGATCTACTGCAAGGCCGGCGGGGTCGACATGTTCGGCATCACGTCGTGGCGCAACATCATCCCCTACTACACCCTCGACGGCGCGGTGACCGAGATCAACGCCGAAGCCTATTTCGCGCTCGAGGCCGCCGCGATGATCGCGGCGATTTGCGAGCAGGGCGACGACTGGGGCCGGTGGGCGGGCGAAGCCAGCGCGCTGCGCGCGGCAATCCTGGCCAAGCTGTTCAACGAAGACACCTCGGCCTTCGTGCTCAATTACGATCAAGACGGCAACTACCAGGACAACTTCACCGCCGACGAAGTCTTCCCGGTGCTCTTCGAGGTCGCCGACGAGCCGGCGCGCCTGGCGATCCTCAAGCGCTTGTTGGAGCCGGATTTCATCACGCCGGTCGGCTTGCGCACGATCTCGACCGCCGACAGTTGGTATTTTCCCTCACACGGTTTCGGCTTGCTCGGCGGGGTGTGGCCCGATCTCACGCTGTGGTTTGCCGTCGCGCTCGCGCGCAACGGCGCCCATCGGCACGCGGTCCATTTTCTGGAAGCGATCTACGCCTCGATGGAAGCGGGCACGAGCCGCAACACGGTCCCCGGACAGTTCGGCGAGTGGTTCGACGGCGGGTCGCTGACCAACCGCGGGATGTACCTCTCGCCGTGGACCGGCGCCAAGTACTTATGGGCCGTGGCCGAGACGGTGTGCGGGATCGACGGCTACCGGACCAGCGGGCGGCTGCACCTCGTGCCGCGGGTTCCGGCCGAGTGGCGCTGGACCGCGGCCGCGCGCGTGCACTGGGGCGGCGGCCGGCACACCTACGTGATGGATCACGTCACCAAGCGCATCGTCGGCGACATGCCGGCCGCTTCGGCCGACGAGCCCTACGTCGTCTTCTATGCCGGCCGCGACGTGAGCGACGAGGCGACCGTGTCGCCGGTCGAGGTCCCGGCGATCGCGTTTGAGGACGAGGCCGGCGGCGTGCGGATGTTCGTCTGCAATCCGCTCGGTCGAGCCCGTAACGTCGCGATCGAATTCCGGGGCCGGATGATCCGGCGGAGCATCGAAGCGGGCGCAATGCTCGAACTGGTGGTAGGCGGTAACCCGCAGCTCCGCGACGCGATGCCGGTTCCGGTGCCGCCGCCGGAGCCGGCCCATGCGTAGCCGCCGCCCGCGCACCTCGATGGCGCTGGTCGGGATGGGCATCGTGCTGTTGGCGGCCGTGGTGGTCGGCCAGCAGATCGGCGAGCACACGATCTTCGGCGCGACCGATCGCCGCGTCGAGATCCCCGAGCAGACGGTCACGCCGGTGCCCGGCGACACCCCGGGCAGCGACGAGGCGATCTCGCGCAACTGGAAGCGGCTGCAGGTCGTCTCGGTGGCCACCGATCCGGCCTTTCCCGACCCCCGCGTGACCCCGCCGCCGACCCCCACGCCGAAGCCCTCACCCTCGCCGAAGCGCGTTCCGGCGACCAACCCGGGCGAGCTGTATACGGCCCCGCCGCTGCAGGCGCCGGGGCAGTCCGCGACCCAGGCTCCGGCCGAGGGCCAGCCGCAGCAGCAGATGATCGTCCCGACCCCGTTCCCATAGAGGATTCGCTTCAAGCGAATCCTTCGCGTTCGGCCCCTCACGATGTTCGCAGCGGAGTGGGACCTAGGGGGCCGAGCCGCCGGACGCACGCGTCCGACCTCCAGCATTGCGCCGCCGGCCGATTCCTGGGACAATGGACGGTATGGATTCGCAAAAGCAGACCGGAACCGACACCGTCAAACGCGGCTTGGCGCAGATGCTCAAGGGCGGCGTCATCATGGACGTGGTGACCCCCGAGCAGGCCGTGGTGGCCCAGGAGGCCGGCGCGGTCGCGGTCATGGCCCTCGAACGCATCCCGGCCGACATCCGCCGCGACGGCGGCGTGGCGCGGATGAGCGACCTCGAGTTGATCGCGCGCATCATGGATGCCGTCACCATTCCGGTCATGGCGAAGGTGCGGATCGGGCATCTGGCCGAGGCCCAAACGCTGCAGGCGCTGGGCGTCGATTTCATCGACGAGTCCGAAGTGCTCACGCCGGCCGACGACAAGTATCACGTCAACAAGCACAAGTACGACGTTCCGTTCGTGTGCGGCGCGCGCGATCTCGGTGAAGCGCTGCGGCGCATCGCCGAAGGCGCCGCGATGATCCGCAGCAAGGGCGAGGCCGGCAGCGGAAACATCGTCGAAGCCGTGCGGCACATCCGTGCCATCACCGACGAGATCGGGATCCTCTCGGCCGTGCCGGAGGAAGAGTTGGTCGCACGTGCGCGCGAACTCGGCGCGCCGCTCGACCTCGTGCAGTACGTCGCGCGCGAAAAGAAACTGCCGGTCGTGCTGTTCTGCGCGGGCGGCGTGTCGACGCCGGCCGATGCCGCACTGATGATGCAGCTCGGCGCCGAGGGCATCTTCGTCGGCAGCGGCATCTTCAAGTCGAAGAGCCCGGCCAAGTTCGCCAAAGCGATCGTCGACGCGACCACGCACTACAACGATCCGGCGGTGATCGTCGCGGCGCATCGCGAGCTCGCCGGCGCCGAGGCGATGCCGGGCATCGATCTGCGCGGCATGCCGGAGAACGAACTGCTCGCAACTCGCGGAAACTAACTCGCGAGCATAATTTGAAACGGGTTGGGGTCCTCGCGCTGCAGGGCGATGTGGTGGAACATCTGCATGCGCTGCAGCGAGCCGGCGTCGAGCCGGTCGAGGTGAAGAACGAGCGTGATTTGGCGCGCGTCGACGCGCTGATCGTGCCGGGCGGGGAATCGACGACCGTGATCCGGCTGCTCGAGCGCTTCGCGCTCGTCGAGCCGATCAAGACGCGCGTTCGCGACGGCATGCCCTTTTGGGGCACGTGCATGGGGATGATCGTCGCCGCGAAGGAGGTCGCGGATCTCGAACAAGACACGTTGGGTTTGCTCGACATCACGGTGCGGCGCAACGCGTTCGGACGGCAGATCGCATCGGCCGAAGTCGACCTCGACGTGCCCGTTCTCGGTCCGCCGCCGTTTCCGGCAATCTTCATCCGCGCGCCGTGGGTCGAACGGGCCGGCCCCGGCGTCGACGTGCTGGCGTCGCTCGACGGGCACGGCGTATTCGTGCGCCAGGGCAAAGTGATCGGGACGTCGTTCCATCCCGAGCTGACCGGCGACGACCGGCTACACCGCTACTTTATTTCGCTTCTCGACTGAAGAGCATCCGGCCCCGGATCGAGAAGATCTCGGCGCCCAAGTTTTGTGTGCGCCGGGCATGACCCTCGAACGCGGCGCCGGAGTATTTCCGTCCGGACGCGCCGAACCGCCGGGTATGTCGACCGCGCCCGACGCGCTCGCCGCACCCTCGATCGACGCCCTTCTGGGCGAGATGATTGCGACGTTGGCACTCGCAGCGAACGCCTACCTCGAGCCTAAGGAGGGGCCGTCCGACCTGGACGCCGCCGCCCTGGCCTGCGACGTGGCCGGGTTAGCGTTCGAGCGATTAGCGCCCAGGTTGAGGGCCGATGAGCGAGCCGGGTTGGCCGGCTTGCTCACCCAGATTCGTTTGTCAATCGTAAAGAAGCGAGGCTAGCCATGCCTCGCTTTTTTAGCTCGCCGGCCGCCGCCCGAGGGATACCGTGACCGACGTCTTGGTGCTGAACTTCACCTACGAGGCCCTGAACATCACGTCGTTCCAGCGGGCCGTCAAGCTGATCTTTTCGGGCAAGGCCGAGGTCGTGCACGGGCGCGACCACCTGCTCGCGTCGCCGACCTTCGAAATGCGGATGCCCTCGATCATCCGCATGCTGTACTACATCCGCCGGCCGATGCAGAAGGTCGCGCTGACCAAGAAAAACATCCTGTTGCGCGACAACTACACCTGTCAGTATTGTGGGCTCAAAGGCGAACGGATGATGACGGTCGATCACGTGCACCCGCGCAGCAAAGGCGGCCCGTCGACCTGGGAAAATCTCGTCTGCGCCTGCATGCGCTGCAACAACCGCAAGAACAACCGGACGCCCGAGCACGCCAACATGCTCCTCAAGCGCAAGCCGAAAGCGCCGAAATATATACCGTGGATCCGAGTCAAGCGCAACACGCTGCCGGGCGAGTGGCACAAGTTCTTGTTCCTCTACAACGTCTCGATCGACGAGCACGTCGAGAGCTCGTGATCCCGCGCCGCCCGGGGACACGCTGATCGAAGAGCCGGCGTTTACCGACCTCGACTTCGGCGAGGAACCGGTCGAGAGTGCGGCGCCTCACATCCCTGCGGCGAGCGCGCCCCCGCGCGCGGGCGACGGGCCGGCCGAGGTGCCCCCGCCCGTCGCGGCGCAGCCGAGCACGACGTCGGGCGGAATCGCATATATTACGGTCACCGACGCCGCCGGCCGGGTGCTTTTCCGCCGCGCCGCGACCGCGCTCGAGGTCGTCGACGCCCTCCGTTCGGCCGACAACGCGCTCGTCGAGGGGGAGGCGGCAATGGACCGAATCTCGTACGACCGTCTATTCACGGAGCTCAACGGCCGAATCGGGCCCGCGGCGCCGGACGCCCCCAAAAGCTAGGGAGATTTTCGCGTGATCCGTCGCGTCGAGCGCCCATCGCTCCCGGCCCGAAAACTCGGGCTCCGGCGCCGCGCCACGAGCCTGACGCCGTTCGAGGAGACAAAGAATCCCGAGCTGGCGCTGGCGTACTCCAATGGTTTCGTGACGGTCGAGATCTCCCACGACGCGCTCGATCGCTACGTCGAGGAGTACGGCGACGTCCCGTTGCCGCTGCGCACCGACCGCGAGAACGGCGACAAGCGCGTCTTCGACGCCAAGCACAACGTCCGCGTGATCTACGATCGGGACGCCCAGTTGCGCGAGGTCAACACGCGCAGCCGCGAAGGCCTGCACGTCCGCATCAACTTCCCCCGCGCGAGCTAGGGCCAACCCGCTCTTCGACTCGCTCCGGGTGAATGGCCCGAACTCTGCCGGGTCGTGCTATAATCGCCCGCGTTGTGATCACCCGTGCCGCTGCCGCGGTAACCCGCCAGGGCCTCGATCAGACCCGCGCCCCGTACTTCCAAGTGCTGCTGGACTACGTGGACGCGGGCGTCATCCCGTTCCATACGCCCGGCCACAAACAGGGCATCGGGATGGAGCGGGCGTTCCGCGATTTCGTCGGCGACAACGTGCTCGCGATCGACCTGACCCAAATCCGCGGGCTCGACGACCTGTTGCAGCCCGAGGGGCCACTGGTCGAGGCGCAAGAGCTGGCCGCCGAGGCGTTCGGCGCCGAGCACACGTATTTCTTGATCAACGGTTCGACCAGCGGCAACCAGTGCATGATGATGGCCGCGCTCAATCCGGGCGAGAAGATCGCGATCCCGCGCAACTCGCACAAGAGCGCGATGGGCGGTTTGATCATGAGCGGCGGCTATCCGGTGTGGATGAAGCCGGAAGTCGACGAAGATCTGCACATGGACCACACCGTCACGCCGCAGACGGTGCGCGAGACGCTCGAGGCCCATCCGGACATTAAGGCCGTGTACGTGGTGAGCCCGACGTATTACGGCGTGGCCGCCGATCTCGAGGGCATCGCCGCGGTCGCGCACGAGTACGACATCCCGCTGCTCGTCGACGAGGCCTGGGGGCCGCACTTTCACTTTCACCCGGCGTTGCCGATCTCGGCGATGGCGGCCGGCGCCGACATGTGCATCAACTCGACGCACAAGATGCTGGGCTCGCTCTCGCAGACCGCGATGCTGCACGTGCAGGGCACGCGCATCAAGCTCGACCGGCTCAAGGCGGTGTACAAGCTCTTCCTGTCCACCTCGCCCAACCTCGTGCTCGTCGCGTCGCTGGACGTCGCGCGCCGGCAGATGGCGCTCGACGGTCCGGCGCTGCTCTCGCGCACGATCGAGATCGCCAACGACGCGCGCCGGCGACTCAACGACGTCCCCAACGTGTACTGCTTCGGCGAAGAGCTCGAAGGCCGGCCGGGCGTGTTCGACCTCGATCCGACCAAGGTCACGATCACGGTCAAGCGGCTCGGCTACACGGGCTACGAAGCCGAAGAGATCCTACGCCGCCGCTACAACGTCCAGTGCGAGCTGGCCGACCTGTTCAACACGCTCGCCTTGTTCACGATCGGCACCACGCCCGATGCGGCCGACGAGCTGGTCTACGGCGTGCGCGAACTCTCGCGCGAGGATCGTCCGGTCGACATCTTCTCACCCTCGGGCGTGCTCGATGCGCGGTTGAAGCGCGGCACCTACAAGCTGCCGCGCATCCCGCCCTTGCGGTTACTGCCGCGCGAGGCGTTCCTGGCGCCGACCGAGTTCGTGCCGTTCAAAAAGAGCGCCGGCCGCATTTGCGCCGAGGTCATCACGCCCTACCCGCCCGGGATTCCCGTGATCTCGCCGGGCGAGGAAATCACCCGCGAGATCATCTCCTACCTGGAGCTCGAGAAGAAGGCCGGCGTGCGGATGCAAGGCCCGTACGACGGCGACCTGAAGACGATCCGCGTCGTCATCGAGAGCTAAGGTCCGAGCGGCAACCAGTCGCCGCCGTCCCGCTGCGGCATCGAATATCACGAGCGTGCACGGCGGAGCCGGCTTGGTGCTAGCCACCGTCCGTTCTTGCCCCAAACGGTGACGGAAAACGCCGAGCGGCCGTTCAACATCCTCCGGTATGAGCACGCGAAGCGTTGTGTTTGCGAACCCGGGCGGCGAGGCGCTGCAAGCCGACGCGTACCTCACCGAGTCGGGCGGGCCGGCGCCCGTCGTCATCGCGATGCACGGCGGGGGCTGGAAGGGCGGGACCCGCAGCGCATACCGGTACCTCGGCCCGTTCCTGGCCGCCGCGGGGTACGCCCTGTTCGCTATCGACTACCGGCTCGTGGGCAAGGACCGGAACCGTTACCCGGCTGCCGTCGACGACGTGCGGGCCGCCTTGCACTACGTGCGCGAGCATGCCGCGGAGTTGAACGTCGACCCTGGGCGCATCGTGCTGATGGGCGATTCGGCCGGCGGTCATCTGGCTGCGCTGGTGGGGCTGACCGAGCGCCCGAAAATTGCCGCGGTCGTCGGCATCTTCGGCGTCTATGACTTGGCGGCGCAGTGGCAACACGATCTCGTCGCGCGCCCCAACGACAACATCACGCAGAGCTTCCTCGGTGCGCCGCTCTACGACAACCGCCAACTCTACTTCGATGCCTCGCCGCTCAGTTACGCCACCACGGCCAACGCCGGACCGGCGTTTCTGCTGGCGTGGGGCGTCCACGACGACATCGTGGCGCCGGCGCAGTCCGAAACGTTCTTGCTCGCGCTCAAACAAGCCGGATTCTACGCGCGTCCCGTCATCCAGAACGCTCCGCACTTCTGGATCGGCGATCCGCTCGACGAAGTCGGCACGTATTCCGGATTCTTCGCCGCGCGGCTGCTGCGCTTTCTGGAAGACCGGATCCCGCTCGGATAACCAAGCGGCCCCGAGGTCCACGCGGGCCGGTGCGGAAACCGGCGGGCATGAAAACGGTAGCACTCGGAACGCAAGGGTTGACGGTCTCGGCGATGGGGCTCGGTTGCATGATGATCGCCGGTCACTACGGGCCCGCCGACACGGACGAATCGCAACGCGTGATCGACGCCGCGCTGGAGGGCGGCATCACGCTCTTCGACACCGCCGACGTCTACGGCGGAGCGCAGAACGAAGTGTTCGTCGGAAAGGCGCTGGCCAACGTGCGCGACCGGGTGAAGATCGCCACCAAATTCGGCTTTACGCGGCCGGGTGGCGGCGGCAAGGGCCCCGGCGGCGGCGCCGCGGGCGCGATGGGGGTCGACGGTTCACCGCAACACGTGCGTGAAGCGTGCGATGCGTCGCTGGGGCGCTTGGGTATCGAGACGATCGATCTGTATTACTTGCACCGGGTCGACCCGAAGGTGCCGATCGAAGAGACGGTCGGCGCGATGGCCGAACTGGTGCGCGCCGGCAAAGTGCGCTATCTCGGGCTCTCCGAAGTCGGCGCGGACT
>JBEKXE010000097.1:0-17043 GCA_049512335.1 Candidatus Lustribacter sp.
GCTAAGGTGCAGAGCCAGGTGCTCCCGCTGCAGCGTTTCTTGGTCAGGTGTTTGCGGTCGGCGGAGAGTCCAACGTCCGCTCCGAGGACGCCGCCGTCGACCGGATCTTCACGGACAAAGCCGCCGGCAGATGCTCACGTGCGTCAGCGCGCGCCAGTAATTGGGGTCAAAGGGGTCAGAATACCGAATTGCCAGGTCGACCAAAAAGACAAACCCTTGCATCTTCATCCAATGGCAAGGGTTTGAAATGGCTCCCGAAGTTGGACTCGAACCAACGACCCGCTGATTAACAGTCAGCTGCTCTACCAACTGAGCTATTCGGGACCGCGACCGACATCGGTTCCACGACCCCCCGGTCCGTCCTTCCCTCAGCCGGTTGCTTGACGAATGATGAACTCGGTTATGCGGGCGAGTGCCGCCCCTGCCGCGGCGGACGCCGGATCGCGCGATATAAAGGAATGCGGTTGGCCTTCGAAGGTTTCGAGCTCGACGCTCCCGCCGCGCTCGCGGTAGGCCGCAACGAACCGCTGCTGCATGTCGGAGGTGAGGTTGTCGTCGCTCAGGCCCTGGAGGATCAGCAGCGCCGGCAGTTGCTGCGCCTCGCCGCGCCGCACGATCTCGTAGGGACTCCCCTCGGCCATCTGCTCTTCGCCGGCCCAGAACGCGTGGTGCGCGTCCCTCAGGCGGGTGTCGGTACGATCGCGGACCATGTGGTAGCGCGCCACCGGGTCGCTGACCGGCCAGCCTAGTACGGCGTAGCGAACTGCAAGGTCGGGCTCGCCCCCAAGCGCCGGACCAACGTAGCGCTCGTCGTGCGGGCGCAGCGCCACCAGCAGAGCCAGGTGCCCGCCGCTCGACGTTCCGAGCAGCCCGACGCGTTCGGGCGTCGTCCCGACGTCGGGGGCGTGCGTGCGCATCCAGCGCAGGCCGGCGGCCACGTCGGTCACGGTCTCCGGATACGCCGCGTCGGGCGGCATGCGGAAATCGAGCGAGAGCACGGCGATGCCGTTGGCAGCCAGGTACCGAGCGGTCGCCACGTTGTTAGTGCGATCCCCGGACGTCCAAGCGCCGCCGTGGACGTCGACGACGGCCGCGACCGCCGCCGTGGCGGGCCGGTAGAGGGTCGCGGTCAGCGCCCCGCGGTCGTAGGTCCGGAAAATGACGTCGCTTTCCGACGAGGCATTGACGGGCATGGGTACATCCTTCGGCACCGGCGGCCGGGACTCGCCTTGCCGAGCCTGTAAGTTTTTTGCAAGGCTGGACCGGTCCAACGGGACATTTTGACCGCGGAGCGTACTCACGGCGGGACGCCGCGGGAACTTTCCTGGGAAATTGGCGATAGCGTTCGATAGGATTACGCGTACAATGCTGGATATGTGCGATGATGGCCGCCCTTTTAAGACGGTGCTTGTGGCGCTTGGCGCCGCCCTGTTTTTTGCCGGGTGCAGCCACGCGCAGCAAGCTCGGAGAGTTGCAACCGCCAAGATTCCGGTCATCTCCGCAGCGCCTGGTTCGGTGACGCCGCGCAGCACTCTCGGCGGGCTGATCGTTCCGTTCCAAAACGTCCAGATAACCTCGACCTTGGTCGAGCCGGCGGATCGCGTCTTGGTCAGCGAGGGCGATCACGTGCGCAAGGGCCAGCTGCTGGCCCAGCTCGATACCCAGGATCTGCAAGCGCAATTGCAGTCGACGATGGGCACCTACGACAGCGACGTCGCAAAGACCAAAGAGACGGTGCTCCAATCCGGCTTGACGATCACGCAGAACAGCAACTCGATCAACTCGGCGCAAGCGTCCGTTCGCCAAACGCAGCAAACATTGGCAACCGATCAGCTCAACTTGAGCCGCGACGCGCAACTGGTGAAGCAGGGTTACCTCGCGCAGCAAGCCTACGATCAGCAGGCTACGCTCGTCGCCAACGACCAGCAAGCGGTGCGCACGGCGCAAGTGAACTTGCAGAACACCATCTCGCAAGTCCGGACGAACGGAACGACCACCAGCGGCCTACAAGGCGAGACGATTGCATCGGTGAAAGCCGACGAAGTCACCGAAATGGGTTTGGCCAATCAGCTTCGCGTGTCGATTGCCAAGGCCGCCATCGTCTCGCCGATCGACGGCGTCGTCGTGAACCGTAACATCAACCCGGGCGAGTATCCGGGCACGCGTCAGATCTTTACGCTACAAGAGACCGACAAGGTGTATGCGGTCCTGAACGGCTCGGGCAGCGAGATCGTCGGCGTCCAAACGGGTTCGCCGGTGAGAATCGTCTCGAGCGATCGCGCGACGCTGCGCGGAAATGCGGCGGTATCGGCCGTGCTCGACCAGCTCACGCCGGGTTCGACGAACTTCGTCGTCAAGGCCGTACTGCCGAATCCCGGCGGTCAGTTTCATTCGGGCATGGTGGTCACCGGGCTCGTGTCGCGCCCGCGCGCCAGCGGCGTAAGCATCCCGCGTTCCGCGTTCACCGATGACACGCAAACGAGCGTGCAAACGATCGTGCGTAAGAAAATCGGTCCCGGGCCGCCCGTCGGCGTGATCCAGACGATCCCCGTGACGCTGGTCGCAGAAGACAGCCGAACCGCCGTCGTCCTCGGTTTGCACAAGGGTGAAACGGTCGTGGTCAACGGACAACTCGGATTGACCGACGGTCAGCCGGCCCAACCGGTCAGGGGCAAGTCCGGTAGCCGTACCGTCGCGGAGAACAGCTAACCGATGTGGTTGACGTCGCTCTTCGTCCGCCGGCCGACGCTGGTTTTCGTGTTGTTGGCGCTGATCGCGGTAGCGGGGTCGATCTCGTGGTCGACGATCGTGCGTCAATATTCTCCGAACGTGTCGCAACCGACGGTCACCGTCGGCGTCAACTACAACGGTGCTTCCCCGACGGTCATGCGCGATTCGATCGTGCGCCCGATCGAGGACCAGATCGCCGGCGCGCCCAACCTCCAGACGCTGAATTCGACGGTTCAGGGCGGTCAGGCAACGATCTCGGCGATCTTCACGATCAACTCGAACGTCAATACCGACCTGGTCAACATTCAGAAGGCGATCCAGCAAGCCAGTAAGAGCCTACCGAGCGATCTCACGGCGCCGACGATCAACGTTCGCGATCCCAGCGAATCAATCGTCGTCACGCTCTCGCTGTCGTCGTCGTCGCTAACCGCCAGCGAGTTGGCGTTGATCACGACGGGTCGTGTCGAGCCGCTCTTCCAGCAGATCCCCGGCGTCTCGTTCGTCACCCCGGGTGGCAGCGTGACGCCGGCCTACGAGGTCAACGTCGACCCGCGCCGGCTCGAGGCGAACCATCTGACGTTGACGGACGTCGTCAATACGGTGGGGGGCAGCAACGTGCGCGCCCCCGGCGGCATCGTGACGACTCCCTATCGAGAAACGAACGTCGATATTCGCGGCGACATCATCACCCCCGATTCGATCCTCGGCTTGCCGATCTCCATGCCCTCGAGCGGTGCACCGTCAACCACCCAAACCGTAGGCCCGGTTAACGGCACGGTCGGTGCCGTCGATCCCTGGACCTCGGCGAGCGCGGTGTTGCGCATTTCCGATGTGGCCGCGGTTTCAGCCGGGTACGAACCGCGCCGGCAGTTCGGCTCGGTCAACGGAATCGGCGGACTCTTCCTGCAGATTCAAAAGACATCCGACGCTTCGGAGGTCGACGCCTCGAACAACATCCTGGCGGCGCTGCCCAACGTCCGCCGGCAGTTCCCCGAGATCAACTTCGCCGTCATCAACGTGCAGTCGAAGTACACCGAGCAGCAGCTCGACAGCGTCATGCGCACGCTGCTCGAGGGCGTCGTCCTGACCGGCATCGTCATGCTGTTCTTCCTGCACTCCTGGCGCAATGCGATCGTCGTCCTGATCGCTATTCCCGCCTCGCTTGGGGTCGCTCTCTTCGTCATGAAGACGCTGGGCCTCACCCTGGACACGATCTCGCTGCTCGGCATGACGATCGTCGTCGGCATCCTGGTCGACGACTCGACCGTCGTCTTGGAGAATATCGGGCGGCACAACGAGATGGGCGAGCCGCCGATGCGCGCCGCCATCACCGGCCGGACCGAGATCGGCGTCGCCGCGATCGTGATCACGCTCGTCGACGTCGTCGTCTTCTTGCCGATTTCTTTCATCCAGAGCCAGATCGGTCACCAGTTGGCTGAATTCGCGATCGTCGTCGTCATCGCGACCCTCACCTCGCTGTTTGTTTGCTTCACGATCACGCCATCGCTGGCCGGAAACTGGGCCCTCAAGTCGACGTGGAAACCGTGGTGGATCATCAAGCGGTTCACCGCGGGGTTCGATCGCTTGCGGAACTGGTACGCGCTGACGGTGCTTTCGTGGGCCTTGCGCAACAAGGTTCTGGTCATCGCGGTTTGCTTTCTCACATTCGTCGGCGCGCTCGCGCTGGTACCGCTCGGCATCGTCGGTGAGGAATTCATCCCGCCGTTGGATCGCGGCGAGCTCTTCATCCAGATGCAGTACCCGGTCGGGACGCCGATCGCAAAGATGACCCAAGCCGTTCTGGCCGTGGAGCGCCGCGTTCGTACGAGCCCCGACATCGATGACGATACGGCCGTCGCGGGCGCGTACGCGGCCCCGTTCGGCGGCTTCGTGGTTCAAGGGAATGCCGGCCAGATTCATATTTGGCTGAAGACCGACCGGCAGAAATCAACCGCGTACTGGGTGGACGAATTCCGGCGCGAAGCGCGCCAAGTTGCACCCGACACGGATCCGATCGTCGTCCCGGCGACCGGCATCGGCGGTGGAAATGCACAGCCGCTCGACGAGCTGGTCACGGACGTCGCCGGCGGTGACCCGACAGACTGGTCCAACAAGATCGAACAAGTGCTGATCAATACGCCGGGCGCGCGTAACGTGCTCAGCTCCTCTCAAGAGCTCGAGCCGCAGATGGACGTGGTGTTCGACCGCGCGAAAGCCCAGGCGCTCAACGTCAGCATCGGGACGGCAGCCACCGCCACGCGGGCGGCATTCGGCGGTGTGATCGCGACCCAGATCGAGACGGCGGACGGCCTCGAGCAGATTCAAGTCATCTATCCCACCGAGCTCCAGAACAACCTGAGCGAGATTGCGAACGTTCCGATCCGCTCGAACAGCGGCCAGATCGTGCACCTCGGCGACTTTGCGCACTTCGTGTCCGATCCGGTCTCGCCGCTGATCACGCGCGTCGACCGCAACACGGTCATCCATCTCAGTGCCAACATTACGGCCGACGCGTCGCTCTCGAACGTTCAGAACGCGTTCAACGCGCGCATCAAGGCGATGAATCCGCAGCCGCCCAAGAACATCGTGGTGCGCCCGCGGCCGTTCGGTCAGCAAGACTTCATGGGACAGACGCTGCAGGGCCTGGGGACGAGCCTGATCCTCTCGATCATGCTGGTGTTCTTGCTGATGGTTGCGCTCTACAATAGCTACCGCTCGCCGTTCATCATTATGTTCTCGGTGCCGGTGGCCGCGGTCGGCGCGCTCGGTGCCCTCTGGCTCACGCACTCGACGCTGAACCTGTACTCGCTGATCGGAACGATCTTGCTGGTCGGCGTAGTCACCAAGAACGGCATCCTGCTGGTCGACTACGCCAACACGCTCCGCGAGCGCGGTGAGACGAAGATCAAGGCGATCCAAGAGAGTGCCTTCACGCGCTTCCGGCCGATCATCATGACCAGCATCTCGATCATCGCCGGCAACATACCGCTTGCCCTCGCGCTCGAGCCCGGCTCGCAGAGCCGCGCCAGTCTCGGCATCGTGGTCATTGGGGGCATCACGAGCTCGCTGATCCTGACGTTGGTGCTCGTGCCCGTCATGTACACGATCCTCGCGCCGGAGCACTACCAGCCTTCATCGCGCGGTGGCGTCGACGCAACCGCGACGCCGAGCGCAAACGGGGGCAACGGCCACGTCCAACAACCAGGCGCCGTCCCCGCCCACGCGTAGCAGCCGCGCGCTCGCCGTTTTGTAACGGCGAGCGTTACACGATTGCCAGCCTCTTGACGGGATAGATTCATCCTGGGTTAAACACGCCGGCGGACCGACCGGCGTTGTCTGGTACAGAATACTTTCTGCGGGCAACCCATCATGAATATCCTCGAACGTCCACCGACCAACGGCCATACAAGCGGCCGCGTCGAGACCATCCTCCTCGATCTCAAAAAAGGCTCGAAGCGGCCCTGGCGCGCGATCGCCGCGGCCGTACTCATCCTCGCCATCATGGTCACCGGCGTTCTCGTCTATCGTACCCGTTCCGCGGGAGCGGTTGCGTACATCTCGGCCCCCGTCGCTCAACAGGATCTGGTGCAGACTGTCAGCGCGACCGGTACCGTGAACCCGCAAAACACGATCGACGTCGGCACGCAGGTTTCCGGCATCATCAGCGAGATCGACGTCGACTACAACTCCCAAGTAAAGAAGGGCCAAGTCTTGGCCCGGCTCGATCCGACCACGCTTCAGGCGCAGCTGGAATCTGCCAAGGCCTCGCTCGCGCAGTCGCAAGCGCAGGCCGCGGCCGCGCAAAATACCGCGGCCGCCGACGCGGCGACGGAGCGCGCCGATCAGGCCACCGCACTCTCGAGCCAACAAGCCATCGCGAGCGCCGATTCGGCCATCACCAAGGCACAGAGTGCGCTGCAAGTCGCGCAACTGACCGTCAGCCGCGACGATAGCCTGCTCGCGCAAGGGTATGTCGCGCAAGCGACCGTCGACAGCGACAAGTCTAACCTCATCGCTGCACAATCCGCGCTCGAGGCCGCACAGACCAGCGCGGAGCAATCGCGAAGCCAAGCCGCGGCCAGCGTGGCGCAGGCCCAAGCCGGTCTGGCCCAAACCGCATCGCAGGGCGATACCTCGCAGGCCAGCAGTGCGGCGATCGGCATTCAGGAAGCCGCCGTGCAACAAGCCCAAACGAACCTCGCCAACAGCGTGATCCGCTCGCCCGTGAACGGCACCGTGATCGCGCGCGACGTCTCCGTCGGTACGACCGTCGCGGCGAGCCTGCAGACGCCGACCCTGTTTGCAATCGCGCAGAACCTGGACAAGATGGAAGTCGACTTGTCGGTCGGCGAACCGGACATCGGTTCGGTCCGCGCCGGCGATACCGTGAACTTCAACGTCTTGGCGTACCCGAACCGTGTCTTCAGCGGCGTCGTCTCGCAGGTGCGCAAGGACCCGGTCACGGTCTCGAACGTCGTGACGTACACCACGGTGGTGCTCGTCAACAACGACGACCAAGCGCTGCTCCCGGGCATGACGGCCAATGCGACGATCAACGTGCAGACGGCCAAGAACGCCTTCGTGGTCCCGCTCGCGGCGCTCTCGTACGTGCCGGCCTTCACCGGCCAGCATCGCGCGAACGGCACGCATCGTGCACCAGCCGCCGCGAGCGGTAACGCCGGCGCGAAGAGTGCGAGCCCGTGGGGCGCAACGACCGGATCCGCGTCGAGCGCGATCGTGGCCGGCGCGCAGTCCCGCGTGTTCGTCGAGCGCAACGGCAAGCTGGTGCGCGTCCCGGTCAGCGTGCAACTGGTCTCGGGTACCCAAGCCGCGGTCGCACCCGCAGGCGACGCGACGCTCGTCGCCGGTGACCAGGTGGTCACCGGTGACGGCGCGGCCGCGCCGGCCCGTGCGCAGCGCGCGCCGACGGCGGGCAATCCGCTGACCGGCGGCGGCGCCGGCGGCGGCGTGATGCGGGGGATCCACTAATGGCCTCCGTAGTCGAGGTACGCGATCTGCGCCGCATCTATCCGCTTGCCGAAGAGCCGGTGATCGCACTAGGTGGGATTGACCTTACGATCAATCCGGGAGAGTTCGTCGCCGTCATGGGTCCGTCGGGCTCGGGCAAGTCGACGTTCATGCACATCGTCGGCTTCCTCGACCGGCCGACCACCGGCTACTACGCGTTCAACGGCCGCGACGTGACGGAACTTTCCGACGACGCGCTGGCCGACATCCGCAGCCGCGAACTGGGCTTCGTCTTCCAAGCCTACAACCTGCTGCCGCGGACCAGCGCGGTCGAGAACGTCGAGCTGCCGATGCTCTATGCGGGCGTCGGTGAACGCGAACGGCGCGCTGCGGCGCTGGCCGCGCTCGATGACGTCGGCCTGCTCAAGTACGCGCAGCACCATCCCAACCAGCTCTCCGGCGGACAACAGCAACGCGTCGCGATCGCGCGTTCGCTCGTCAACGACCCGCGGCTCATCCTCGCGGACGAGCCGACGGGCGCGCTCGACGTGCGCGCGAGCAACGACGTGATGCACTTGTTCCGCAAGCTCAACGATGAACGCGGCATCACGATCATGCTCGTCACGCACGAACCGGATATCGCCGCGTACGCCAAGCGTACCGTCACCTTCCGCGACGGCCACATCCTCTCGGATACGGCCGCAGAACCAGAAATGGCCGTATCATGAAACGCTCCATCATCGCGCGCATGGCGTTCGCCGCCCTGCTGCGCAATCGGTCGCGCTCGCTCCTGACGATGCTGGGCGTCGTCATCGGGGTGGCGGCCGTCATCATCACCGTGGCGATCGGCACCGGTGCGCGCACCTCGGTGAGCAACCAGATCAACGCGCTGGGCAGCAACATGATCATCATCCTGCCCGGCAGCCTCAACCAGGGCGGCGTGCGCACCGGTAGCGGCGGCGCGTCGACCCTTACCCCCGGCGACGGCATGGCGATCGCCACCCTGCCGCACGTCGCGGCCGTCTCGCCGACCGTCACGCTGCGCTCGCAGGTCGTCGCCGGCGGCAACAACTGGCAGACGACGGTCACCGGCGTCGCACCGAGCTACACCTACATTCGCTCGTGGCCGCTGGCCTCGGGAACGTTCATCTCCCAAGCCGACGTCGACAGCTCGGCAAAGGTCTGCGTCCTCGGCCAAACCGTCATCAGCAACCTGTTTCCCAACGGCGCCGACCCGCTCGGCCAAACCGTGTTGATCAAGAACGTTCCGTACGTCGTGATCGGCACGCTGACCGCCAAAGGGCAGAGCGGGGTCGGTCAGGATCAGGACGACACGATCGTGATTCCGTACAGCTCGATGCTCGAACGGCTCACGGGTCAGACCACGCTCGCCTCGATGGACGTTTCGGCGGATTCGCCGGACAACGTCGACGCGGTGCAAACCGAAGTGACGCAGTTGCTCGAGCAGCGCCATCGCATCGTCAGCGGTCAGCCCGACGACTTCATGGTGCGCAACCTGCAAGACATCGCGAACGCCGCCGCGTCGACGGCCGCGATCCTGCAGCTGCTGCTGGCCGGCGTCGCGACCGTATCGCTCGTCGTCGGCGGCATCGGGATCATGAACATCATGCTGGTTTCGGTCACCGAGCGCACGCGTGAGATCGGGCTCCGCCTCGCCGTCGGGGCGCGCCGCAGCGCGATCAAATGGCAATTCCTGATCGAGGCCGTCGCGCTCGCGACGACCGGCGGCGCGATCGGCGTCGTCATCGGATTTTTGGGCTCGATCGCGGTTTCGCTCGGCGCGCATTGGCCGGCGGCGGTCCCGCTCAGCGCGGTGGCGTTCTCGGTGGCGTTCTCGGCGCTGGTCGGGGTGTTCTTCGGATACTATCCGGCCGCCAAAGCCTCGCGCCTCGATCCGATCGTGGCCCTGCGGTTCGAATAGGCCGGGTCAATTCCCCATCTCGTCGGTGACCGAACGGACACCGCTCGTATTACGGGCGGTGTCCACGGCCGCCGTCCGCACTTTCGGGTCGACGATGTTGCCGCGCAGGATCACGTTCCCGTCGTGCACGTCCACCTTGACCCCGGTCGTCCCGGTTTGGGTGAAGATCGCCCCGGCGATCCGTCCGGCCAGGGCGGCGTCGCTCAGCTGCTGCCCGGCTTGGCCCAGGCGTTGGCGGATATCGGGCAGGTGCGGATCGACCCGCAACTGATCCACGACCTCGGTGACGCCCTTGACGGACCGGGCGGCGGCCACCATTTGGGCGCGGGCGGCCGTGGTGCGGACCGAACCGGAGAGCGTCGCCACGCCGTCCGAGACGCGGACCCCGAGCGAGGTCGTGGAGTTGATGTCGACGGTGATCAGCTTGGCCTTCACCTCGGTCGTCAGCAGCGCGTCGCCGGCCGCCGCTTCGACTTGCGTGAAGTTGGGGGCCGGGGCGTTCTGGGGCGCACTGGAGCACCCGGCGAGGGCCAGGGCGAGGCTTGCTGCGGCGAGCGGGAAAGCGGGCTTCATGCCCAGGTTGTACCGCATTCGGGGCGATCCGTCGCGCTCCGGCGAACGGCCCGGCCATGACGACTTCCACCTATCCCGAGCGCCCCGGCGCGATCACCTTTCGCGGCACCCCGATGACCCTCGTCGGAACGCCGGTGCGCGCCGGCGATCCGGCGCCCGACTTCCAGCTCACCTCGGGCGCGTTGGCGCCGTTCACGCTCAAGGAAGCGATCGACGCCGGCGCGCGCAACGCCCTTTTCATCGCCGTGCCCTCGCTCGACACGCCGACCTGCAGCATCGAAACGAACACGTTCAATAAACGCCTCGGCGAGGTGCCGGCCGGCACGGCCGTCTTCGTGGTCAGCGCCGATCTGCCGTTCGCGCAGAACCGCTGGGCGGCGGCCAACGGCGCCGAGGCCCTCACCTACCTCTCCGACTACCGCCAACGTTCGTTCGGAACGGCGTACGGCATCCTGATCAAGGAGCTGCTGCTCCTGGCGCGCGCGAACTTCGTCGTGGGCAAGAACGGCACGGTCACCTACGCCGAGATCGTGCCCGAGGTAGCGACGGAACCCAACTACGATGCGACTTTAGCGGCACTCAAGCATTTGAAGTGATATCGGAGCAAGCGACCGCCCGGACCCTCGAGCGACCGTCCGCACATCCTTCCAAAAGGCGGCTCAAGTCTAAGTCTTAACACGCCGATGATATTCTCAGCGCGTCCTTTTGTGAGGGTTGCATTCTTCGTATGGAAGTCCCAAGCAATCTCGATACCTTTCTCAAAGACATGCTGGCTGAAGAAGAGCCGACGGTTGCGCTCGACGCTGAAGATCGCGCTTTTGTCGATCGCATCTTGAAGTCGATCACGACCGGGAGCAAAGGCATTTTCGTCGTGTTGCATCCCAACGATCGCATGCAGTACATGCTGCTCAACACGAACCGGGCCGGCGCAATCGCCCTCCTCGCCCGCGTCATGCAGCGCACCGCCGAAGCGCTCGAAGCGGACCTCGACTAAGGGCCTCCGAAAAGCGGCCGGGATGGCCCTGCACCCAATTGACGGCTATCTGCTGGATGGGCAGCCCTCGAAGGTCGACGCGGTGGCGGCGGTGCTGGCGGACCGGCAGCCCACCGAGCGGGCGCAGCCCTTTTACCGCGCGCTCGATCTGCTCGGACCACGCGTGGCCGACGAGGCGCTGATCGCGTTGCGCTTGGCGCTGGCGGGCGAGGACATTGACGACGACGGTGTGCGGCGCTTGCGCGCGCACGTGAACGCGGCGCGAGGCGGTGACCCGGCAGCGCGTGCAGCCTATTTGGCCGAGCTCGGAACGGCCTGAACGGCATGCGCGTTGTATACCGTGTGATGCTGCAACGCCTGGTGCTTGCTCTCGGATTCGCCGTGCTGCCGGCGGCGGCGATGGCCGCCCCGTCGCCCGCCCCCGATCAGGTGCACGACGGCGGAACGATCACGGGCAAAGTCGTCACGATCGACTATCAGAACGATACGCTCGGCGTCGCCGCCGGTGCGCGCGGCCGCATCGCCGTCAGCGTGATGCCGTCGACGAGCATTCAAGGCAGAGATTCGGCGTATCACACCTTCACCGATCTGAAGACCGGCGAGACCGTGCAGATCCTCTCGAGCATTGCCGACGGCAAGTACGTCGCGCAGATCATCAGGATTCGCTGACGCCAAGCACTTCGGCGCTCGCTCGTAGTGTGATCGCCGTCGGCTTCGACGGCAACACCGTCGACGCTGCGCCGCTGGACGAGCTGCGAGCGTTGGCACCGGGCGCGATCGTGCTGTTCGGGCGCAACGTCGGCGCGCCCGCCGCGCTGCACGCACTGATCGCGGAGCTGCGCGCGCTCGAGACGCCCGCGCCGCTGATCGCCGTCGACCAAGAGGGCGGCCGGGTCGCGCGCATCGGCGATCCGGTCGCGCAGCTGCCGGCCGCGATGGCGGTCGGCGCGGCGCGCGACGTCGACGCGTGCGAACGGCTCGGAACGCTGCTGGGGCGCGACCTGGCGCGGATCGGGATCAGCGTCGACTTCGCGCCGGTCGCCGACCTCGCGCTCGATCCGGCGAATACGGTGATCGGAACGCGCGCCTACGGCAGCGACCCGCTGCTGGTCGCGCGCTTGGCCGGCGCGTTCGCTCGCGGGCTGGAAACCGGCGGCGTCGCGGCCACGCTCAAACACTTTCCCGGTCACGGCTCGACGGCGGTCGACTCGCACGTCGCGCTGCCGCACGTTGCGCTGGATGAGGCGACGTTGCGGGCGCGCGATCTGCTGCCGTTCGCCGCGGCGATCTCGGCCGACGCCGCGCAGATCGTGATGGTCGCGCACGTCGTGATCGAGGCACTCGACCCGCAGCGGCCGGCGTCGCTTTCGCCGCGCATCCTCACCGGCGTGTTGCGTGACGAGCTCGGCTTCAGCGGCGTCACCTGCACGGACTGCTTGCAGATGGACGCGATCGCGCGCACGCCCGGCACGGTGGCGGGCGCGGTGGCCGCGCTCGCCGCGGGCGCCGACCTGTTGCTGGTAAGCCACTCGCCGGCGCTCGCGCGCGAAGCGGCCGGCGCGATCGCCGCTGCCGTCGATGCGGGCACGCTCCCGCGCGAGCGGCTGCTCGAGGCCGCGCGTCGCGTCCGCGCGCTGCGCGAACGTTACGCGACGCCCCAGCCCTACGGCGGCGCGCTGGACGCGGACTTGCCGCTCGCCATCGCGCAACGCGCGGTGACGGTCGTGCGCGGCGCGCTGCGGTTGCACGACGGGCGGGCGGTCACCGTGCTTTCGTTCGAGGGCGGCGGTGCCGGCGGCGCCGACGACGTGCGGTCCGAACGGCCCTCGCTGAGCGCGGCGCTGCGCGCCCGGCGCTGGAGGAGCGAGATCATGCGGGTGGCGCTCGATCCCGACGACGACGACGTCGAGTTGCTGCTGAGCCACTTGCCGGCGCTCGGCGAGCGCAACTTCGTCGTCGTCACGCGCCGCGCGCACCTGCACCCCAAGCAGCGGGCCGCGGTCGAACGCATCTTGGACGTGATTCCGGCAGCGGCCGTCATCTCGGCGGCCGAGCCGTACGATGCGCTGCTCTGGCCGCGGGCGCAGACGGTGGCGTGCATCTACGGCGACGATGCATTGGCGCTGGCGGCGTGCGCCGACGTGCTCTCGGGACGGGCGACCGCGCACGGGTCGCTTCCGGTTGTGCCGGATGCTTCTTGACGAGCTCGTCGAGGCGCAACTGCATGCGCGCTACAGCGCGATCGTCGTGCGCGTCGAACGCGGCGGCCGGGTCGTCTACGAGCGCGCGGCCGGAACGTTGCGCGACGACGGCGGCGGCAGCGTCTACGCCGACACGCGTTTCGACTTGGCGTCGATCACGAAGGTGTTCGTGGCAAGCGTTGCCTTGGCGCTGGTCGCCCGCGGCGCGCTCGCGCTGGACGCACCGCTCGTCGAGCTGGTGCCCGAATGGCGCGACAGCGCGCACGAAGCGATCACGCTGCGCATGATCCTCGCGCACATCGGCGGCTTTCGCAGCGGTGCCGACTACCGCACGCTCTTCGACGAACACGTCGAGACGTTCGCGTTGCGCGAACCGCTCGTCGCCGCACCGGGCGAGCGCGTCGTGTACAGCGACCTGGGTTTCATCGCGCTCGGTGTCGTGCTGGCGCGGTGCATGCAGCTCGCGCTCGAGCCGCTGGTCGAACGTGAGTTGCGCGGGCTCGGCAGCGAGCGGGTCACGTTCGCGCGCGGCGCGCGCGGTGAAGGCATCCCGGCGACCGAGCGCGATGCGTGGCGCGGACTCGTCCAGGGCCGCGTGCACGATGAGAAGGCGGCGCTCGCGGGCGGCGTCGCCGGCCACGCGGGGTTGTTCGGCACCGCGCGCGACGTGGCGCGGCTCGGCGAATGGTATCTGGCGCCGCGCTTCGGTCGCCCGTCACCGCTGCCGACCGAGCTAACGCTGGCGGCGACGAGCGAAGCCGCGCCGGACCCGGTGCTGCGGCGCGGTCTGGGCTGGGCGCTCAAGACGAGCGATGACAACTCGTGCGGGCCGCGCATGTCGGCCCAGAGCTTCGGCCACACCGGCTTCACCGGAACGTGCCTGTGGGCCGATCCGCAGCGTGACCTCAACGTCGTCGTGCTGACCAACGCGGTGCACTACGGACGCCGCGATCTGCGCGACGTCCGCGCGGCACTCTGCGGGGCCGCGGTGGCGGCCTTCACGTGATCGCCGTCGGCTTGATGTCGGGCACCTCGCTCGACGGCATCGACGCGGTGCGCGTCGCATTGCGTCCGCGTGCGCGCGGCTACGACGTCGAGACGCAGGCCTTCACGACGCTCCCGTTCGAGGCGGTACTGCGCGCGCGCATTCTGGCGGCCTATCCGCCGGCACGGCTCGATGCGCTCGCGTTTTCCGCCTTGCACGCCGACGTGGGTACGGCGTTCGCGCAGGCGGCGCTGGCGGTTGGTGCGCGCGATGCGGACTACGTTGCCTCGCACGGGCTGACGCTCGCGCACGACGGCGACGCGCAGCACACGTTGCAGATCGGCGATCCATTTCGCATTCGCGAAGCCGCCGGGCGCACGGTGGTCTACGATTTTCGCAGTGCCGACACGGCAGCCGGCGGCAGTGGCGCACCGCTGGTCCCCTACGTCGACGCGTTGCTGCTGGCCGATGCGGCGGAGACCCGCGTTGCGCTCAACCTCGGCGGAATCGCCAACCTCACCGTGTTGCCGCCCAACGCCGCACCGGCCGACGTCACCGCGTTCGATTGCGGCCCCGGCAACCTCCCGATCGACACGTACGTCGAGCTGCGCTCGGCGGGGAAGGTGCGTTTCGACCGGGCCGGCGCGTTCGCGCGCGCGGGTTCGGCCGACGAGACGCTGCTGGCGGCGTGGCTCGCCGATCCGTACTTCGCGCGCCGGCCGCCCAAGACGACGGGTCGCGAACGCTTCGGCGCGCCCTTCGTCGCGCAGCATCGCGCGGCGCTCGACGCGCTGCCGTTTGCCGACGCGGTCCGCACGCTGACCGAGCTGACGATTCGCACCGTCGCTGCGGCGATCCGGACGGCCGCACCGGCGGCCGCGCGGACGATCGTGAGCGGCGGCGGCGCGCACAACCTCGCGCTCCTCGACGGCCTGCGCGCCGCGCTGCCCGGCAGCGTCGAGACGTCGGCCTCCTACGGAATCGATCCGGATGCCAAAGAAGCGATCGCGTTCGCACTGCTGGGCTACGAAACGCTGCGCGGCCGTCCGGCCGGATTGCCGCACGTCACCGGCGCGCGCGGCCCCCGCGTGCTCGGGGCCATCGCGCCGGCCGATCTGGCGGCATTGTTTGTCCGCATGCGTGCGGAAGAGGTTCGCGATGAGTGATGTGGTGGCGGTCGGCGTCGACGCCGGTGGAACGGCGACACGGGCGGCCGTGTCCGAAAATGGCGTCCCGGCGGGCAGTGCCGAGGGACCGGGTGCCAACCCCACGACGCTCGGCGTCGACGACGCGGCCGACACGATCGTGCAAGTCATACGCAAAGCGTTGGAGCACCGCCGGCCGGACGCGATCGTCATCGGCGCCGCCGGGGCCGGCCGTCCCGCCGTCGCCGAGACGCTGGAGACGTTGATCGGCAGCGCGTTCGCCGGCAGCCGGGTCACGGCCGGCGACGATGCGGCGATCGCGCTGCGCGCCGCGATTCCCGACGGTCCGGGCATCGTGCTGATCGGCGGCACCGGTTCGATCGCGTATGCCGAAAACGGCGCGCGGCGCGCGCGCGTCGGCGGCCTCGGCTTTTGGGTCGGCGACGAGGGTTCGGCCTTCGCGCTCGGCCTCGCGGCGGTGCGGTTGTACGGCCGCGTGCTCGACGGTCGCGCGAAGGCTGACGACACGACCGCGCTGGTCGCGCGTGCGCTCGACGCGCCCGATCGCAACGCCTACTTGAACGCACTCTACGATGCGCCGATCGTGCCCGCGCGCATCGCCGCGCTGGCGCCCGGCATCATCGCGCTGGCCGGCAGCGGGAACCGCGTCGCGACGAAGCTGGTGCAGCAAGCGGCGTCGGATCTTAGCGATTTGGTGCGCGACGCGGCGCGCCAAGCGGGGCTCGTCGAAGCCTCGCCTGCGGTCGCGCTCGCCGGCGGATTGTTCGCCGCAAACAGCTTGCTGACGTACTTGCTCGAACTGCGCATCATCAACGAACTGCCCGGCGCATCGATCGTGCGCGGCGGCGACGGTGCGGCGATCGGCGCGCTGAGGCTCGCCGAGATGCTCGCCGCGCAATGACCGAGCGGTTGCCGTCGACCGAGGACGTCGACGGCGGAACCGCCGGCATCGACCGCCTCGACGGCGCGGCGCGCGTGCGGCTGCTGCTCGAAGCGCAACGCGGCGCAGCCGATGCGGCGCTGGCCGCAGCGGACGCGGTTGCCGCTGCGGCCGGCGCCGTCGCGGCTGCGCTGCGCGCCGGCGGCCGGGCGATCGTGCTCGGTGCGGGCACCAGCGGCCGGCTGGCCGTGCTCGACGCCTCCGAGTTGTGGCCGACGTTCGGTTTTCCGCCCGAACGCTACGTCGGCCGGATCGCCGGCGGCGACGCGGCGCTGCGGCGTTCGATCGAAGGGGCCGAGGACGACGCCGCCGCGGGCGCGGCGAGCGTTGCCGATGCGACCGCCGGTGATGTCGTCATCGGCGTGTCGGCCAGCGGCTCGGCGGCGTTCGTGGCGGCGGCGCTGGCGGCCGCACGCGCGCAGGGCGCCGTGACCGTCGCGCTCGTCAACGCGAGCGGCACCGCGCTCGCCCGCGACGCGGACATCGCGATCGAAGCGGTCACCGCGGCCGAGCCGATCGCCGGCTCGACCCGTCTGCGCGCCGG
>JBEKXE010000098.1:0-16887 GCA_049512335.1 Candidatus Lustribacter sp.
TGGCGCAGACGTGGTTGTCGAACAACCCGTGGTACTGATTCTCGCCGGCGATTGCAAAGCAATGTCCGCCGCCTTTGCGCAAACAGTGGAAGTCACGCGAGCGGAAGTACCAGCAGCGTGGCCGCTGGAGAATGTTTCCGCCCAGCGTCGCGACGTTGCGGATTTGCGGGCTGGCAGCCATACCGGCGGCCTGCGCCAGGGCGCCATACCGTTCCCCAACCATCTCATTCGCAGCGAGCTTCGCCAGGGTGATCAGTGGTCCGATGCGCACGCCCGACGAGCCGGCATCCGCGATCCGGTCGAGACCGGGAACCCCGCGCAGGTCGACGAGTCCTTGCGGTGCGAGGCCCTCTTTCATCAGGTCGAGGAGATCGATCCCGCCGGCCTTCAAGATGAACTCAGCAGGCGTCGACGGCGCGATCATTGCGGCGGCGACCGTCGTTGATGCCGATGCCGATGCTTCGGCTACCGATTGCGCGCGAATGAAAGCAAACGGCTTCATCCCGCGTGCTCCAGGGCCGGCACTTTGCCGAGCGCGGCAAGGATTCGCGCCGGGGTCATCGGCAGCTCGTGCATTCGTACTCCAATGGCGTTATACACGGCGTTGGCAATGGCCGGAGCCGTGGCGATGTTGGACGGTTCGGCAATCCCGTACGCATCGGTTGCACTCTGACCTTGATAGTTCTCGAGAACGACGACCTCGATCGCCGGCGTTTCGCGCGAGCCCGCGAGCTTGTACTGCTCGAGGTTCGGATTGACCATCAGGCCGGTGTGCCGATCCATCAATCGCTCCTCGAATAGGGCGTACGAGAGTCCCATGAGCACGCCGCCTTGGACTTGGCTTTCGATCAGCAACGGATTCATCGGACGTCCGCAATCCTGAACCGCGACCACCCGCTCGACGCGGACGATCCCGGTCTCGGTATCGACGGCGACTTCCGCAAATTGGACCCCGCCGAGGTCCTGTCGTGCGATCGCGGCATCTGGACCTGCCGCATGCCGAAAGCCCAGATAGTCGTCCCGGCGCGAACAGACGGCGCCGATCCGATCCGTGCGTAAGGTCGCGGCGGCTTCGCGGAAGCTGATGTCACGTTGCTTCGCGTCGTCGTGCACGCTGATCACGCCGTCATGCGCAGAGAAGGCGGAAGAGGAAACCCCCAAGTGAACCGCCAGTTGTTGGAAGAGCATTTCACGAACGCGATGCGCCGCGGTCCGCGCGGGGGGCGTGGTCGATGCGGTCGTTCGGCTGCCGTACGACGGCCCACCGGCCGGAAAGTCGGTGTCGCCGATGCGAACGGCGATCTGATCGGGGTGAAGGCCCAACTCTTCGGCCACGACTTGGGCAAGAATCGTCCCGATGCCCGTTCCGATGTCCTGGACGCTCGAGAGCAGCTCGACCGCGCCGTCGCGGTAGATGCGCACTTCGCAGGACGCATTCGTTTGAACGTTCGCGGACCACAGCGATTGCGCGACTCCGAGCCCACGCTTGACCGGGCCGGGATCCGCGCCCGGTTCGTGCCGGCGCGACCAGCCGATACGCTCCGCGCCGATCCGGCGTTCTTCACGCCGCACGGGGCTCGGATCGATGCCGTCACGCAACTTCAGCGGATCGAACTGCAGCCGCTCGGCCAACTCGTCGATGGTTTGTTCCAGCCCGAACGCACCGGGCGTATTGCCGGGCCCCCGCATGGCCGATCCCGGTCCTGCATTCACGAAGACGTCGTACTGCGCGCTCTCGAAGTTCGGGCAGGTGTAGAGTGCCTGCGCGATATTGCCCACGCCGGCTCCGGTACCGACGCCGGCCGTGCCGTAGCTGGTCACCGAGAGGGACGTGAGCGAACCGTCCCGCCGTGCGCCGATACGCAGGCGTTGCCAGGTGCCGGGCCGATTGCCGGAATCGAGCTGCTCTTCCTTGCGGTCGAGGACCAAGCGCACCGGCGCATCGGCCTGACGCGAAAGCCGTACGGCGATGCGGCCGAACTCGCGCAGGGACGATTTCGAGCCGAAGCCGCCGCCCATTGCGGCCACGACTACGCGCACGCGATTCAACGGCAAAGCGAATTCTTGCGCCAACGTGGCCCGTACGCCCGCGGTGAACTGCGTCGAGGCGTAAACCGTCAGGCCGTCGGAGCGCCAGTCCGCGACGATCGCATGGGGTTCGAGGCAGCAGTGCGTCTGAACGGAGGTGCGATAATCGCCGCTTACGATCACGTCGGCTTGCAGCAGGCCGCCTTCAACATCTCCGCGATTCCCGGTGGGGACGGCTTGCTGGACGTTACCGTCGCGCGGAAGGTACGGTAGGACCCACTCGTCGAGGAGCGCGCGGCGTTCTTCGCGGTCTTGATAGACGCGCGGCGCCGTAGTCTCGCGAGCCTCATCGAGGTCGACGACGAACGGCAGGGCTTCGTACTCGACCCGGATCAGGGCGAGCGCCGCTTCGGCGATCCCCGCATCCGTCGCTGCTACTGCGGCGATGGGTTCGCCGGCGTAATGGATCGTTGCCGTCGACGGAGCGTTGGGATTGGCGATGATGTCGACGGCCCGGACGCCGGGCAAGCCGATCGCCGCAGAAGCGTCGATCGCGCGAACGCGTGCGTGCGGCATCGGTGCGCGCAAGATGCGTGCATGCAACATGTGCGGCAGCTTCACGTCGACGGTGAAACGTGCGGCGCCCGTTACTTTTGCGACGGCGTCGACTCGGGGTACCGGTTTGCCGATGACCTGCAGTTCGTCATTCGGGGCAAGCGGAGCCGGCTCGTCGAAGGGGATGCGACGTTCGGCCTCCGACACCCCCATGCTCGAGATGCCGACCGGGAAGCGTTCGGTGCGCAATATCTCATCGTCCGTCATGCCGGCGTACCTTCGGCGGCAGCCAACGCCGCCTCGATGACGTGTGGATACGTGCCGCAGCGGCAAAAGTGGCCGGCGATCGCGCCACGAACTTGGTCGGCCGTCGGATGCGCGGTGACGTTGAGCAGGGCGGCGCAGCTCATAACGAGACCCGGCGTGCAAAAGCCGCACTGAATCGCATCGTGGTCGATGAATGCGCGCTGTATCGGCTGCAGACCGTTGCCGTCGGCGAGGCCTTCGATCGTCGTGACGCTGCGATTACCGACGTCGACGAGCAACAACATGCACGCGCAAACCGGTTCCCCGTCGAGCCAGACCGTGCAGGCGGAACATGCGCCGCGATTACATGCGATCTTCGTGCCCGTGAGCTCCAACGGGCCACGCAACGCTTCCGCGAGCGTGACCTGCGGTTCGCACCGCAACGAGCGCTCCACTCCGTTTACGCGCACGGTGATCTCTTCAGCTACCGTCATACCTCAAAGCTATAGCCGGGTTGCGTGAAGGCCGCATGAAGATGATACGGCGACTACTCGAACCGCAGAGCGTCGATGGGGTTGAGCCGCGATGCCTTGAGCGCGGGGTAGTAGCCGAAAAAGACCCCGACGAGCGCGGAGAAAACAACCGAACCCAAGATCGCCATCGGCGAGACGATCATCGGCCAGTTGGCGAGAATTGCAATGATCAGCGTAATCGCCGTTCCGAGCACGACACCGATGAGACCACCCCCGGTAGAGAGGACCATTGCTTCGACCAAAAATTGCTCGAGAATCGCGCGGCTTCGCGCGCCGACCGCCATGCGGAGGCCGATTTCGCGCGTGCGCTCCGTGACCGAAACGAGCATGATGTTCATGATGCCGATCCCGCCGACGACGAGGGACACTGCAGCGACGCCGATGAGGAGTAATTGCATCACCGAAGCGGTCGCGGCGGCAGCGTTCGCAATGTCCTGCATGTTGCGCACGGAGAAATCGTCGGGTTCCGGAGGGACGATGCGATGGCGTTGCCGCAAGAGCGCCGTAACGGCGGCTTGAACCTGATCGAGGTTCGCACCGTCCTTCGCGGAGATCATCAGGTTGTTGACATACGTTTGTCCCGTCAGGCGTTTCATCGCCGAAGTGTACGGTACCAACACGACGTCGTCTTGGTCTTGGCCGAACCCGGTCTGGCCGCGAGACTGCAGTACGCCGATCACCGTGAAGGGGACGTTCTGAATGAGGACGCTTTGTCCGATCGGCGATACCTGACCAGGAAAGAGGTTGTTGACGACGGTCGTTCCGAGGATGCAGACCTTCGTCGTCGTGTCCATATCGCTCTCCGAAAAGAACGTGCCCGAGGAGAGATCCCAGTTTCGGACGTGGCTGTAGGTGGGGGCAACGCCTTGGATGACCGTGTTCCAATTGGTTCCTCCACCGACCACTTGGGAGCGGACCATCACCATCGGGGTGACGGCATCGACCCCGTCCAGGCCCACGAGCGCCAGCCCGTCCTCCGGTATCAAGGACGAAACCGCGCCCGTGCCGCTGCGCGCGCCCGAGGTCGTGACGGCCCCGGGAAGCACGACGAGCAGATTGCTACCGAGGTTCGCGATTTGCCTCTGCACGGAAACCTGCGCTCCGGCACCAATCGCGACCGTGGTGATAACGGCACTGACGCCGATGATTACCCCGAGCATCGTAAGCAGCGAGCGCGAAAGGTTTCGTTCCAAGGCCTGCCATGCGACCTCGACGACGCTGCGTAGCGTCACGTGGCGGCCTTTACAGCGGGCGCATTCGCGAGGTCGGATTCGATTCTGCCGTCGCGAAAGGTCATGATGCGCCGTGCATATGCAGCGACGTCGCGTTCGTGCGTCACGACGACGATCGTAATGCCCTGCTCCCGATTGAGGCGGGAGATCAAGCCCATGACGTCGTGCGAGGTCTTGGTATCGAGGGCGCCGGTCGGTTCGTCCGCCAGGATCAAGCTCGGATTATTGACCAGTGCCCGCGCGATTGCGATGCGCTGTTGCTGTCCGCCGGAGAGCTGATTTGGCAGGTGAGGCGCCAACTCTTCGACCCCGACGATCCGCAATGCCGTCTCGGCTGCCTCACGGCGCCGCGCTTCGCGCAGGCCTGCATAGACCAAAGGTAACTCAACGTTCGCCAGTGCGGTCGTTCGCGGCAGCAAATTGTAGCTCTGGAAGACGAAGCCGAGTTTGCGCGATCGCATGTCGGCCAACGTATCGGAACTGAAGCCGCCGGAGTCTTGCCCTTCGAAGAAGTAATGTCCGCTGGTTGGCCGGTCGAGGAAGCCGATGATGTTCATGAACGTCGACTTGCCCGAGCCCGATGGACCCATGATCGCCACGAACTCACCCGGTTCGATCGTGGTTGAGACGCCGTTGAGCGCGGTCACCTTCAGATCGCCGATCCCATAGATCTTCGTGAGCGCCTCGGTTCGTACAACGGCCGGCATCAGCGGAACAGCGCGGAACTTGAGGGTGTCTCGGTTTGCGTCGTGCCGGCCGAAACTGCGACCGCGCTGCCTGCCGGAAGCGGAGCCCCGAGCGTTTGAATCGCCGCTTCGCCGCCACTGACGAGCAGAATGCGAACCGGGATGCTCTTCAGCCCGCCCGGCCCAACCAGCGTGACCTGGGCGAGACTGCCCGGGCCGAGCGTAGCGGTTTGCGCGGTGCCGGTGTTTCCCCATGGTGATCCGGCCGGCGTAGTCTGCGGACGAGGACTCCGCCGCGCCTGCGGTTGCGTTCCGGTTGCGTGGAATGTCAGGGCGGCAAGCGGCACGACGATGGCGTTGTCGACGTGAGCGACCTGGATTTCGGCACTCGCCGTCATTCCGGGACGAAGCGCGTTGTCGGCGTTGTGCTCGTACACGACCGTGTCGTACGTAACGACGTTCTGGATGGTCGTCGGATTCTCGCGGACTTGCGCGACGATGCCCTGGAACGTACGGTTCGGGTAGGCCAACACGGTGAAGTTGACGCGCTGCCCGAGCTGGACCGAACCGATGTCCGGCTCACCGACGGCCAAGTCGATCTCCATCTTCGTGAGGTCTTTGGCGATCGTGTAGAGGGTCGGCGTCGTGAAGCTGGCGGCGACCGTTTGACCCTCGGAGACGTTGCGCGCAATGACGGTTCCGTTGACCGGTGAGGTGATGACGGTATGATTCAGATTGATCGTGGCTTGCCGAACCGCTGCCTGGGCTGCATCGATCGCTGCCAAATCGGCGGCCGCCGTCTTGGCGAACCCTGAGGCCTGGGAGCCGGCGGCAGACCCTTGGGCGGTGCCTGCCGTCGCTTGGTTTCGCGCCGCACGCAGTTGCATCCGCGCTTGGTTCGCCGTGACGATCGCGCCGCTCAACGCCGCTTGGGCGGCGACTTCGTTCGAGTAGTCGGTATCGTATTGGCTCTGGGCGATGTAGCCGGACGGTAGCAGCGTTCGGTCGCGCGTGAGGGTCTGCCGGGCCAGCGTGAGTGCAGAACGCGCCTTGTCGACGTTTGCGTCGGCCGACGTTTCCGCAGCCTGCGCAACCCGCACGTTTTCAGCGGCAGCGTCGGCGTTCGCATATGCCGCAACCGTCGTCGATTTCGCCCCCGTTGCATTGGCGATCGCGCTCTGCCACTGCTCTTGCGCTTGCGCGAGCGTCGCGCGGCTCTGATCGAGAGCCGCTTGAAAGAGCGTCGGATCCAGGCGGGCGAGCACCTGACCTTGCCGCACGGGGGCATTGTAATCGGCGACGATCGTCAGAATCGTGCCCGAAACTTGCGTGCCGACGCTGATCGTATCTTGCGGGTTGACGGTGCCGGTCGCGGTAACGACCGCCACGAGCGGCTTGCGCACGATCGGTGCCGTGACGATGTGCGCGGCCGGTTTGGGCCGGAGAGCGTAGGCGAAGACGAGGACTAGGAGCAGCACCAGCGTCCCGGCGATCCAATACATGCGCTTCTTCGAAGCCGGAGTCCGCGCCGTCGGCACGGTTTGAGCGGCGCCGTTGGGGGCGGGCGGCGGATGCACCAACTGTTTCACGCCCCCAGCCTAACGGCCTGAGGTGCGTTTTCTTTGAAGCCTCCGTGAAGGTGGGGTTCATGCCGCGTCGTGATTGCCGGGGTATGAATGTCCCATGGATACGCTTTGCCACACCCGGGAAGAGATCGAGCGCCTCGCGTTGCGCCTGCCCTGCGTCCCGACCGACAACCGTGAAGCGCTGGTCGCCTTGGGCTTCGAACGGCTGTATCCGCAGGCCGTTTCCGGATACGACAGCCACCTGTGGACGCGTTCGGTTGACTCCGGTCACAACGCCGGGGCGAGCGGTAACGCTCGAAAGCTGATCGTCCAGCGGGCCTTTCTCGACGGGTCGTCGCCCCGGAGGCGAGCCGCAACCGCCGGCTCGCTCGAAGCCATAGGCTGCTAACCTAGCTGCCCCTGACGAAGGGGGGAAGTGCCGGGAGCGGGCGTTCGGATTCGGCCCGTGCGGTCGTAACCCGCCAGCGCGCGCCCGACGAGATCCTTCGCTCCGGCGAAATCGTAGCCGCGGAAGATGTGGCCTTTGGTGACGAACGGCGCGCCGGCGTAGAACATTTCATATTGCGCGTGGCGGCCGGCGAACTCGGAACCGAGCGCATCCCACGCGAGCTTCATCAGCTTGACGCGCTCGTAGGCCGGCACACCCGGAGATTGGATGTAGCGTTCGATGTCGGCCAAGATCGCCGGGTTGTCGAAGTCTTCGAACGACGACGGCAATTGAATCACACCGCCGCCGATGAGATCGCGGATCGCGGTCAGCATGCGGTTGTGCAACTCCGGCTGCAGGACCATCTGCGCGTATAGCTCCTGCGCTCCCGGTCGCGCGAGACCGTCGGCGTCGATCGTGAAATGCGCTTCTTGAGCGATGACCAGGCCTTCCACCAGCGCGGCGAGCGCGGCGACGTCACCCAACGCTCCTTGCACCGGCGGCAGATTGATCGAACCGGTCATCTCGACCACCGTGCGTATAAGGCCGGCAAGGAACTTCATCTTCACGGCAAAACGGATCTGGGCCTGATTGTTCCCGAGCAGGTGCGCGGCCGTTTCGAAAAACGAAGCGCGCGTGAGCGCGATGTCCTTGTAGACGAAAACGTGTTCCCACGGGACGAATACGTTATCGTATACCAAGAGCGCATCAGTTTCATCGAACCGGGTGGCGAGCGGATAGTCGAACATGCTCGTTGCGCCTTCGGCATACGAGCGCCGCGAGTAGATCTTCACGCCCGGCGCATTGCACGGAATCGCCACGGAGATCGCGTAGTTCTCGTCGCCAGGCTGCAGCGGGTGGATGCAGCTGAGGTGGATGTAGTCGGCGAGCGCCGCACCCGTGCCAAGCATCTGCGCGCCCTTGATCACGATGCCGCGCTCGTTTTCGCCGACGACCCCGGCATAGAGCGTCGGATCGGCCTGTTTGTGGGCCGGCTTCGAGCGATCGATTTGCGGCGGCACGATCGTGTAGGCGACGTAGAGGCTCTCGTCGCGCATCCTCTCGTAGAAGGCAACGACGTTGTCATAGTACTTCCGCTCCGTACGCGCCCAGACACTCGGCGCGGCCGCGAATGCCGTGAAGAAGCCCGCAACGTGTTCAGGTGTCCGGCCCATGAACCCGAACGATTCTTCCGCCAAGCGCCAGAGCGCCCGGCGGCGCGCGGTCAGGTCCGTGCTCGAGCGCGGCATCAGGTAGGCCTTGCTCACCGGCGCACCCGTCCGCGGCGAAGTGAACGTAAGCAACTCGCGATTTGCCGGGTCGGCGATCAGATCGTAAAGCCCGGCGATCGATCGCGTCGCTTCGCAAAACGCCGGATGCGTCGTCACGTCCGCGACGCAAATGCCGTCGATGAACACCTGACGGCCGTCGTTCTTGATGGAAGCAAGGTAGTCGGAGCCTGAACGCACGTGGGCTTCTCCTGTTTGGCGCGATTCCGTGAGCGGCTACTGAACCAATGCCTCCGGGGCCATCATGTCGACGCTCGGGAAGGCGGCTTTCAGCGCACCGTACTTGGCCGCAGCGTCGATGAGCGGTTGGGCATCGGAGGGTTTGAAACGTTCCGGAAACACGATGTGATAACGCAGTCTTTGGGGCTGGCCCTTTGAATACTTGAGCATGATGGCGGTTGCGGCATCGGGGTGGGCGTTCGCCCAGCGTCCGGCTTCGGCGATCGCACCGGCAAAGTTCTTGAGAATGTCGGGATTGTTCTTCGCGTAGGTAACGGTGCAGAAATATCCGCCTTCGACCCATGTCGATCCAATGGCGTCTCCGTCCGCCGCTAAGCTGCGTGCATCGCCGCTGTTGAGCGCCCCGCTCAGAAAGGGCTCCGCAATTTCGACCGCATCGACGCGGCCGCCGGCGAGGGCCGCGGCCATCTGCGCAAACGGGACCTCGGTGAATTTCACGGCCTTGTAGTCGCCGCCGTTCTTGTCGACCCAGGCGGAGACCGTTATTTGGGCGATGTTGTTGAGGGCGACGACGCCGACGACTTTCCCGCTCAGGTCCTTTGCAGTTTTTATCGGCGAGTCTTTCGCGACCAGCAATTGTGTCGTCGGGCTCTTGCTCGTGTATTCGCCCGACGGCGCGATCATCAGGAACGGAACCCCGCGTTCGTGGCCCTGAGCCAGCGAGATGAAGTTCGCCGAGCCCACGTCCGCCGCACCGCCGGCAACCGCCGGCGCGACCGACGCACCGCTGCCCATCGAGTCTACCTCGACATCGAGGCCGTACTTCTTGAAGATTCCGAGATCGGTAGCGTAGTATACCGCCCCGGATACGTCGATCGGGATACCTACGGCTCGCACTTTGGGGAGCGTCTGCGCGCCCAGCGCGCCGGCGGTCGCCGCTGCGGCGGCGGCAGCGGCGCCGGCAACCAGAAACTGGGTCCGGGTTGCGCGAGTCGTGGCGTGGTCTCCTGGAACGCTCATATCGAACCTCTTTCTCGGGGTGTTGCGGACGAGGCGGATACTTCCGCCGTAGCGCGCTCTAGAAGCCGAGGATATCCTGGACTTTCGCTAGCGCCGTGGCGCGCACGTTCTTGATGTAGTTGTAGTCGTACTCGTCGTAGTATTTGCGGCCCGGCCGCGGGAGCTGTGCCGCCATCATCCAGGTGGGATCGACGTCGGTACGCAGGCTCGCCGCTTGTTCGGCGCGCGCGAATAACGTCAGGCCTTCTTTGCTTGCGATCCAGTTGACGAACAGTTTGGCGGCGTTCGGATGCGGCGCTTTGTTCATCAGGTTGATCATGCCGAACTCACCACTGAGAATCCCGGGGCCGTCGCTCGGCTCGACGGCTTCGATCGGATAGCCTTGCTTGATGAACGGTTCGAGTTGCGAGAAGTCGCAGCCGACCCACACGCCGTAGTTGCCTTGGGCGAGAAATTGGGCGCCCTGGCGCGGATTCGCTTCGAGCGTGGGACTCTGGTCTTTGTAGAGTTTGCGGATGAAATCCCCGCCGAACGTGACGTAGAGAAAGCTCGTGAGCGATTGGCCGGAACTGCCGGAGGTCGGATCTTTGGCCAGCAGCTTGCCTTTCCACTTGGGATCGAGCAGCGACTTCCACGTCGGAATCTCTTTGGGCGACACGAGCTTAGTGTTGATCGCGAGTTCGGGCTGCACGTCTTGCAGCACGCGGATGATCGTATGCTGCGGGTCGACGTACCAGATGTGGCCGTCCTTCCAGTCCTTCTTGTTGATCACATCGGGCTCGATGAGCGCCGGCTCGATCCGGTCGAGCCAGCCATTCGGCAGAAACGTGAGCACCGGCGTATCGCTACCGCTCAGTGCGACGTCGAGCAGATACTTGCCGGACGCGCGTTCTGCGCGCAGACGCGCCGCGGCTTCCGAACTCGGCGTACCGAGATAACTGACCGTGATGCCGTACGCCCGCTCGAAACCGGTCGTGACCGCATCGCGCACCGCATCGCTGGGCGGACCGTTGACGACGAGCGAGCCTTCCGCTTTGGCGGCGGCGACGAGCGCGTTGAACGCCGCGTTGGGATCGGCGGCCGGCGCCGACGACACGGCGCCGAGGAGCATCGCAAGCGCCAGAAGTGCAGTGAGAAGACGCACGGGGTGTACCTTTCTAGAAACCGAGTAGCGCTTTGACCTTGGCGAGATACACCGTCCGGTCATGCGTGGTGCAGTCCCACGGGCTTCCAGGGTCCCACAAGGAAGGCCAGCATCTCATAGGGTTAGGGAAGCCGCCTCTGTAAAGTTGTTCGAGCGGATGGAGGCGCCCGGCCATGACAGCTATAGACATGCACTGCCACATCGTTCTCGAGGGGCTCGCGGATGCGCTCCGCGCGCGAACCGCGCCGCCGATGATCGAGCGCGCGGCCGACGGAAGCGAACGAATGGTGCGCCACATGGGCGGGACCGACATCCCGCGCACGAGCATCGAGGCGCTCCTCGCCGATATGGACGAACACGGCGTCGGGAAGGCCGTGCTTTCCAACCTCTTTCCCGACATCACCAACATCGCGCTGGCGGATTCGCTTCCGCTTTGCCGTGCGTTCAACGACGCGGCGGCGGAGGCGTGCGCGCGGTATCCCGAACGGTTGCACGCGTTCGCGGCACTCCCGTTCGCCGACATTAACGCGGCGGTCGCCGAGTTCGAGCGCGTCATGGCGTTGCCGGGCTTCGTCGGTGCGGTGTTGCCGTGCGACGGTTTTCTGAGCGCGAAACGCGCGGCGGCGTTCGATCCGTTGCTGGCCAGCGCCGATCTCCGCCGCGCGCTTCTGCTCGTGCATTACGGGCTGCTGCCCGGCGATTCCGAGGCGCCGAAGCCAGACGTCTCCGACAACCGCTACTACCGGATCGGCACGCTCGACATGCAGTCGCGCATCTCGTCCGCCATGCTGACGTTCTGCTTTACCGATCTGCTGACAAAGTACCCGAACCTCACGATGATGACGCACAATCTCGGCGGCAACATCGCCTTCGAAGTCGAGCGCATGGATCACCGCTCGCTGATGGATCAACCGGAGGCCCCGTTGCCGTCGCGCGTGGTTCGCGCGGCGCCGATCCTACTGGACTGCAATTCGTTGGGCAGCCGTGCGATCGAGCGCGCGGTTGAGGTCTACGGCTCCGAGAAGATCGTCTTCGGCACCGACGGTACGGCGTTCGGAATGACCTGGACGCAGCGCGCCATCGACGAGGCCCGCATCAGCGAGGCCGACAAGGCCGCGATCCGCTCGACAAACGCCGCGGCGGCGATCGCTCGAGTTCGCGGAGGGGTCGCCACCGTCTGAGCGCACAGGCCACGCGTTATCAGGGTATAAATACTACTCTGTAAGATGGAGAAGACCACGCAACGCCGGTTGGAACTGGGTCATTTCTTGCAGTGCCGACGTGCGCGGCTGGTGCCCCCGCCACAGGCTCCCGGTGTGCGGAGACGGCGCACACCGGGCCTTACGCGCGAAGAAGTCGCCGCCGCCGCTAACATCAGCACGACGTGGTATACGTGGCTCGAACAGGGCCGCCAGATCCGCGTCTCATCGCCGGCACTGCTGCGCATCGCCGACGCGCTCGCGCTCGACGACGGCGAACGTTCGTACCTTTTCACGCTAGCCGAACAGGTCTTACCGCACCGCTCACGCGGCGAAGACGTGCCGCTTGTGCTACGGCAAATGCTCGATGGAATGGGGTTCAACCCCGTGTACTTGACGAATCACTGCTGGGACGTGCTGCTGTGGAATGCGGCGGCGGCGAAGGGCTTCATCGATTACGGTCCCTTGGCGGCCGATACCCGTAACGTCGTCTACGATTTTTTCGCCGAGCCACGGCGGCGCCTCGAGGTGGTCGACTGGGAACGGCATGCCCGGCGTATCGTCGCCGAATTCCGCGCCAGCTACGGGCGCCATCCCGACGACCCGCGCTTCGAGCCGCTCATCGCGCGCTGCCGCGAGATCAGCCCAAAGTTCGCGTTGCTGTGGAACGACCACGAGGTCTCGGATCGTTTTCCGGGCCTCATCGAAATTGAGCGGCCGCCGGCCGGGCGGCTGCGGTTTAGCTACACGAGCTTCGCGCCGAGCGACGCAGGCGCACTGCGCATGACGATCTACACGCCTGCCGATGACCGCACGCGCTCCGCGCTGGCCGATGCCCTGCGCGCGTAGCCGCGGCCTTAGGTGAAGTGGAGGATCTGCGGGTGGTCGGGGGTCACAAGGAGCCGGGTAATCGCGTCCGCGCACAGCGTGAGTGCGCGGCGTTGGTTGATCGAGCCTTTGTCCGTTATCTCGCCTTCGGCACGGTTCGGGGGTTCGGCGAGCAGGATAGCTCGCGCGATTCGCATCGAGCCGTGGGGGTGGGTTGCGTTATACGCACCGTGCGTGGACAACGAGGTTGCGAGAGGGATATCGGGGCGACGTCGAAGGGTCTATCACGGGAGATCGGAGTTCGCGATGATCACGAAAGAAGAGAACGAGCGCCTCAGCCAAACGAGCCGCGGCACGCCGATGGGCGAATTGCTGCGGCGCTACTGGTACCCGGTCGCGGCCAGCGAAGAGTTAAAGAGCGCTTGGACCAAACGCGTCCGCCTGCTCGGTGAGGACCTCGTGCTCTTCCGCGATCGCGGCGGCAGGTTCGGCTTACTTGCGGAGTTCTGTCCGCACCGCCGTGCGTCGCTCGCATACGGAATACCCGAACTCGATGGAATTCGCTGCCCGTACCACGGCTGGAAATTCGACGGCACGGGGCAGTGTCTGCAGATGCCGAACGAACCGGCCGACAGCACGTTTGCCGAACGCACGCGCACCGCGGGCTATCCGGTGGAAGAACTCGGCGGCATGATCTTCGCGTATCTGGGACCCTTGCCGGCGCCCCAGTTGCCGCGCCTCGACGGGTTCGTCACGCCGGGCATGATTCGCATGGTCGGCCAAGTGATGGTTCCCTGTAACTGGCTTCAGATCATGGAAAACTCGATGGATCCGGTGCATACCGAGTGGCTGCACGGTCATCTGCAAGAGTGGATCGAGGAGCAGCGCGACGGTATCAGACCAACCTACAAGATCTCGCGCCATCACGTCAACATCGCATTCGCGGAGTTCGAATACGGCATTTACAAACGCCGGCTCTACGAAGGGCAGCCGGAGGACGCCGATGATTGGCGGGTCGGGCACCCGGTGATGTTTCCGAATCTGCTCGCCGTCGGGAGCGCCGGCGGGTACTGGACGATGTACGCCTTCCAGATCCGCGTTCCGGTCGACGATACGCATACGATGCACTACTGGTACACGGCCTACGTGCCGCCGAAGCACGCCTTCGTTCCGCAGAAGATGCTCGACGAAGTTCCGTTGTTCGATGTTCCGTGCCAATTCGACGATGGTACGTTCAACCTCGAATTGCTCGATGCGCAGGACGTGATGGCTTGGGTAACGCAAGGGCCCGTTGCCAAACGGGAGTTGGAGAAGCTTGGCTGGACGGACCGTGGCGTCATCCTTTTCCGCAAAATTCTTGACCGCGAGCTAGCAAAGATTGAGCGCGGTGAGGAACCGATGGGGGTAATTCGCGCGCCGGTTGACCGCATCGAGCTGCACGTCGAGAGCGGGAAGCTCATGTTCGACGATGGTTTCGCAAGCTTGTTCCGGCGCACGCAGTCGCGGTACTATCCGTACGCCGACGAGTTGTTGGCGCTTTTTGCCGCCGCCAACCCAAAGGTTCCAGTACCCGTTTAACGATCACACCTACGCGGGCCGTCCACCATCTCTATATCGGCGAGCAACGCGCTATGGACAGTCGGGGTTCGTGCCGGCGACGACGACGCGACGTTCGGCCGTCGAATCGAACCATGATGCGTCGGTGTCGATGAGAATTGCATCGCCGCGTACGGCGTACACTTCCGGGTGGGAGATCTCATGCGGGACTTCGTTGCGGTCGCGCAGTGCTTTTGCGGCGTTGAGCAGGCGACGCCGGACGGCGATGATGCCGAGGTCGCTCGTCCCGAGGTGCTCGCGTTCGCGGTTGGCGATCGGTCCCATGCTGATTTGCATCGCGGCATCTTGGGCCCAGAATTCGGGGATGCCGGAGAACGTTTGAGTGCGTTGCACTTCACGGTCTTGATGAAAGTCGTTGCCCATCGACGCGATGGGACGGTATTTACCGAAAGCCTGCGATGTGGCGGGGGCACGTAGCTCGGGGGCGATGTTCCAGACGCTCGACTTCGTGAGTGCGCCGTTGCGTTCTTGGTCCGTGATCGGGCGGAGCGGGTGGAAGATCATGCCCATCACGAGCGTGTTTGTATCATCGATCGGGATCCACGAGCGCCAGGTGCGCCGCGGGTTTTTGCCATAGGGGCCGGTCAGCGTGTAGAACGGCATCAGGTGTTGCGTAAGGCGCCAATACTTCTTGCCCTCGGGGGTCTCGCGGCCGGAGCCGATGCAGGTCCCATATGGCGTTTCGACGACCTCGAACCGCGGGTGTTTATCGGCGGCGCGGATCTCGTCGACTTGACGGCTCGTGACGCCGTTGGTGGCTCCGTTCGAGGAACTGTGCACGTAGGAGACGTGGCTTTGGTCGACCTCGCCTTCCATAGCCTGGACCCAGTTCGACGGCTGGACGCGCTTGCCGGCGACGTGATGGTCTTCGGGGAGGTCAAGCCATTCGAGAGCCGGGAGCGCAGGCGGCGCGCCGGGGCCCATGTAGGTCCATACGAAGCCGGAACGTTCGACGCATGGGTAGGCCGTGATGCGGATCTTGTCGCGAAAAGTGCTCTCCGGTGGTTCGCTTGGGAGATCGACGCAGGTGCCGTTGCGGTCGAACTTCCAGCCGTGATAAAGGCAGCGGATGCCGCAGTCTTCGTTGCGGCCGAAGTACAACGATGCGCAGCGGTGCGGGCACTGTTCTTCGATGAGGCCGATCCTGCCGTCGCTGTCGCGGAAGGCGAGCAGGTCTTCGCCCAGCAAGCGCACGCGTTCGGGAGCGCCGTCGGTCACAACCTCGTTGCTGAAGAGAAACGGGATCCAGTAGCGGCGTAGGAGGTCGCCCATCGGGGTGCCTGGAGTGACGCGGGTGATGATATCGTTGTCAGCTTGTGCGAGCATGATCGTTCCTAATGTCGTCGAGGTCGCTTAGTGTAAGCGGCGGTGCCCCGGAAGCAGCGGGAAGCCAGTAGCGGCGCAGCATTTGACCCATCGGCTTTTTGCGGCCGACTCTGCACAGGAGCTTATTTTCTGCGCGCGTCAACATCAGCGGCGGTGTTAGGGGGTGATCGACACTTTTATCGGTTCGATTTCGGAGAGTTCCCGCCCGATTGAACGGACGGCTTTTTCGGCGTCGTCGAGGCTGAAGTCGTGCGAGATGAATTTCTCGAGCGGATATTTATTGGTTTCGGCCAGCTTTATGGCTTGACGGGTGCTCTCGATTGGGTGCGTGAAGACGCCTTGAAAGCGGACTTCCTTGTTGGTGATGAGGTTTGTGGTGATCGTTGATGGCTTGTTCTCAGCGATCGAGCTGGCGCAGACGATCGTACCTTGGGGTTGGATCAGGTGCACGGACATCGCGATCGCATCCGGGTTGCCACTGACGTCGAGGATGACGGAAACGAGTTCGTCGTTGGTGACCTCGCGAACGCGGGCGACGACGTCTTCCTTTTGAACGTCGATCACGACGTCGGCACCGAGTTCCAGGGCGAGCGCGAAGCGGGGCGCATCCGCCGTGATGCCGGTGGCGATAATCGGCGATGCGCCGGATTCTTTCGCTGCGATGATCCCGGAGAGGCCTTGCGCGCCGACGCCCTGCACGAGCGCGGACTTACCAATTTCCGCGCCACCGACCGTGCGCATCCAGCGGATGCCGTTGGCGAGGCTCGAGGATGCGACGATGGCCGCGGCGGGACTAACGTTTTCCGATATCTTGGTGATCAGCGAACCCGGTGCGAGATACATAACCTCGGCGAATGCGCCGGCGAAGCCTCGGCCGAAACCGTAGTACTGCTGGTTGGAGCAGATGCGTGAGAGGCCGCCGGCGCAATATTTGCAGCGGCCGCACGGCACCGATGCCTCGACGACCACGCGGTCGCCGACGGCGAGGTTT
>JBEKXE010000099.1:0-16846 GCA_049512335.1 Candidatus Lustribacter sp.
GGTACCTCGAGTGCTTGCGTGCGTTTCGGAACGATCCGAACGTCGACGTCGTGCTGGTACAGGACGAGCTCTTGCGCGGTCCGGGAAGTTCCCACAAGGAAGCCATGTTCGCCGGCCTCGATCAGATGCTGGCAGCCGAGCCGGGGATCCCCGTGGCCCTGTTCTCGATGATCTCGCACAGCGTGACCGACTACGCGCGTGACTTGCGCGGGAGGCTTCCGCTGCTGGCTTTCCTCCAAGAGCCCGCAAAGGCGATTCGTGCCGTCGACGCGATTGGTTCCGCCGGCGCACGCTATACTACAGAAACGAAGGTGAAGCGCACATGATTCGAATGATTGGCTCGGTCATCGCGGTAACGCTCGTCCTCTCCCTGATGCCCACGTCGTCGACGGCCGCGGACCCGGTCGAGATCGAGGCCATTCTGCCGCTGACCGGCCAAGCTGCATTCATTGGAAAAGCTTCGGCCGAAGGTCTGAAGGCAGCCGAGAACATCGTCAACAAGTCCGGCGGCATTGGCGGTCGACCGGTCAAGTTCGTCGTGGCCGACGATCAGTCCAACCCGCAGAACGACGTCCAGCTCGCCAACGATCTCATCGCAAAACACGTTGCCGTCATCATGGGATCGGCGCTCGTGGCGAATTGCTTGGCGATGGTGCCGCTCATGAAAAACGGGCCCGTGCTGTACTGCCTCTCGCCCGCTCTGCATCCCGATCCGGGAAGCTTCGTGTTCTCCGGCGGCGCAGCCGCAAGCGATACGGTTCTCGTCGCGATCCGCTACGCGCGCCAGCGTGGCTGGACCCGCATCGCGACGATCAATCCGACCGACGCTACCGGGCAAGATGCGGACAAGTCGATCGCCGCGGCGCTGGCCGAGCCGGGAAACCAGGCCCTGCAAATCGTCGACCAGCAGCATTTCAACCTCACCGACGTCAGCGTCGCGGCGCAGATCGCGCACATCCAGGCCCGCAACCCGCAAATGGTCATCGCCTGGGCGAGCGGCACGGCGATCGGAACCGTCTTCCGCGCCATCAACGACGCGTCGTATCAGGTGCCGGTGCTGACGTCGCAGGCGAATGCCACCTATGCGCAGATGGCCCAGTTCGCGCAAATCCTCCCGAAGGAGCTCTACTTCGCCGGCGTGCCTTCGATGGAACCGGACCAAGTGCAGGACCGCGCCACGAAACGAGCGGTCGACGCGTACGATGCCGCACTCTCCCAGCTCGGCGTCCGCCCCGAAGTGCAAGCGACGGCGTACGATCCGGCCTTGATCGTCGTCGACGCCTTGCGCAAGCTCGGACCCGACGCAACGGCCACGCAGCTTCGCGACTACATCGCGGGCATCCGTAATTGGGTCGGTGCAAACGGACCGTACGATTTCCGCACGTATCCGCAGCGCGGTCTCGGCGTCAACACGGCGACCGTGCTGCGTTGGGACGCGGCGAAAGGAACCTGGTACGGCGTGAGCGCTCCCGGCGGAGCTCCGTTGAAGGGCTCGACTTAACCGCTTCGCCTCGGCTTGCGATCTGTGACGAGCGCGTTGCCGAGCGTCAAGAGCGAGCGTAACAAGCGCTTGGCCTCGGCCGGACGTAATGCTCCGATCGTTCGGGAAACGTTCGCGTGGTGGGTCCGCGCAGCAGTCTCGAACGTCCGCTCGCCCTTGCGCGTGAGGGATACCACGGAGCTCCGGCCATCGGTCGGATGCTCGTTGCGCGAGGCCAGCCCCATCCGCACCAGCGAGTCGACCATTGAGGTCACGGTACCGCTCACCGTATGAACCAGCGCGCCCAGCTCGTTGGGCGAGAGGCCGCGTTCGCGGTTGGCATACAGAACGGCAAGGTAATTGAACCGCGGCGCCGAGAGGTCGAACGGCGCCAGCCACTCGGTGGTTGCGTCGTTCATGCGCTGTGCAAGAGCCCGCACGGCGTGGAACACCTGAATGCTGTCGACGTCGTACTCGCCGGAAAAGTCTTGCAGGCTCTGCGCGATATGCGAGGCCGGGATCAGGATGTTGGCCCGGTCGGGCTCCATGCTAACGGCCGCTGATCTTCTCGTTGGGCCGCAACGCCGCTCCGCCGGCGTCGGAAACCGCGATCCAGGCGCGCTTGGCCGGGGTCCACTCGCTAAGGACGACATCATTCAGGCCGAGCCCGCGCTGGTCGCCGGTCGAGAAATCGTAAATGCCGCTCGTCCCGGCGAGCGCGTGCTGCGACTCGATGTACGCGCGAATCTGCGCCGCCTTCGCGTTCGCACCGAGTTTGCGCAAGCTGTCGATCAGGATCAAACCCGGATCCCACGCCAGTTGCTCGCCCGCGTCGGGCTGGATGTTCTTCGCCTTGAACGCCGCGAAGAACGTTGCCAGCTGATCCCTTACGGGTCCGGGCGTCATGATGTCGTACGCCGGCCACTTGCTCGACGCGAAGTACAGGTGCGTCGGCAGAATGCTGGCAAACTGATCCATCGCCGAGTATTCCTGCATGGCGAAGCTCGTGATCACGGGCACGTCGAGCCCGGCGTCGTGCATGCCGTGGAACGCGGTCGCGATCGGCTGACCGGCTGCCCAGATGACGAGCGCGTCCGGCTGCGCGGCCTTGATTCTTGCAATCTGTGCGCCAACGTTGATGTCGCTTGGAGCATAGTGCTCGTAAGCGACCACATGGATCGCTGCGTTTTCGGGCAATTTGACGATCGCGTTGAAATTATCGTCCGCTTCCTGTCCCGATGCATCGTTGGTGGCGAGGAAGGCGATCTTCGTCCAGCCCTTGTCGCGGAAAAAGTGCAACGCCGCCATCAGCTCGTCGCGCGGCTGCACTCCCGACGAGAACACATAGCTGCCGGCATCAGGCTTAACGGCCGGGCTGATGCAGTACAGCACCGGACCGGTCTGCGCGACCAGCGGCGCGGTGGCACGGCATTGCGCCGCCCCCGCCCCTCCCAGCAAGAGTTGCGCTCCGCCGGCAATGACATTGTTCACGAGCTGCACCGAAATCTGCGGGCTCGACTGATCGTCGAAGAACTTCATTTGCAGCGGGCGGCCTTGGATGCCGCCGGTCTTGTTGATGTAATCGGCGAGTACTTCGAGACCGTCGCGCTGCGATTGCCCCGCGAACGCGAAGGTTCCGGTGAGCGGCAAGATCGCCGTCAGGGGCACCGGTTCGGGCGCGGCACCGGCGCCGCCGGCCGCCGTCACCGCCAGACAGATCGCAGCAAGCGCACTGAGCGCCGCGCGACGGTACGTCGAACAAAACATGTCCGAAAGATATCTCGATTTCAAGGAATTTTCAACCTACCCGGAGGAAATTTTCTCGGCAACAAGAGGAGGCGCGCTATGCAACGCCGGCAATTCCTTGGAACGACTGCCGTCGCGCTGGCTGCCGCGCGACCGGATCGCGCACTCGCGCAGAGCGCCCCGCTGCGGGTCGCCGCAACGGCCAGTGACTCCTACGCCGAGGCACTGTACGGCGTCGATGAAGGCATGTTCACCAAAGCCGGACTCAACGTCGACTTGCAGATCCTCGGGAGCGGCGCTGCGATCACGACCGCCGTCGCCGCGGGCGCGGCCGACATCGGCATCACCAATCCATTGCCGTTGCTCGCCGCTGTCGAGCACGGCATTCCGTTCGTCTACATCTGCGCCGGCGCCCTGATCAACTTCGACGAGGGCTCGTTGTGCGTTTCGCCCGACTCACCGATCCACACCGGTAAGGACTTCGACGGCAAGACGATCGCCACGTCGTCGTTGGCCGACATCAACGTCGTCGCGATCAAGGCGTGGATCGATCGCGCCGGCGGTGACTCGAGCAAGGCACGCTTCGTTGAAATTCCCTTCGCCCAAATGGGTCCTTCCTTGCAGCGCGGGGTCGTCGACGCCGCGCCGATCGTCGAGCCGGCGCTGAGCGTCGCGAAACAGGCGGGGAGCGTGCGGGTCCTTCTTCCGCCGATGTACAGCGTCTTCGGACCCAACTTCATGATCGCCGGCTGGTTCTGCCGCTCCGACTGGCTGCAGAGCAATCGCGACACGGCGCGTCGCTTCGTCGGCGCGATCTACGACGTGGCCCGTTGGGCCAACGCGCACGGCGACGAGAGCGCGGCAATTCTGGCCAAGTACGCCAAGCTCGACCCGCAGGTGCTCAAAACGATGAGCCGAGCTCCGTACGCCACGTCACTTACCCCGGCCATGCTGCAAAACGTGTTGGACCTCGCCTACCAGTACAAGGCCGTCGCCAAGCGCGTCGCGCCGGCCGACGTGATCGCAAGAGTATGAGACGTTCGCCGTTCCTCGCCGGTATCGCGGCATCGGCGACGGCGCTGCCGCGCGCCGCTTGGGCGCAAGCTCTGCAGCTGACCGTCGCCAACGCGCCGATCGATTCCGGCATGACGCCGGTCGTCGCGGAGCGCGCCGGGTTCTACCGCAAATACGGACTCGACGTCCAACTGGTCACGATGAGCAGCGGCGCGGCGGTCTCGGCCGCCGTCGTGGGCGGCTCGCTGCAGATCGGCTCGTCGTCGTTGCCGGGCGTCATCGCGGCCCACACGAAGGGCGTGCCGTTCCAGCTCGTGACGCCGGCCTCCGTCTATATTTCCGACCATCCGTCCGACGTGTTGCTCGTGCGTGCGGACGGTCCGATCCGCAGGGCGGCCGACCTCAACGGCAAGACGATTGCGTCGCCCGCCTTGCACGACCTCTTGTCGACGACCACGCTCGCCTGGATCGATCAGAACGGCGGCGATTCCAAGACCGTTCACCAGATCGAGCTCCCGCCGTCGGCGACGCCGGCGGCGCTGCAAGCCGGCCGCATCGACGCGGCCGGGGTCTCGGAACCGCGCGTGAGCGAGCTCGTCGCGAGCGGGGTCGGGCGCGTTCTCGGCAAGCCGTACGACGTGATCGCGCCCTCATTCCTGATCTCCGGATTCTTCGCGCTGCCGGATGTGATTGCGGCCAATCGCGATGCGATCGTTCGGCTGGCGCGGGCGCATCACGATGCCAACGTCTTCGCCAACGCCCATCACGACCAAACCGCCGTGTGGTTGAGCGAAGCGGCAAACGTGGAGCTTTCCGCCGTGCAGCACGCGCAGCGCGCGTTTTTCGCCGACCGCCTCGATCCCGCCATGATTCAGCCGGTCATCGACGCCTCGGCGAAGTTCGGGCTGATCGACAAGAGCTTCAGCGCACGCGACATCATCAGCCCCGTCGTTGCTACGCTGAAGTACACCTAGTCGAACCCCGGTGGGGGTTCGAATGCGCGGTAGTGTTGTTCGAGCAACTGCGCAAACCGGATGCAGCGCAAATCGTGATACTGCGGTCCCACGATCTGCACGCCGGTCGGGAGTCCGCCGGGCGTTCTACCGAGCGGGGCGACCGTGGCCGGGAGATACGCAACGCCGGAATGTCCGGCCCAAAAGAGTTGCCTGCCGTACGGTACCTGCTTACCGTTGATGGTGAGCGCGCGACGCGCGGGCTCCTCAGGCATATGCAGATGGGCGGCGGTCGCGAGCGGCGGGCACAGAAACACGTCGACGTCTTCAAAGAAGGCACGCCAGCGATCTTGTATGCCGCGCCGCTCGCCGTTGAGGCGCAGCCAGTCCCGATGCGTCAAGGTCGCGCCGCGCAGCGCCGTGCTGCGCATATCGGACGCGCTCGTGCTGACCGTTGCGGCCTGCTCTTGCAACTGCGCAAATTCGCCGTCGCTCGCGCGTCCGGCACTCGCTGCCCGCATGAGGGTCATGTACACGCGATAGCAGTACTCGCTGTCGAGGTCCGGGCGCGCTTCCCGGACGTCGGCGCCGGCTTCTCGCAACGCATCGGCCAGTGCGCGTAACGGAGCGCTGACTTCGTCGTCAACCGGAGCGAACGCGTCGTCATAGGCGAAGGCAACGCGAAACTCGGCCAGGCGCGTGCGCGATTCGACGGGCAGACCGATCCGAACGTTCGACGGCACCGCTTCGTCGGGCCCGGCAACGATCGACAGCGCAAGTTCGAGGTCGCCGGCGCTGCGCGCGAGCGGCCCGATAACGGAGATGTCGTCCGGCGGCGCGCTTTCCGCGAGCGACTTCCGATACGGGGATGCGATGCCCCACGTGGTTTTGTGACCGAAGACGCCGCAGTAGTGCGCCGGATTGCGGATCGAAGAAGCGATGTCGCTACCAAGCTCGAGACCGGTCAGGCCGGCTGCCAACGCCGCTGCCGAACCGCCCGACGACCCGCCGGGGGTGCGGTCGAGCGACCACGGATTGTTCGTTCGGCCGTAGATCGGATTCGCGCTCTGTCCGTCGGCGAGCCACGGCGGAACGTTCGTCTTGCCGAAAATGTTCGCGCCCGCATACAGCAGCCGATCGACGGCTACGGCGTTGGCGCGCGCAATATTGTCGCGGTACGCCGTCACCCCAAAGGTCGTCGGCGTTCCCGTCAACTGAAAGCACTCTTTGACCGTCATCGGAACCCCGTGCAACGGTCCGGGCGGATCCGATTCGGTGCGACGGCGATCCAAGCTCCGTGCCCGTTCACGGGCCCGATCGAAATCGTGCACGACAACGGCGTTTATTAGCGGGTCGTAGCGCTCGACCCGACCGATGAAATAATCGAGTGCTTCAACACATCCAAGCTCGTGATTCCGGATGCGCCGAGCAATTTCTCGGGCCGAGGCGAAGGCTAATTCCACAGTCTTCGATAGCTCCTGGTTGAGGTACGGGCGATCCTGGCGGACGAGCGGGGGATGAGCGCTTCGATTGGCTAACCGAGGAACGACATCATGGCATTGCCGGAATCCCGCTTACAGTTCAATCCCCGCGCCAATCTGCCCGACGAGTTCATCTTCGAGGCGTGGTACGTGGCCGCATGGGGCGAGGAGGTTACCCGCAAGCCGTTGCGCCGGATCTTCCTCGAAGAACCGGTCGTCCTGTACCGCAAACAAGATGGCGCGCCCGTCGCGATGTCCGATCGCTGCGTCCATCGCGCCTACCCGCTGTCACGGGGCACGATCGAAGGCGATAGCATCGTCTGCGGCTATCACGGCTTCAAGTTCGGCGGTGACGGTGTGTGCACGTGGGTGCCGGGTCAAGACAACGTGCCGAAGAGCGCTCGCGTCAAGACGTATCCGCTCGTCGAGAGCGGCCCGTACATCTGGATCTGGATGGGCGATCCGGCCGACGCCGATCCGAACCGGATTCCCGATCACCATACGACCTACGACGGCGAGTGGTCGTTGATCAAGGACATGCGCACGATTCGGGCACGACACCCGCTCTTGATCGACAACCTGATGGATCTCTCCCACGAGACGTTCATCCACGCCGGCACCATCGGCAGCATGGACGTCGCCGAAACGCCGATCCGCACCGAAGTCGAAGGCAACATCGTGCGCTGCTTCCGGCACATGGAGAACGTGCCCGTGCCGCCGTTCTACCGGCAGAGCACCGGCATCACGTCGAACATCGATCGCTGGCAAGATATCGAGTACGACGTCCCCGCGCTTTACACGCTACACGTGCGCGTGGCCCCGGTCGGTGCTGCCGACGAGGCAGCCTTCTTCAGCAAGGTGATCTACGCACTCACGCCCGAGACGAAGCATAGCACGCACGACTTCTGGGTGATCGTGCGCAAGACGAAGACGCCGCGCCCGGCGTGGGTCGACCAAAGCGCCGTTGCGGGCCAAACCTCCGTGCTCATCGAGGACCTCGAAGGCCTCGAAGCGCTCGAGGAAAATCTGCCGCGCGAAGGCGGCTGGCAAGAGTTGAGTATCAACAACGATCGCGGCGGCCTGCAGTGGCGCCGCGTCTTTCGCGAGCGCTACAAGGGCGAGCGCGCCGCCCTCGAACTTCTCCTCCAGCATCGATGAGCGCTTCGATTCGCGCGGAACTACGTTCACGGCGCGACCAACTCGGCGGACGGGTACGAGCCGCGAGGCGGGTATCGAAGGTCTTGGCGCCTAACGGTCGGCATTTGGGCCGGCAACATCGTGGCAATACCCGACTGAGAGAATGACCAGATGAAGGACTATTCGAGCGGCGATCTTATGGCCGCGATTCTCTCTTTACAAGACGCGACGGCCGGCGGCTTCGCAAAAGCCGACGCGCTATTGGGGAGCATGGAAACGAAGATCACCGATCTGGACAAGAAGCTCGACTCCAAGATCGACGGGCTTCGTCAGGCCATGAATCGCCGCTTCGACAGTGTTGATGAGCGCTTCGATTGGCTAGCTCGGCGCGTAGAGGCGATCGAATCGCGCGGTGATCGTCCGGCGCTGTAAACGCCCGAACATTCAGCCTGGTCTGTTCGAGCTCGGGCTGTAGCCACCGTAGCATTTGAAGTGGTGCTCGATCGATCGCACGTGCTTGTAGCCGTCTTCAGCCCGTTCGACGATTGCAAACGACTCGCGAAAGTAGTCAGCCGGCGACTTCTCTCATGGATGCTCCGCGAACGCGATCCACCAGTGCACGCGGATCGGATGCGACTTCATCCGAGCGCCACGCGACGTGGCCGTCGGGCCGCACCAGCACGAGCCGCCGCTCGTAGAGCTCAGCGACGGCAGGATCACGGATCACGTGCGTTGCCAACGGAATGCCGGCGCCGGCGAACTCGCGCTCCAGCGCAGTAGTATCGGGAGCTTCGTCTCCGAATCGCAGCAGCACGAACCCCGTTCCGAAAAGGTCGAGCGTCGACTGCGTTTGCGACAACCACGCGTGCGGTGCGCGCGAACCGGGCGCGCTCGTGGCCCGATATTCGCTGATGGTGTCGTCGACCGGATTGGAGCCGTCATCCCAACAAATCAGCGACGGATCGTAGCGGTAGCCGAGCGCCGTCCCGTCCGTGATGTACGCCTGCGTCTGCGTGCGTACGATTTCCTCACCGAGCTCGCGCCGCGCGCGCGCACCGCTCGTGCTGTCGTCCGCGATCTCCGGATGCGTCTTGCGGCGGCGGTCCCGCAAGTGGTTTTGCGTCGCCTGTCCCACGTTGCGAATGGCAATTGGGCGGCGTTCGGTTTCGTAGGAATCGAGCAAATCGGGATGACCCCAGCCCTCGAGGACGGCCGCAAGTTTCCAACCGAGATCGATCACATCGCCCATTGCCGTGTTGAGCCCGAATCCTCCGGCCGGTGAGTTCAAGTGCGCGGCGTCGCCCGCCAAGAACACGCGCCCCTGGCGATAGTGCTGGGCAACCAAGTCATGCGTGACCCAGCGCCGGACCCCGATCAGCTCGTAGGGGACGACCTTGCCGACGACCTCCGCCATCAGCGCGGGAACGTCGACCGCATCGGGATTATCGTAGGCGTCTTTATCCGTTACACCTAGTCGCCACAGCACGCGCCCGTCGAGTTGCACGAGGTTGCGATGAATGCCGTTCTTGTCGACGATGAAATGCAGTGCGGCTTTGCCCTTGTCGTGGTACGACCATAATTCGGGGATGCGGAAGAAAATGCTCACATTGTAGTCGACGGTCGGGTCGCCGTCCATCTCGATGCCCAGCGACCGGCGAATCCGGCTGTTGCCACCGGAACAATCAACCAAATACGAAGCACTGATCGTTTGCCGCTCGTCGCGATCGCGGTCGTGCACCGTGGCGACGATATGATCGTCCTCTTCGATAAAGGACTCCAGGCGCGTGCGATAACGCAGGGCGACGCTATTGAAACTCGCCGCGAGGTCGCGCAGGATCGGATCGAGCCACAACTGATTGCACCGCTGCGGCCGCTCGGGGCTCGTCGAAGTCGGAGCCCCCCCGCCGTGGTGGCGGCGCTCGATCCGCGCGATCTCGAATCCCGTCAGGCTCGTGAGGTACAAGACGGTATGCGGAAAGTCGGCCGGTACGCCGGCTTTGCGAACGGCTTCGGCGATGCCCCAACGCCGGAAAAATTCCATCGTGCGCGCGTTGTGGGCGCTGGCACGCGGATGCACGATCGTTCCGTCACCCTGCTCGACGAGGATGCAAGAAATGCCGCGTCGGCCCAATTCGCCCGCGAGGGCCAGACCCACCGGGCCTCCGCCGGCAATCAGGACGGCAGCGTCGAGCCGTCCGGTCCGCTTACCGGAATCCATGCGCCCGTCGCGCGATCCCAACGCACCACAATGCAGTTTTCAGGTCCTAGCCCCCGCTGATTCCCGGAGGTAAAATTGAACGACCCGCCGGCTCCGTCGAAGTTATGCAAACCGGAGATGTACCCTTTCAGTTGATCGGCGGTGGCTTGCGTGCCGAGCTTGCGCAACGCGCTTGTGACGATCATCATCGAGTCCCAGACCATGGCGTTGCCGCCGTCCGGTTGGAGCCCACCGTCGTGCAATGCGTCCAGATACGCGCCCGTCGCCGCTTTGAGCACGCCGTCCTTCATGCGCGAATATGCCGCCCACGGCAAAGAGAACATGTAATAATCGCGCGGCAGAACGGACGCAAGCTGAACGAGCGAGCCGGCCTGCTGGTTGGCGTTGCTGCCCATGAACGGGACGTCCCATGCGGCATCGACGAGGCCGTGAAACATTGTCCCGACCGGCGTGCCCGTCGCCCATCCGATCAGTGCCTGGGGATTTCCGGCTCTGAGCTTTGCAAGTTGCGTCGTGACGCTCAAGTCCCGCGGTGCGTAATGCTCCCAGCCGACGACGTTGAACGCGCGGTTTACGGGGAGTGCGAGTAAATCGTGCAGCGCTTGGTCGGCTTCTTGACCGGCAACGTCGGTCAGGGTCAAGATGGCGATGCGCGTCCAGCCCTTCCCGCGCAGGTAGTTCACGATCGCGCGCAGACCGTCGCGCGACGTAACGCCACCGGCAAACGCGTAGCCGTCCTTTTCCGGATAGAATGCCGGGGAAAGGCAGTACATCAGCGGACCGCGAGCGTACAGGGGGGCCGCAGCGTTGCAATCGGTGGCCGGGCCGCCGTCGACGATCACGGGGACGTGCTTGGCGATCAACGCGCCGGTGAGCTGAACATCGACCTGCGGGTCCGACTGATTGTCGGCTTCGACGAAGCGCACGGGCCGGCCGTCAATGCCGCCCGTCGCGTTGATGCGCTTTTCGACGACTTTGAACGCCGCGGCTTGCGTTTGACCGATGAACGCTCCTACGCCCGTCAGCGGAAGGATGACGTTGACGTCATAGGGCTCGTTCTGCGCTCGCGCAGCGGTGGACGGGCAGCACATCGCCACCGCGAGCGCCGCGACGCCAAGTACGCGCAAGAGCGGCACCGCTACCGGCGATGGCACGTGGTGCTAAGGCTCGCCATAGAACTTGACGGCGTTCTCCCACAGCAGCTTGTGCTTCAAGCTCTCCGATATCGTCGACCAACCGAGAAACGTGTCGACCGATTCGGGAAAACGGCACTCCGGATGCGGATAGTCCGACGCGTACATCAGCACGCCGTCGCCGAGAAAGTCGACGACCATCTTGACCATGTCTTCCTTCTCCGCCATCTCGAGGCTCGCAAAGAAGCGGCCGCCGCGCATCTGCTCCTCGACCGTCTCCTTCAGCGGGGCGGCGCCGCCGATGTACTCGATCTGATCGTCCACACGGCGCGCCCAGAACGGCAACCAGCCGCAGCCGCACTCGAGGATGCCGAAGCGCAGGTTCTGATACTTTTCGAGCAGGCCGCCCCCGAGGAAGGCGCCGACCGCGCGCATAGCGCCCCACGGATGCGAGGCCGCCCGTCCGAGGGTGCGACTGTCCCACAAATCGCGATACCCCGGAAAATACGGTGCGGTGTTCGAGAGCGAATGATGAACGACGGCGAGGCCGGCCTCGTCGCACGCTTTCCAAATCGGCGCGAGCGACGGATGATCCAACGGCAGCTCGTTACCGACAACCGGCCAGACGCCGGCCATCCAGCGCTGCCCCGCGTACCGGCGAATCTCTTCCGCACACGCTTCGGGTGCGTTGCCGAGCACCGGTAACAGCGCTTTCAGGCGGGTCGGCGCGCTCGAGGCGAAATCGGCGACGTACCGGTTGTACGCGCGAACGAATCCGAGCTGCAACTCGATGTCGCTCAGCATCGCCGGATTGGGCTGACCGGGCACGAGCAACTGCACGTCGACGCCTTCGCGATCCATATCGCGTAGACGCGCGGCCGGATCGTCGTCTTCCGTGTTCGGGCTCGGCGCCGCGGTACCCATGAATTTCTTACCGCTGCCGCGCTGCGGCACCGAATCGCGGACGTCGTAGCCCAACGTGCGCCGGAAAACGAGGTAGCCCGGAAAGGCGTAATCGTGATTGCCGACCTTGCGCGTGACGCGCTCGGTGCCCATCACCTCATCTTTGTAGTCTTCCAGCTCACCGACGCGTTCGCGCAGGGCCGCGTCATAGTACGGTTCGATCGTTTCGAGCGTCGGACGCACGTGCGTGTCTGCGTCCCAGATGCGAAATCCAGCCTTCACGGGGCCCTCCCTTCCGCAGGATATTAAAATCGAATTTCAGTAGTTGAGATTTGGACTCGTGGCGTCGGATACCTTCCGCATTGCCGCGCGCGCAAACGAGAGATCCCACATGATGAGCGGGTCGTGTCCCGCGAGCTCCGGAAAGCGGGTCGTGACGATCTCCAGCGCGTTCACGACGCCCGCGATCCGCGGTACCGGAGACGGCGCGATCTCCGCGGCCAACCGTTCGTTGAGCCGCGCGATCTCGGCGCCGGTCGCCAGCGGCGAGTAGCTGCGGAGATCGTCGACCGCCGCTTGCGTGTACGGCAAGAGGTTCGGCGGCTGATTCGAGGTGTCGCGACACGCCTCGAACATCGCGGTGACGAGCGTTTGCACGTCCTCGCCGCGGCGGGCGACGACGTCTTCGGTCACGGTCGGACACACGTGACCGCCTTCGAACGGCCACGGCGCGTAGGGCAACTCGCGCAAGCCCGCCGCAAGCGCGTCGTCAATGTATAAGCGCGACATGAAGCAGCCGGCGCAGTCACCATCGGCGACGCGTTTCCAGTGCCCCCAGCGTCCCGTCTCCGCTTCCGGAACCTGCACGATCTCGATCTCGTCCAGCAGACCCGCTTGGCGAAAGTACACTTGCGGAAACCAAATCTGCGGACCGGCGGCACGCGTAGCGAAGCGCTTGCCGCGCAGATCCGCAAGCGACGTGATTCCCGGCCGCACGAGCAGTGCGTCACGCCACGCGTGGGTCGCGGACGCGACCGTCAGGAACGGATCCCCGGCAAAGCGATAGCGCACGAGCGCCCAATAGTTTTCCCCGATCGCGTCGACCTCGCCGCGCCGAAGCTTCTCGCCCCAGTCCTCGCTGCCGACCTGGTGGTGTCGCACGAGCTCGAGCGTCATGCCGCTCCGGGCCGCCGCAGCGGCAACCGCCAGCAGATACGGCAAACGGTCGAGGTCGCGGTAGAGGAGCCGAAACGGCTCACCCATAGATGATCTCGTGCGCCGGGAAGCTGCTCGGGATGATCTGATACTTCGCCGACGCGTCGATGACCGGCTGAATATCGCGCGGCGAGAGGTTCGCCTCGTAATGCGAGCGCGGCATCCGCGCGATCATCGCCGGGTCGACGCCCGTATACTTCGCCAGCATCGGCGCCGTGACTTGCGGATGCGCGTTGCTATACGCGGCCGCTTTGCCCAAAACGCTGGCGAATGTTTTGACGATCGCCCCGTTCTTCTGCGCGTAATCGGGGGTCGCAATCCAAGCCGCGGTGAGGTAATGCGACGCGATGCCTTGTGACGGATCGCCAAGCGTACGGTATTTGCCGGTTTCCATGAGACTGGCCTTGACCGGATTCCCGATGCCGGCGGCGTCGATGCGGCCGGAGTCGAGGGCCGCGCCGACGCCGGGTCCGGTCAACTCGACGAACGCAATCGTCTCCGAACGGCCGCCGGTCTTGTCGACCCACGACCGGATATTTACGAGCATCTCATCGTTGAGCGCCGCAACGGAGATGATCTTGCCGTCGAGATCCGCCGGCCGCTGATACGGTGAGTTCGCCTTGACGATGAGACCGCTAACCGGCGGAGCGGCGGTATCGTAGATCGCCGCGCCCGCGACCAGCGTCAGCGGGACGGCATGCTCGTGCGCACTCAACAACGCGAAGAGGCTCGACAAGCCGATATCGACCGAGCCGCCGATCACCGCAGCGGCCACCGCGGCGCCGCTCCCGATCACCTCGATCGTGACGTCGAGCCCGGCCGCGGCAAACAATCCGGCAGCCTGCGCGTAGACGGCCGGCGTCGACGGGTCGAAGTTCAGGATGCCGAGGTGCAAGCGCCCCAAAGCCGCGCGCGCAGCCTGCGGCGTCCCGAGTGCGGCAACGGCGATCGGCAACGCGGCAAGCCGGGCGATCGCGCTTTTGCGGCTGTGATGATGGTGCATGGCAGAACCCCTGTTTATCGGAAGACGAGCCGGATGTCGTGCGGATCGGCACTCTCCGTGCGGCAAATGTCGACGGCGTGGAGTCGTCCGCAGCCGGGGCACGCATAGGCGCGTGCTTCCATTGCGTCGTTGATCTTCAAGCCGATCCCGAGATCGGCAGCAGCGATGCGGTTGCGCGACGCGTATTCCCGCCAGTTCTCATCGGCCGGCGCGAACACGTAGTCGCATTCGCACCGCGTCCAGTACTCGCCGTTCGCGTCCTTCACGACCGCCATGCGATCACCGAGCGGTGCGACGCGCGTAAGCGTTCCGGAGGGCGCGATCGAACGCGTCTTGAGGCGCGGCCACGCCGTACGCGTTTGACGCACCCGTGCGCGTGCGGCGTCCGAAGCGGCAGCGTCGATGGTCCCGTCGGCCCTGAGAACGCAACCATAGAGCCGCGCGCCCGCGTCAGGTGAGATCGCCTTCTCTTGGAGATCGCGCGCAACGTCGGCCGGCGGGCGATCGAGCGGATCGCCCCAACCGGCACCGGCCGGCGGATTGGCACGGACGACGTCGGCCGGTCCGAGCTTGAGGTTCATCGAGCGCCGCGCCGGCTCGATCCGCTCGCCGTCGAGCTCGTCGAAGTCCGGCATGTGACCGCGTTGGAACTGCGCTCGCAGGTCGCTTTGACGGACGAGATCGTGACCGGTCTGCGCCCCGGGATAGCCGCCGAAGATGCCCATGGCGTCCGGCGTTTTCCATTCGAGATTGATGTATTGAAACGTCGACTCGACCTTGTGCGGCGCGTAAACGCCGAGCAGACTCAACCCGCCGCGCTGACGGCCGGCGCCCCCGCTATCGGTCGCCCAGCCGCGCTGCAGGTACAGGATCGGGTAATCGAGCTCGATCGACTCGGCATTGCTGATGAGCGCGCGCTGCGATCCGTGATGCCCCTGCGTCGAGACGCCGTCGTGATCGGCATATGCGCCCCCGCCCGAGGCGATGACGTCGAACGTTCGTCCGCGGTAGCGCTCGCCGTGTTGGTTCGTGCCGAAGAACGCCAGCGCCCGCGGCCGTCCGCACATCGACGCCTGCGCTTCACCTGCGAGCGTCTCCGAGCACGCCGCCAACCGCGAGAGCGCGATCAGGGTCGAAAGCTGCGCCTCCCAAACGGCGCCGGCAATGTTCCCGCTCACCGCCGCGGGGCGCTTGGCGTTGCAGATGCGACCTTCCGGACAGACGATCTCGAGCGGGTAGAAGAGCCCTTCGTTCCACGGGATGCCGAACGCGAGCGTTGGGAGCAGCGCCGCCGCGACGCCGGCTTTGAGCCCACCGAGCGTGCAATTGATCGCGCTCGAAACCTGCGCCGACGACCGCGAGAAGTCGAACCGCATCCCGTCGCCGTCCTTGTGCAGCTCGACGTGCACTTCCGGCACTTCCTTCGACGCGTCGTCGTACTCCATGTACCCCGAACCGGTCGTAATTGCGTCGGGCAATTGGGCGATGCGCTGGCGGAGCCGGTGCTCCGACAGCTTGATCAGCCGCTGCATGACGAGTTGCAGCGTCTCGATGTCGTAGCGGCGGACCAGGCCTTCGAGCCCTTGGCGGGCAGCGTTGTTGGCGGCGATCAGGCCTTTGAGATCGAGCAGCATGGTCCCCGGATGACGCCCGTTTCGGACGAGCATTTGCATCAAGTCGGAACGGACGCGACCGCCTTCGATGAGCTTGATCGGCGGAAGCTGCAAGCCTTCCTGATAGCACTCGGTCGCGTTCTGCACGAGGCTGCCTTCGGCCATGCCGCCGATGTCCGACATGTGCATGATGGCGCCCGCCCACAGCGCGAGTTTGCCGTCGACGTGCAAAGGCGCCAGCATCGCGATATCCGGCGCATGCATGTTGCCCTTCCAGGGATCGTTGACGATGAACATGTCGCCTTCGCCGATCCCCGGGTCGCCCTCACAATCCTCGATCACGGCGCGCACCATCTGAGCCATGCAAACCGAATGGTGCAACGACGTGTGCCCCATCGCCGCAACCGAACCATCCGCCAGATAGAGTCCGACGTTGAAGTCGGACATCTCGGTCACTTGCTTCGATCCGGAGATCGCCATCAGCCGAGCCGCCTGCTCGGAAGTGATCCCGTGCAGTCGATGACGGATCACCTCAAAGGCGATCGGATCGACCGGTGTTTCCCGGAGCATTTCGGTCAACATCATGGGAGGTCCATTCGCGGCGAGAGTCTAAAAACTTATAACAAAATTACGTTTTAACATTGTTCGATGAAAAGGGGAAAATGACCCGCGTCTTCTCGCTCGAGCAATTACCGCCGGGAATGGCCCGAGTGGAAATGGTCGACGAATACCTCATCGCCTTCTTCAACATCGAGGGCACGATTTACGCGGTGGACGACGTGTGCCCGCATCTCGGCGGGCCGTTGCACGACGGAAACATCGACAAGGAAGAGAAGTTGGTCTCATGCCCGCTCCACGGCTGGCGCTTCAGCCTATGCGACGGCACGATGCGCCCGGGACGACGGCGAATCGCGACCTTTGACGTTGAAGTCCGGGGCGACGATGTTTAC
>JBEKXE010000100.1:0-16755 GCA_049512335.1 Candidatus Lustribacter sp.
ACCTGGCTGGCGTGCCCGATGAACAGCCACTGCTTGCAAAAGATGCGCTCTTGCTCGAGCCGGTACACCTCTTCGTCCACGAAGATCTCACGGCTGATCAGTCCGCGTTGCGCATCGACGTAGGTCGGCATGGTGTCTCCCCTCGCTAGTCACCGGTCGCGCCGGCAAGGCGCCCGAGATACTCCCAGGCCCGGCCGCCGTCGCCCAAGATCCGCGCGATGCCGCGCCCCTCGGCGGCGTTGATGTAGGTGGGAGTAGCGCCGGCCGCCAGCGCCTGCATCACGATCCGCGCGTTGATGACGGCGTACACCGCAAACAGCACGGCTTGCGAAACCGACCGTCCGACGATCGTGGCGCCGTGTCCGCGCATCAACACGGCGGACCGCTCGCCCAGCGCACGCGCCAGCGCGGCGCCCTGCTCGTTGCTGCGAATGAGCATGTCGGTTTCGCTGCCGAACTCATCGCGAATCTCGAACACCGGCAGCGGCTCTTCGCCCTGAAAGCCGGCCATGTGATAGATCGGCCGCAGCGGAATGCCGGTGGCGCCGAAGAGCACCAGCTCCGGCGCATGGCAGTGCACGACCGCCTGCACTTGGGGGCGCGCGCGATAGATCTGGCCATGGATGAACCGCTCGCCGTAGGTCGGCTGCTCGTGGCCGGCCGGTTCGTTCTCGAGGGTCCAGCGGAACACGTTCTTCGCGCGCACGTTGCCCGGCGGCGTCGCATCGCCGATGTAGTACTCGTTCGGCTCGTCCTCGCAGCGCGCGCTGACGTGGCCGTACCCGTCAAGGATGCCTTGATCGGCGAGGATGCGATTGGCCGTGACCAGATCGGCGATGACCTTCGAGCGAGGACGCGCTTTAGGCATACCGTCTCAGGTCGTTACGTCTCCGCGCAGAAAGGCCTCGTCGTAGCGGTCGTGACCGACGTTGGAGATTTCCCACCAATTGCAGTCCCGGTCGCAGAGCACGAACGAACGCACGCCGTCCCGGTCCTCGACCGGTCCGATCTCGCGGATGCGGTGTTCGGCTTGCGCGCGCACCGCGGTTTCGTGCGCCGCCGTCACGTCTTCCACCGTGTCTACGCGCAGACAGAAGCGGTTGTCGACCGTCTGCGGCTTCGTCTCGACGCCGATTCCGACGCACACCAGCGACCACCGCCCGCCGTTCCACAGATACTGCGCCGCGGGCAGCGGGCGCACCGAGCCCAGGCCCAGGACTTCCTGGTAGAAGCGCCGCGAGGCATCGCGATCCATGCACTCGATCGTGCCGTGCGAGAGCCAGGTATTCGGTACGAGCGCGGTCATGCGCGGTCACCGATTTCACGCAACGATTCGTACTGCTTTTTGACGATACGGTGTTCGACTTCCCACCAGTTGCTGTCGGCGTCGTCGAAGTAGAACGAGTACGCGCCGTGATTGGCTTTCGGCTTCTGCACGTTCTTGATGCCGTAGCGGTCCTTGTTGGCGAGAATGGCCGCATACGCGCGGTCGACGTCGCTCTGCGTCGCCACGAACACGCCCCAATGGTTGAGAAACGCCTGCGGGTTCGGAATCTCGTCGACCTCGGTCACCTCGAGCACGAGGTACGGGCGGCCGTGCAGCGGCTCGCCCGGCCGATGGCCCTTCTCACGCACGTACAGCGAACGCGGCGCGAAGCGCACGCATTCCAGATCGAGGACTTCTTCGAGCAGCCGCCGCGTCGCCGCCAGATCCGTGCTGAGGTAGGTGCCGCGTTCGAGCGCGGTCGTCTGGATGGCCGAGGTGGGGCGTTCGAGCTGGGTTGAGACCATGGCTGAAACCTCCGGGGCTATAGGTCGAGGACGAGACTCTCGCCCGGCATCGCGCGCGAGACGCAGACTTGCAACATCGTTTTCCGGTCGTCTTCGTCGAGCACGCTGTCGCGGTGGTCGACTTTGCCGGAGACGTAGCGCGTGGTGCACGCTTCGCAGTAACCGTCGCGGCAGATCGAACGCACGCGCACGTCGTTCGCCGCGAGGACCTCGAGGATCGTGCGATCGGCCGGAACGTGCAGCGTCATGTTGCGCCGCTTGAGATGCACATCGAAGGGCTGGTTGTTCGTCTTCAGCGGGACGTGCGCCGCACCGAAGAGCTCGAAGTGCACCGTGCCCTTCGGCCATTCGTGCGCGGCATTGCGCACGGCGGCGATCAGACCCGGCGGTCCGCAGACGTACACGTGCGTGCCGGGCTCGCGGTTGCGCACGAGTTCGGCGACGTCGAGGCTCAGCTCGGCTAATCCCTGATCGTGATGGAACTCGTGCCGGCCGGCGAAACGCTGCTCGATGTGCTCCGCGAACGCGGTTTCCTGGCGGTTGCGCGTGCAGTAGTAGAGCTTGAAGTCGATGCCGAGCTCGTCGAAACGTTCGGCCATCGACAGCAGCGGCGTGATGCCGATGCCGCCCGCGATCAGGATGTTGTGATCGCCGCCCTCGTCGATCTCGAAGCGGTTCTGCGGCTCGGTGATGCTCAGCACGTCGCCCTCTTTGAGCGAATCGTGGACCCACGCCGAACCGCCGCCGCCGGCTTCCTCGCGCAAGACCGCGATGAAGTAGCGGTCCCGTTCGCGCGAATCGTTCAGCAGGGAGTACGAACGCACCAGGCCGTTGGGCAAGGTGACGTCGACGTGCGAACCGGCCGTGAACTCCGGCAGCGGCGCGCCGGCCGGGTCGGCCAGCTCGAACGATTTGATGCGCGGCGTAACGGACCGTACGCTGCGAACGACGACGTCCATGATACGGGTACCTTAGCCGCGCAGGTGATCCCATCCCGCGCTCGTTACCGCGCGGCCGTCGGCGAAGCGCACGCCGCCTGCGGCGGTCGCGACGCCGACGCGCAGCAGCGGGCGCCCGAAGCGCGCGTGAAAGCGGCCGGCGAGATGGGAGAACGCGCGGGTCGCGACCGCGATCAGCAACTCGAAGTCCTCGCCGCCGTCGAGCGCCCACTCCTCGGGGTCGGCGCCGATGCGCTGCGCGACCGCGCGCGCATCCGCCGAGACCGGGATCGTCTCGATCGTCGCGCCCGCGTTCGACGCGCGCGCGAGGCGAGCCAGATCGGTCGAGAGGCCGTCCGAGGTGTCCATCATCGCTCGTACGTTGCGCGACGCGGCCAGCCACCGGCCTTCGGCGAGGCGCGGCTCCGGCGTACGGAAGGCCGCGAGCACCGCGCGGCCGGCGGCATCAGCGGGCTCTTCGGACCGCTCGACCGCGAGGGCCAGCCCCGCGCGGCTCGCTCCGAGCGGCCCGGTCACCGCGATCGTGTCGCCGGGGAGCATGCCGGACCGCGTCTTGAGATTCGACGGACGCACTTCACCGACGACGGTGATCGAGATCGTGATCGCCGGAGCGCGCACGATGTCGCCGCCGGCGATCGCGCAGCCGGTGCGTTCGGCCAGCGCGGCGATGCCGCGATAGCATTCGAGAATCCATTCTTCCTCGAGCCCCGGGGAGATGCCGAAGGCGATCGTCGCCAGCACCGGTTTCGCGCCCATCGCCGCGACGTCGGAGAGGTTGGAGGCCAGCGCGCGGTGTCCGACGTCCCGTGCCCGCATCGCGGCACGCGTGAAGTGCACGCCCTCGATCAACGCGTCGGTCGTGATGACGCTGCGGTGCGAGCGCGACGGCTGCCAGACCGCCGCATCGTCGCCGATCCCGACCAGCAACGCGCCCGGAGCCGCCCGCGCCACGATGGCGTGCAGCTCCCCAATCAGCTCGTCTTCGGTCACGCGCGGGTTGCGTCGATGCGGCGGCGGAGGTCGCGCATCACGGCCGGCGGGTCGGCAGCGCCGAACACGCTCGAACCGGCGATCAACATCGTCGCGCCGGCTTCGACCGCGCGCTCGACGTTCTCGAGGCCGATCCCGCCGTCGACTTCGAGATCGCAGTCGGGGTTGCGTTCCTCGATCAGAGCGCGCACTTCACGCAGCTTGACGAGCGCGCGTTCGATGAACTTCTGACCACCGAAGCCGGGATTCACGCTCATCACCAGGATCTGATCGCACTCTTCGATCAGGTCGACCAGCATCGCCGTCGGCGTCTGCGGGTTGATGCCGATGCCGGCGCGCGCGCCGATCGAACGCAGGTGCTGGAGCAACCGGTGGGCGTGCGGCGTCGCCTCGTAGTGGAAGGTGATGATGTCGGCGCCGGCCTTGCGAAAGTCGTCGACGTATTTCTCGGGCTCGACGATCATCAGATGGCAGTCGAACGGCAGCGCGGTCAGCTTGCGCAGATCGGCGACGATCTTCGGCCCCCAGGTGAAATTCGGGACGAAGCGCCCGTCCATCGAATCGAGATGCAGGGCGTCGGCGCCGGCTGCCTCGACCATCGCGATCTGGCCCGCGATATCGGCGAAGTCGGCCGAGAGCAGCGACGGCGCCAGCTTGACCGGTCGCATCAACGGCCTGCCGACGGCTTGGGCGAGGGGTGCAGCTGCGGCGGCTCGACGCCGATCGTCGCAACGTCGAGCAGTTCGTTGTTCACGTACGTGTCCAGTTCGGCGGTCCCGATCGCGGTGATGGTGAGATCGAGCTTCGCGCCGCCTTGGGCATAGCCGTCGTAGACGTTCCACGTGCCGGTTTCGTCGCGCACCTGCATACGCACGTGCGCGACGTCGTCGGCAATGGGAATCGCCGCCGTTACGTGCACCTGGCGCACGAGGTAGCCGTATTCGCCCGGTCCCGCGCTCACTTGCAGCGAGGTCAGCGCGTAGGGATCGATCACCTGGCCGGCCGGCGGCGACTGCCGCACGACCGTCCCGCGGGCCGGTCCGTCGGGTCCGAACGGCGTCCACACGACTTGCCCCAAGTGGATCTTTGCCGACTGAGCCGCGTCGCGCGCCGAATCGATGCTCATGTCGACGAAGTTCGGCACCTTGACGTTGGCCGGCGGCCCTTTGCTCAGGGTCAGCGTAACGGCCGTGCCTTCGCGCACGCTGCTCTGGGGCGGCGGGACCTGCTGCACGACGTAGTTGGCCGGAACGTCGTCGTTGGGGACGGTTTTCGTTCCGGCGAGATCGAGCTTGACGTTGCCCAGCTGCAAGCGCGCGTTGCGCAGCGATTCAAAGCGCAGATCGGGCATCGCGAAGATGTGGATTCCGGTGCTGACCACGAGCGAGATCGCGCGCCCTTCGCGGACGTGCGAACCTTGCGCGGGCTGCTGTCCCATCACGACGTCGAGCGGATACTGCTCGCTAGGTTGCCGCGCGACGACCGTGCAGGCCAAGTGCAGCTGAGCGCATTCGGCCGTCGCGTCGTCGTAGGTCTGGCCGGTGAACGCCGGGACGAGCACATCGCCCGAGCTGCCGAAGAAGTCTTGCACCGAGCGGCCGAACCACACGACGACCGCAACGAAAAACGCCAGCGAGAGCGCCAGCACCCAGTCGCGGTCGATTAGCGTCTGCAGCGAGGGCGGCAGCGGACGCCGCGGAGCCGCCGTGTCGTTCATTTTAAAGGCGCACCGCCCCGGGCTGCGCGCCCCCCACGCCCATGGCGTGGGGCCCCCGGGTCCGAGTTCGCAACAACATAGTTGCTGGGGTTCGGTAACGCTGCGCTCACTCCATCACCATTACGATAATAGCGCCTCGAGTGCGGCTTCGTCGAAGTCGGCGTTGCTGTAGACGTGCTGCACGTCTTCGTGCTCTTCGAGCGAGTCGAGGAACTCGAGCACTTTGTCGGTATCGGCCACGCTCGGGCGCACGGTTTGCTTCGCTTCCATCGCGAGTTGCGCCGAGGTGACGCGCAAGCCGGCCGCCTCGAGATCTTCCTTGACCGCCATCAGCCGCGCCGGCTCGGTGACGATTTCGGCCGGCTCGCCGAAACGCACGTCGATCACACCCTCGACCAGGGCGCGTTCGGTCAGGTCGTCTTCGGAGAGACCTTGCGGATCGACCTCGATCAGGCCGCGCGACTCGAACATCCAGCCGACGCTTCCGGTTTCGCCCAGCGTCCCCCCGTTTCGGCTGAACACGAACCGGATCTCGCTGGCGGTGCGGTTGCGGTTGTCGGTTGCGGCGTCGACGATCACCGCGATGCCCCCCGGACCGTACCCCTCGTAGCGGATCTCCTCGATCAGCTTCTCGCCGTCGGTGCCGCTGCCGCGCGCGATCGCCCGCTTGATGTTGTCCTGCGGCATGTTGACCGCGCGCGCTTTCTCGACGGCCATCTTCAGCCGGTAGTTGGCCTCCGGATCCGCCGACCCGTTCTTAGCCGCCAGAATGATCTCTTTGCTGATCTTGGTGAAGATCGCGCCCCGCTGGGCATCAACCTTCCCCTTCTTGAGTTTGATATTGTGCCACTTGCTATGCCCGCTCAAGTTGAAAGGCGCTCCGGCCCAGCCTGCGCGCCCCCCACGCCTATGGCGTGGGGTCCCCGGTCCGAGTTCGCATTAGACATTACTTTCAGGCACGATTTTTCTGCGCTCACTCCATCACCGTTTTCTTGGCTCACTCCATCACCGTTTTCTTAGATAATCCAGCGGGGGTACCACATGCGGGCGTGCCAGGCATCCCATGTGACGTGCGTTCCGGCGAGAACCGGATAGAAGAACGCGAAGGCCGCGACCACGACCACCAGGTAGATGCCGACGCTCAGGCGCGGGACGAACGGCGACGCCGAACCGGATGGTACCCAATTCCAGAGTTTTTGCAAGACGATCGCGTTGCACAGCACGATGATCGCCAGGTTCGGAAAGAAATGGTACTCGAACGCGATGCGCGGCGAAAGTATCCACGGCAGCCACTGCAGGAAGTAGGCGACGATCAGCAGCGCGTAGCCGCGGTTGCGCTCGAACCACGCATAGACGCCGACCAGCGGCACCGTGATCAAGCCGAACAGCCACACGAACGGATTGGGCAGCGCGAGGATCTCCGCCACGCAGCACGCGGCGGGATCGTTGGTCGACGCGCCGGTGCGGTAGTCGTGGTAGAAGTATGAGATCGGCCGCTCGAGGATCGGCCACTGCCACCAGGACGACGCGTACGGATGCGTCGCGACGAGGTGATCGTGGTAGCTGAACATCTCCGTCTGCAGGGTCACCATGTCCAAGAAGTTGTGGCCCAGCGTGAAGAACGGGATGTAGCACAGCGTGTAGATCGCGCCGGAGACGACCAATAGCCCGCCGACCAGCACGTCGAGCGGCATGCCGAACGGGTTGCCGAAGAGGGCCGGCCGGCGCAGGAAGCGTTGCCCCACCACGGCGGCCGCACAACCCCACACGACGAAGAGGTCGAACAAGCCGTTCCACTTCGACGCGGCCAGCGCACCCGAGGACACGGCCAGCCATCCGAGCCAGACCCACATCTCGCGACCGCTGGTCGAGCCGCCGGCGGCTTTCATCGTCCCCTCGGTCTCGAACGTCGCGGTCCCGGCCGGCGTGGTATACACCATGCGGCCGTCGGGCTGCAGTTTGCGCTGCGCCGGCCCCATATCGCCTTCGGCGGGTTTCAGCGCGATCGCGCCGGCCGGACCGAACTCGACCCGCGTGCCGTCGGCGTACGACGCGACGTCGCGCGCGACGCTCTGCCGCGCTGCGAGCCAGCGCGCGCCGAGATAGAACACAACTTCGACGTAGAGGAACGCGACGACCCACGCTTGCCGCTGGTACTGCAGGCCGTGCGTGTTCGGCCCCTGCGTCACCAGCAGCCAAGCAACGGCCGCGCCGACGATCGCGCCCACGAGCAAGAACACGCCGAAGATGCGGATCGTCGCCGGTTGGTCGACCGCCGGCACCTTGGCGCGGCGCGCAGCGCTGGCGGTCCACACGCGGTAGAACGCGTAGAGCGTGGTCAACGAGAAGAACGCGACCGTGATCTCCGGCGTCGCGATGCGGGATTGCACGTAGTGAAAGCCGTCGAAGAGGAGCATGCCGGCCGCGGCCACGGCGAACAACGTCGACCCGGTCAGGCGTTTGGCAAACGCGTAGAGTACCCCGACCATCAGCGCGCCGACGACGACGTTGAGGAACCGCCAGCCTAGCGCCGTGTCGCCGAGCCCGTGCAGCCCGCCGAACAGGATCATCGAGAGCGTGACGATCAGCTTGGTCAGCGGTGGATGCGTGAACTCGAAGATCTCGAGGTGCTTGAGGTATTCTTCGCCCGCCCGCGCGTAGTAGATCTCATCGAAGATCTTCTCCGCCGGCCAGCGCACGAGGATCAAACACAGCACCAGCGATGCGGCCGTGAACAATCCGGCGTAGAGCCAGTCGCGGCGCGTCATCGCCACGATACCCTCGCGCGGATCGAACCACGCCCGCGCGCGCGCACCCAGACGCGCAGCGTCGGCCTCGGCGACCTCGAGCGCCTCGACCGAGCCGCCCAGATAGATGTAGCCCAACAGGAAGAACAGCGCGACGTTGACGGCCGCGATCAGGTGCGAGCCGGCGCCCCACAGGTTGGTCGGATCGACGCCCGGCGGATGCGTCTCCATCGTGGTCTGGTAGGCGAACGAGTAGACCAGGTTCAGGAGCGTGGTGATCGATAGGACGATCGCGGTCCAGAGTTGGCGGCGTCCGAACGCAAGCAGCGGAAACGACAGCAGAAACGCGCCGAAGATGTAACGCTCGTGCATGCGCGTCGCGAGCGTGAAGAAGGCGAACGCGACCAGCATCGAGGCTTCGAGGAACGCTTGCTCGGTGCGCTCCTGGAGGTAGCGCGCGACGATCAGCGCGCTCGCCGCGATCACCAGCACCACGCCCCACAGCCACATCGGCCCGAGGTTGAGGCCGAACAGCGGCAGCGGCGTCACGTCGGACTGCCAGAACGTCTGCTTGATCGCGTAGAGGTTGAACGCGTTGACCGAGTTGTAGGCATAGACGGCGCTGCCGATGCGATAGCGGTCGAGCAGCCAGCCGATCAGCGCGATCGGATCGGCCGTGGAGTGGAACAGCGCCGTCACCGCCAGCACGAGGAGCAGCGACGCGCCGAGGCCGACCGCGGTCGCGCGGATGCGGCGCAACCGTTCGCCGGCGTCGTGCGGTGCAAACGCAAAGGCCAGCAGCACGACGGCCACCAGCGAGCCCTGCGGCTTGATCAGGATCGAGAACGTCATCGCGAGCCAGGCCCACGTCAAACGCGCCGTCGCCTTCCCCGGTTCGTCGGCGCTGCGCAGCGCGAGCCACAATGCGAGCAGCACGAAGCCCCACGAGACCGAATCGACCTGGCCCCAGTACGCCGAATTGTAGATCGTCGCCGGATTGAGCACGAACAGCGCCGCCGCCCCGAGCGCGACGGCCTGCCGCGCGAAGCGCCGGACGAGCGCGTAGATCAGCACCGCGTCGACCAGGTCCATCGCCAGCGCGGGCAGCTTGACCAGGATGCGCAGCGCGAAGTACGACGGATCGTTCGTGTTGATCACGTGCAGGTGGCCGAGCACCCCGTACGCGCCGCCGATGAGCCACAGCACGATGAAGTAGCCGGGCGGATAATCCGCAAAACTCGTCTTCGCGTAGAACTGCCAGGGCGGGTTGTCCTTGAGCGTCAGCGTCCACGCTTCGAAGGCGGAGACGTCGTTGTGGAACCCCAGGCTCGGCAAGAACACGAGCCGGATCACGAACCCGAGCGCCAGGACGCCGATCAGCGCCCAAGCCCACGTGCGCACGCCGGCGCGCGGCGCCGCCGCGGCGGTGGGAGCCGAGGTGGACGAACTGCTCATGCGGCCGGTCGGAGCACCCGGGCGAAGAACGCGCGCACGCGTCCGCCGGCGTCGATGCCGGCCGCCGACGCGAGCGCGTCGGCTTCGGCGAGAGTCGCTTTCTGCACGTCGCCCTCCATTTGTAGGGCGAGGGCGCAAGTCCGTCCGAGCCGAGCGTAGGCTCGGGCCCGTTCGGGAGAAGCACCGGCGACCAGCGCGCCGAGCTCGCAAGCGACCGCAAAGATGGCCGCTTTGTCGCCGCCGCACAGCTCGAAGTTCGCGGCATGCAGCGCCCGCGTCATCAGCACCGTCTGCTCCGGGGGCCGGCGCGGCGGTCCCTCGAGCAGCTGCAGGTACGCCATCGCACTGACCGCGTCGCCGGCGTTGATTGCGTGGGCCAGGCCGAAGCGCGACCAGGCCCCGCTCTCGACGCTGTCGTGCACGACGGTCGACTCGTGCAGGATCTCCACGGCGCAGGCGACGTCCACGCCGTCGGCCGCGTTCCCGTGCTCCTCGGACACGACTTCGAGCACCAGCTGCATGCGCAACCGCTTGTGCGCCGCCGCCCCGTCGCCGGCGTAACCGAAATGATAGTGCACCTGCGGCGTCACCGGACTCGTGCCGTCGAACCGGCGAATCGCCGCTTCGAGTGCAGCTTCCAGACTATCCGCCTTTGGCACCGATCGACTCCTCGAGCGCCCGGATGCGGCGCATGATCTCTGCGGTCCACTTCTCCAAGTCGTCGCCGTCCGCTTTCCGATTCCGCTCGACGTGGACCGGCTCGCCGTAAATGACGCGGATGCGTTGGAATGGCCGGGCGTGGCGGGTGCCGGAGATCGCCGCCGGCACGACCGGCGCGCCGGAGAGCGCCCCCAAGAGCGCGGCGCCGCCTTTGCCCTCGGCCCGGCCGGTCAGGTTCCGGGTGCCCTCGGGAAAGATCCCGACGCAGCGGCCATCCTTTAGAGCGCGCAACGCGGCGCGCACCGCGGCGACCCCGCCGGCCTCGCGGTCGAGCGGGTACACGCCGAGGGCCGTGATCACCGGTCCGAGGACCGGGATCGCGAACAGCTCCTTCTTCGCCAGGTACGTCAGCGGCCGCCGCAGGCCGATCCCGAGCACCACCGGGTCGAGGTACGAGACGTGGTTGCAGGCCACGATCACCGGCCCGGTCGCCGGCACGTGCTCGACGTCGAATGCCCGGAAGCCGTACAGCATCCCGACCACGCCCCGGCAGATCGCGCGGCTGAAACGATAGAAGGTCTCGTTCACCGGCCGTCCGCTACGATCGCGCGCATGCGGGCCAGCACGTCGGCTGCGTCCATGGCCGTCGAATCGATCACCACGGCGTCGGCGGCCGGCCGCAGCGGCGCGACCGCGCGGTTTTGGTCCAGCCGGTCGCGCTCCTCGATTTGCTCGCGCACCTCGTCGATGCCGACCTCGAGCCCGCGCTCGGCGAACTCCTTGGCTCGCCGGTCGGCTCGCTCTTCGACCGAAGCGGTGAGGTAGAATTTGTAGCGGGCGTCGGGCAGCACGACCGTGCCGATGTCGCGCCCGGCCATCACGACCGGGCCTTCTTGCGCGATCGCCCGCTGCTCCGCGACCATGGCGTGGCGCACGCCGGGCAACGCCGCGACCGTCGACACGGCCGATGAGACCTCGGGGTCGAACAGCCGCGTCCCGGTGTCGGCGCCGTCGATTTCCACGCGATAGCCGGAGGCGTTCTGCTCGTCGGGGACCAGCCGGATGCGGTGGTGCTCGAGGAGCGCGAGGATCGCACGCTCGTTGTCGAGATCGACGCCGTAGTGCAGGGCCAGATAGGCCGCGGCCCGGTACATCGCGCCGGTATCGAGGTACAGATGCCCGAGCGCCGAGGCCAGCGCGCGCGCCGCGACGGTCTTCCCGCTCGCTACCGGTCCGTCGATCGCCACGTGTCGATTCGCCATGCCGGGCGAGCGTATTTGATGCGGGCGGAGGAAAATCAGTTTTGTTCCCGGACGTGGGCAGTGTGGCACACGGACGCAGCACGATGTACAACGACAACGCCTTCAAGATCGGCCTGTTCGGCGCGAACTGTTCGTCCGGCCGCGCGGTCACGATGGTGCCCGAGCGCTGGCGCGCGACTTGGCGCGACAATCTGGCGCTCGCGAAGATGGCCGACGCCGGCGGCATCGACTTCCTGTTGCCGATCGGGCGCTGGAAGGGCTACGGCGGCGACACTGATTACCAGGGCGCCACGTTCGAGACGATCACCTGGGCCACGGGACTGCTCGCGCAAACCGAACGCATCGTCGTCTTCGGAACGGTGCACGCGCCGCTCTTCCCGCCGATCATCGCCGCCAAGCAGATCGTCACCGCCGATCACGTCGGCGAGGGCCGCTTCGGACTGAACATCGTGTGCGGCTGGAACGAGGGCGAGTTCGAGATGTTCGGCGTCCAGCCGGGCGATCACGAACGCCGGTACGCGCAGGGTCAGGAATGGATCGACGCGCTGCGCCGCATCTGGACCGAGGACGACTTCGACTTCGACGGCGAGTTCTTCCGGCTGCACGGCGTGCGCGGCAAGCCCAAACCGTGGAATGCGACGCGGCCGCTGCTGATGAACGCCGGCAGCTCGCCCGAAGGCAAGGCCTTCGCGATTCGCAACTGCGACGCGTTCTTCACCACCGCGCGGCGCGCGACGCGCGAAGAAGCGCCGTTCGACGAGGCGGCCAGCAACGTCGTTGCGGCCAAGGCCGAAGCACGCGCCCAGGGCCACGAGATCGGGGTGTACACGGTCGGCGTCGTCACCGTCCGGCCGACGCAACGCGAGGCCGAAGAATACGCCCGCTACGTCGACGAGAATACCGACTGGAACGCGGTCGACTCGATCATGGAGATGAAGGGGCTCAACGACAAGCCGCCCGAGCTTCGCGAACGCCTGCGCAACGGCTACGCGCGCGGCATGGGCGGTCTGCCGCTGACCGGCGATCCGGACACGGTCGCGAAGGCGCTGGCGGAGGTCTCGGCCGCCGGTTTCGACGGCATCGCGATCTCGTTCGTCAACTACCTCGACGAGCTGCCTTACTTCCGCGACGAAGTGCTGCCGCGGCTCAACCGGCTGGGCCTCCGCGGCCCTGTTGCTGCCCTTCGTCAAGCTCAGGGTCATAAGGAGCAGTTAGAAAATGCACACCGTTAGCTTAGCGACCCCGGCGATCAACTACGGGATGCGGGCGCGCTTGGGCATGATGCTCCCGTCCTCGAATTCGATCGCCGAGACGCAGATTGCCGCGATGCTGCCGCCGGGGGTCTCGCTGCACACGACGCGCCTGCAGTTGCGCAGCGGACGCGAAGCGCTCGGCATGCTCGAACGGCTCGAGGAGGCCACGCAACTGCTCGCCGACGCGGCCGTCGAACGGTTGATCTTCCACTGCACCGCGGTCACCATGCACGCGCCGGAGATTCCGGGGCAGATCACCGAGCGCGTCGCGGCGATCACGCCGATCCCGCTCACGATCACCTCGGAAGCCGTGATCGCAGCGTTGCGCACGCTGCAAGCCGGCAAGATCGTGCTGATCACGCCGTACGAACAAGCGACGAACGACCGCGAAGTTGCGTTTCTCGCGCACCACGGCGTGACGGTGCTGCGCGAACGCGGCCTCGGCCTCCAGGGCGGTAACCAGATGCGCATGATCGAGCCGGAGCAGTGGTACCGCGACACCGTCGCGCTGCGCGACCCGGCGGCCGACGCCTACTTCATCAGCTGCACCGCGGTGCGCTCCGCCGACGTGATCGACGCGCTCGAAGAGGAGCTCGGCAAGCCGGTGCTCACGAGCAATCAAGCCATGTTGTGGCGCGCGCTGCGCGAGAGCGGCATCGAGGACCGCGTCGCGGGGTTCGGGCGCTTGCTGCGGGACTATTAACGGACGTTCGACAAGCTCAGGACCATTACGATGGAGACGGTGAAATCTTTATGACCGACATGGGCTGGGGCAGCGACGCGATCGCACAATTGCTCCGCGATCTCAAGCTCGACTACGCGGCGCTGGTGCCCGGGTCGAGTTACCGCGGGTTGCACGACAGTTTCGTCAATTATCTCGATGCGCACGATCCGAAGATGCTCGTCTGCCTGCACGAAGAGCACACGGTCGCGATCGCCCACGGCTACGCGAAGGTGACCGGTAAGCCGATGCTGGCGGTCATTCACGCCAACGTCGGGTTGATGCATGCCACGATGGCGTTCTACGGTGCGTGGTGCGACCGCGTGCCGGTCGTCGTGCTCGGCGCGAACGGTCCGCACGATGCCACCAAGCGCCGGCCGTGGATCGACTGGATCCACACCTCGCGCGATCCGGCCGCGCTCGTGCGTCCGTACACGAAATGGGACGACGAGCCGGGCTCGGTCGAGGCGTGTCTCGATTCGATCACCCGCGCGCACATGATCGCGACCACGCCGCCGTTCGGCCCGACCTACGTGGTGCTCGACGTCGCGATGCAAGAAGAAAAACTCGCCAAGCCGCTGCCGATGCCCAACCTCGAGCGCTTCGCTCCGCCCGCACCGTCGCTGCCCGCGCCGGCCGACGTCAAGCGCGCGGTCGAGATCTTGCGCAAAGCGAAGAATCCGGTGATCCTCGTCGGCCGCCAGACGCGTGACCTCGCGGCGTACAACGACCGCGTCGCGCTCGCCGAAGCACTCGGCGCGCGCGTGATCAGCGACTTCCGCGCGGGCTCGGTCTTCCCGACCACCCATCCGCTGCACGTCGGCAAGTCCTCGACGCGCGTGACCGCGGCCGGCCTGGCGGTACTCAATGAAGCCGACGCCATCCTGAGCCTCGAGTCGTTCGATCTCGGCGGTTTGCTCAACCAAGTCTACGGCAAGTCGCCCAAGGCGACGATCATCCAGCAGTCGGTCGACTTCTACGTCCACAACGGCTGGAGCATGGATCATCAAGCGGTCGTGCCGTCGGATCTGCACTTCGCGGTCGTCAGCGAACGCTTGGTGTCCGCGATGCTCGACGAGCTCGGGCGCCCGGCGCCGAAAGCCGCTACCGCGAACGGCGCGGCGAAAACCAAACCGTCGGCCAACGGCGCGGCCGCAGGTGAGATGGGGCTCGAATCGTTCTGCGATGCGTTGGCGGAAGCGTTCGCCGGCCGCGACGTCTGCTACAGCCGCCTGCCGCTGGGCCTCAACGACGGCTCGCCGTTCGCGTTCCACCATCCGCTCGATTTTCTGGGCGGCGACGGCGGGGGCGGCGTCGGTGCCGGCCCCGGCATCGCGGTCGGCGCGGCGCTCGCGCTGAAGGGCACCGGCCGCATGCCGGTGGCCGTGCTGGGCGACGGCGACTACCTGATGGGCCTGACCGCCCTCTGGACCGCGGTGGCCAACAAGATCCCGCTGCTCGTGATCGTCGCCAACAACAACTGCTACAATAACGACGTCGCGCACCAAGATCGCGTCGCGCGCGAACGTTCGCGCCCGGTCGAGCGGAAGTGGATCGGCCAGATGATCACCGATCCCGCACCCGACCTCGCGATGCTCGCGCGCGGACAGGGTGCGATCGGGATCGGCCGCATCGAGGGTCGCGAAAACATCGGCGCCGCGATCGCCGAGGGCATCAAGCACGTCGAGGCGGGCAACGTCTGCGTTATCGACGTGTACGTGTCGCCCGATCTCGACCAGCGCCGTCAGGCCGCCGCCAAGGCAGCCGGCACACGGTAACCTCCGCGACGGCGGCTCCGCCGTTGGTGCGCGCGCTGGCCGCCTGTGCTTCCGCGCGCGCGCCGATCGACGTCGACGACGCGCTGCTCGCGGCCTTGACGGCCGCGGTGCGGCAGATGGACGCGGCCGATCGCGCGTACCGCGCGGCGATCGAAGCGCGTCTGCCGGCGGCGAAAGCCGCCACCCTGCTGCAGACGATGGCGCGTTTTCGCGCCGACGTCGCGGCGCTGCGCGAACGCACGCGCGAGACCACCGGCTACGGCGAGTTCGACCCGCTCGACACCTACGTGCCGGCGATCGCCGCCTCGCACGCGCACGCCGTGCGGGCCGCCAACGCCGCCGACCTGGCGCGCAACGAGGTCGCGGCGCTGCGCGCGCAAGCCAACGGCCGGATCGGGGAACTGCTCGAACGTGAGGAGATCGATCGTCTCACCGAAGCCAAGCGCGCGCGCAATGCCGCGTTCGATCGCGCCGTCCGCGCAGCCGTACCCGGCGCGAGCGACCAGCTCGCGACCCACTTGATGTTGCTCGCCGACGGGTGGTACTGATGCGACTGCGCCTCATCGCACTGCTGGCGGTCGTCGCCGTGACGATCGGTCCGGCGATGCTCGCCGCGCAAGATCTGCCCGTCGTGCGCGTCGGCGACTTGGGCTACAACGACGCGTCGTCGGAGCCGCTCTTCGGAGCAGCGGCAGGCATCTTCCGCCGCGACGGCCTCGACGTGAAGGTCAGCGTGCTCACCGGCGGCGGCGCGATCATCGCCGCGATCGCCGGCGGTTCGCTCGAAGCCGGCTTCTCCAACGCGGTCTCGGCCGCGCAAGCGATCCAGCGCGGCATTCCGATCGTCGTGCTGACGCCGGCGGCCGAATATCCGGGCGACCGCTCCGACACGGTGCTCGTCAAAGCGCGCGGCTCGAAGCTCAAGACCGCCGCCGACCTCAACGGCAAGATCATCGCCGTCACCACGCTGAACGGCGGCCTGGAAGCCTCGGCGCGCTTATGGATCGACAAGCACGGCGGCGATTCCAAATCGGTGCACTTTCTCGAGCTGCCGGGCACCGAGATGACGGCCGCGCTCAAGGCCGGCCGCATCGACGCCGCGATGCTGTCGGAGCCGCTGCTGACCCAGCAACGCAACGACGTGGAGCAACTCGCTGACCCGTTCAGCGCCGTCGCACCGCGCTGGACCGTCGGCGTATTCGTCGCTTCGAAGGCGTGGGTTACGGCAAATCCCGATCTCGCGCGCAAGTTCGTGCAAGGAATGCTCGACACCGCGCACTGGGCCAACACGCATCGCGCGGACACGGCGAAGATTGCCGCGCCGCTGACGGGCATCGATTTGCCGACGTTCGCGCTGATGGCCCGCTCGCGCTACGGCTACGAGCTGAGCGCGGCGCTGCTGCAGCCCGAGCTCGACGAGGC
>JBEKXE010000101.1:0-16754 GCA_049512335.1 Candidatus Lustribacter sp.
ATCGATCTGTATTACTTGCACCGGGTCGACCCGAAGGTGCCGATCGAAGAGACGGTCGGCGCGATGGCCGAACTGGTGCGCGCCGGCAAAGTGCGCTATCTCGGGCTCTCCGAAGTCGGCGCGGACACGTTGCGCCGCGCGCACCGCGTGCATCCGATCACGGCCGTGCAAAACGAATATTCGCCCTGGTCGCGGGAGCCGGAAAAAATGTTCGGCACGCTGGACGAGCTCGGCGTCGGGCTCGTGGCGTACAGCCCGCTCGGCCGCGGGTTCTTCACCGCCACGATCACCTCGTATGCGGATCTGGCCGACAACGACAACCGCAAGGGCTATCCGCGCTTCAAGGCGTTCGAGCAGAACCGGCCGGTCATCGATCGGTTCAAGGCACTGGCCGAGCAACGCGGTTGCTCGCCGGCGCAGCTCGCGCTCGCGTTCGTGATGTCGAAACGGCCCGGAACGGTGCCGATTCCGGGCACCAAGCACGTCAAGCATCTGCTCGACAACCTCGGGGCAGCCGACATCGCGCTCACGTCCGCCGAAATCGTCCAGATCGACGACATCGTCGCGACCGCGCCGGTGGTCGGGGAGCGCTACGCCGACACGACCCTGCTGCAAGCTTGATCTTCTGCCGATAGGGGTAGGAGAGAGCGCGATCGCTCGAAGGTGCGCGACCTGGAGCCACGGAAGGCTGCCATGTCGCACCGCCGGCGGCGGTGCGAACATCAGAGACAATTGAGGATGGAAGTTGGCCGTTAACGCCGAGTCCTTCGAGCCCAATTGGGAGCTCACGCAGCTCCTCGATATCTTCCCCCTCCCCATCCGCCAGGCGCTGATCCGCCTCCCGAACGTCGACAGCGTGATCGAAGTCGTCCTCGACTTAGGTCGCAGGCCGGAAGCGCGATTCGAAGACGACTTCGTCTTCCTCACCGAAAACGCGGTGACGCACGAAGACATGGCTGCGGTGGTTTCGCATCTGTCGCCGTTCGGCGGCGACAATCGTGCGGGGATCGAGCAGACGCTGCATCGCATCAGCGCGATACGCAATCGCACCGGGACGATCGTCGGCCTGACGTGCCGCGTCGGTCGCGCAGTGTACGGCACGATCGACATCATCCTCGACGTGATCCGCAGCGGGAAATCGATTTGCTTGCTCGGCCGACCCGGCGTCGGTAAGACCACGATGCTGCGTGAGTGCGCGCGCGTGCTGAGCGAAGACCGCAAGCGCGTCGTGATCGTCGATACGTCGAACGAGATCGCCGGCGACGGCGACATCCCGCATCCCGGCATCGGCCACGCACGGCGCATGCCGGTCACGATTCCTTCGCAACAACACAGCGTGATGATCGAAGCGGTCGAGAACCATATGCCGCAGGTCATCGTGATCGACGAAATCGGCACCGAGGCCGAAGCGATGGCCGCGCGTACGATCGCCGAGCGCGGCGTGCAACTGATCGGCACCGCGCACGGACAAACGCTCGAGAACCTGCTGATGAACCCTACCCTGGCGGACCTCATGGGCGGGATCAGCGCGGTCACGCTTTCCGACGAGGAAGCGCGCCGCCGCGGCACCCGGAAGACCGTGCTCGAACGCAAGGCGCCGCCGACGTTCGACGTGCTGATCGAGATTCAGGACCGCGACCGTTTGGCGATCCATCAGAACGTCGGCGAGGTCGTCGACGCGCTGCTGCGCGGCTACACCCCGCAGCCCGAAGTCCGTCAGCGCACCGCCGGCGGCGGGATCAATATCGTCCAAGAGGCCGACCCGGCCGCGATCGCCGTGCTCGAAACGCAACCGCGCACGCAAGCGCGCGAAGACGAGATGCTCTTCGGCGTCAACGGCGAGAGCGTCGCCGACACCGACAAACCGCTGATGATCTTCCCGTACGGCGTCTCGCGCAACAAGATCGAGCGCGCGATCCAGAACCTGCGCGTCAACGCGTCGATCGCGCGCAAGTGGGATGACGCCGACGTGGTGGTGACGCTCAAGACGCTCGAGCGCAAGGAGTCCGAACGGCTCAAGGCGATCGCCGCCGAGAACGTCCCGATCTACTCGATCAAGACCAACACGACGACGCAGATCCAGTCGGCGCTCAAGGACGTCTTCAATCTGCCCGCGCTCGACGTCGAAGAGATCGCGATGCGCGAGGCCGAGGAAGCCGTCTACCAGGTGCTGCTCGACAGCCGGGCCGTCGAGCTCTCACCGCAGACGTCGTACGTGCGCCGCCAGCAGCACCAGCTCGCCGAACGCTACCGCCTGCAGTCGCGCAGCACCGGCCTCGAACCAAACCGGCGCGTGCGCATCTACAAGTCGGAGAACTAGGGCCCGACCACCATTCCGTTGGGTGCGCCGGGGCTCGCCCCGGTGTTGATCGTCCGCGAGATCGGCGGGTTGACGATGCTGCCATTGGCGGCGACGAGCGTCGCCCGGCTGATCACGTAGATCGTGTCGGTGAACGGATTGCTGACGTAGAGCTCGCCCTCCGGGTCGAGCGCGAGTCCGGCCGGAGCATGTATCGTGAACGGCGTGCCGCCGATGCCGGCTGTCGGCGTGCAGTTCGTGCACGGAATGGTGGTTGTGTTCCAGAGGGCGATTTCGTTGCTCGCGTCGGGCGCGCCGGCCGTCGAATTGAAGTAGGCGATCGACGAGTAGAGCGTTCCGGCATTGTCGACCAAGAGGGCAAGCGGTGAAACGGTTGCCGGCCATTGGTCGAAGCCACCGGTCATGTAGTGGGTGCTGCCGATGATCTGATATATGCCCGAAGTCGGCAGCGTCGCGACCACGTATTGGGCGATGCTGCTGGAAGCCGGGTCAGCGACGTACAAATTGCCCGAGTTGTCGAATGCCATTCCGACCGGCGGACCGCCCCAGCTGTCGTCGTTCAACGAAACGGTTTGTAGGGCCGCGGCCGTCGTCGTTGCGGTGAAGTTGCTGATGGAAAGAACGTGAATGGTTTGATCGTCGCAGGACACGAGCAGCTCGGTTTGGGCGGGGTTGAAGGTCATCGTCTCGCAAGCGCTGTTCGTGTCGACCGCGTCGAAGTTCGTAATCTGCTTGATCGGCGTCGCGCCGCCGGTGGCGCCGGGCGCATAGACGTTGATGTACGGTTGCGAATACGTTGTATACGGGCCGTTGTCGAGCACCCAGAGGTTTCCCGACGAATCGAGCAGGGGCTGCACGGGATTGGTGAGCCCGCCGGTAAGCGTGCGAAGCTTCGCCGCGGCTCCGGACACACCGTATCGGTAGACGACGACGTTGCCGCCGCCGGTCGGCGTCATGCCGGGCGCCGCGTTGCTGTTCGCAACGTAGAGGTTCGACTCTTCAGCCGGGACCGAGAGTTGCGCGGTTTGCCCGCCGGCAGTGAGGGTCACGATGGCTGCGTTGGTCATCGTAGTGAACGGAACACCGCTGTAGCTGAGGGTCACGGTTTGTCCGGGGGCCGTGATCTGGTTCGGGGCTGCCGAGAGTGATGGATCGTTGCCGGCGACTGAAATCGGGCCTGCGAAGGGAGCCGTGCCGGTGATCGTCGCACCCGAAGGATCCTCGACCGTCACCGTCATCGGCGCCGATCCGGCGCAACCTTCGGTGATGCCGTTGAAGCCGGAGGATTGGTCCGGGCACGTCATCGTTCCGCTGTTGGTAACGGCCGTGAAATTGATGATCATCGTGCCGACCGCGGCGTTCATCGCGACGGTGAAGTTGAAGGGCGTTCCGGCCGCGATCGTCTGCGTGGTCGTCGCCGAGGCAAGTTGGCTACCCGTGCCGTTGGTGCCGGAAAAGATCAGGAAACCGAACGTATCGCTGCCGACCGGCGCGCCGAAGGTCAGCGTGCAGTTGCGCGTGCCGGCGGTGGAGGTCGAGCACAAGCTCGATCCGGCCCCGACGTTGAAGATCGTGTCCGAACCGCCGTTGACGTTCATCGCGACCGACTGAGCGTTGGGCGAGACGAACTGCGGGTAGCGGACCTTGGATGACGACGTCGATCCGGTGCCGTTGGGGATCGAGATCACGACGCTGCCGGTCACCGATTGCGGTTGAGACTTCGGTGCCGCCGGTGTCGAGCTGCCGCCGTTGCCGCCGCCCCCGCAGCCGGCAAGCAAAATGGTCGTGAGAACGAGCGCGAGTTGTGGGCGTTTCATTGGCTTCTCCGCCCGGCCGGCGCCGGCAATCCCGGAGGAGGCCCGACGGGACCCGTCCCCGGCCCATGCGGCGGGATGACGGGCGGCGCCGCGAGCGGGGCGTGCGGCGTTGTGGTCGGCGTGGCGACGACCTTGCTCGTGATGTTCACGCTGCCGCTGGGGGTCGCGTTCGGGGACACGGCGGTGCTGGTTGCTTGGGGTGAGGCCGAGGGCTGACTGGCGGCGATCCCGATCGCCGCCGCCGCCGCCGCCGCACCCGCGGCCACCGGGACGACAGCGCCCGCCGCCGCACCGGCCGGAATGCCGGCCGCCGCCGGACCGATCGCGCCGGTCGCCGGGACGCCGGCCGCCGTGAAGGTGCCGATCACGCCGCTCAGCGCTCCGGTGGTGATCGCGCCGAGGGCCGAAACCGTGAGGAACTGGCCCGTTATGAGGGTCACCGTCTGCGTGCCGACGGTGACCGCCACGCTATCGGCGGCGCACACGACGCAACCCACGGTCGTCACCCCGTTGACGAACGCCAGCAGACCCACGGTACCGCGCACCGCCGTCTGGGAGGTCGGCGTCTTGAAGATGTAGTTCGCAGCCCCACCGGCCGGACGGCGGATGTCGAAGCGCAACGTGCCGCCGTTCACCGTGATCGTCGAGCCGGGCGTGGCCGACGCCGAATCGAAGGCGCCGACCTGCACGTTCGTGTTTTCGCCCAGCGAGATCAACGACGAGTCGGGCATCGCCAGCACCGCCGCCGACTGGGCGCGCGTCACGGCGTAGTTGTCATCCGGCAGCAGCAGCTTGCCGAATACGGCCTTGAAGTCGGTGGACTGAGCATCGGTCGCGTAGCCGATCGTGCCGCGCACGCGCTGCAGTTGCTTGCCGTTGTCTGCGGCGCTGGTGACGTGGGGCAGGAGACCCGCCACGAGGCAGCCGCCCAAGACGAGCGCGAAGGCTGCCCGCAAAGCGAAGGACAGCGTGAAATATCGCGGCATGTAAGGTCTCCTGGCGAGGGGCCAGAGCCTTCTACGCCGAGGGGGCGCTTACTAGCCCTAGGACTCGACTTTCACGGTACCTGAATCGTCGATCACAATTACCGAATCGAACTGCTGCGGGTCGGAACCGTGGCCGCCGGCGATGCGGCTGTGGACCGCCAGCCGGTGCTTGCCTGCCTGTATTCCCAACGACGACATGCGCAGCAGCGGTTGCTGGTTCGGTTGGGGCATGTCGAGCCGGCCGAGACGGATCAGCGCGTCGAGGACGTGTTGCTGGACGCGCATCGGCAGCATCCGGTAAGCGTCGTCGCTCTTGTCCATCGCCGCGAGCTCGGCCGCCGCGCGGTTGTGGACTTCCATCGGCATGTCTTTGCAGAAGCGGACGATCGCGTCGTAATCATCGGCGGCGATGCCGCTGTAGGTCGCGCCGATCACCGTCCACTGCTGGTTCTCGCGGATGATCGAGCCGCTGCGCGCGGTATGCAGGCGTGTGCGAATCTTGCGGCCGCCGATCTCCATGATGATGTCGAAGTCGGGCACGCCCGGAGGGGTCTTCGTCGCCATCAGCAGACCGTTGAGGGACATCTCCATCCCGACGCCCGGAATTAGCTCGTTGCCGTTCTTGACCCAGGAAATGTTGAAGCGCGCCTTCTTGCGAGGCGAGTGACGTCGTTCTTTGCGTTGGCCGCCGAACAGTTTGGTCAGCTCGTTGAACAAAGCGCACTCCCGGGGACAGGCATACCGACGGCGAAGTCCGCGGCGGTGTTTATCACCTTCGAGGGCATCGAAGCCGCTGGAAAGTCAACGCTCATCGCCGCGTTGAACGACGACCTACGGGCTCGCGGCGAAAACGTCCTCGTTACCCGCGAGCCTGGCGGCACGCCCTTGGGGGACCGTATTCGCCAAATCTGGCGCGATCCCGCGAGCGAGATGGACCCCCTGGCCGAGGCGCTGCTGATCAGCGCCGTGCGCGCCCAGCACGTCGCCCGCGTCATCGCACCGGCAGCCCGGGCCGGCACGACGATCCTCTGCGACCGCTACTTCGACGCCACGATTGCCTACCAAGGGTTCGGTCGGGGGCTCGATATCGAGATGCTGCTCGAGCTCTCGCTGCTCGCCACCAGCCGGATCTCGCCCGACCTGACGCTGCTGATCGACATCCCGGCCGAGCTCTCCCTGGCTCGGGTACGGGAGCGCGGCCACGCCGATCGCATGGAACTGGAAGATCTGGCCTTCCATGCCCGCGTCCGGGCGGGATATCAAGAACTTGTAAAGCGCTTCAGCCAGCGCTTCGTGGTCCTCGACGGCACCCGCACGCCGGCCGAGGTGCTGGCCGCGGCGCATGCGGCGATCGACGCCAAGCGAGCCGCGGCGCCGTGATCGACGGGCTGTTCGATGTCGTCGGTGGCGCGGGCCCGACCCGTTTTTTCGAGGGCCTCACGCCCGAGTCGCTCTCGCACGGCTATCTGTTCGCCGGCCCGGCGGGGGTCGGCAAGAAGACCTTCGCGCTGCGGTTGGCGCAATCGCTGCTCTGCGTGACGCCGAAAACGACGCTGCTGGGCTACTGCGGGCACTGCAGCGGTTGCGCGGGCGTGCAAGCCGGGGTGCATCCCGACCTCTACTTCGCCGAGGGCCAGGTGAAGATCGGCGATCGTGAAGGCGGCGGTTTCCACACCGCCGAGGACGCGACCGCGCGCGACCTCGTGCGGCAGTTGTCGATGCATTCGTACGCCGGCGGGCGCCGGGTGTTCGTGCTGGGCGACGTCGAGTTCACGCGCGAAGCGGCGAACGCGCTGCTCAAGTTTTTCGAGGAACCGCCGCCGGACGTCGTGCTGCTGCTGACGACCACCGCCGTCGCGCGCCTGCTGCCGACCGTACGTTCGCGGCTCGTCGAGGTGACGTTCGGCCTGCTGTCGGCGCGTGAGGTTGCAACGATCCTCGAGCGCGAAGGCGTCGAGCCCGACGTCGCCGCGCACGCGGCCACGCTCGCCGGTGGCAGCGTGACGCGCGCGCAGGCGCTGCTCGACGGCGAAGGCGCGCTGCGCGACGCGGTCGTGACGTGGTTTTTCGAAACGCTCGCCGGCGCAAACGCCGACCCGGCCGGCTGGGCCACCCGGCCGACGCTCGAAGAAGGGCTCGAGGTCATCAAGACGCTGACGCGCGACTGGTTAGCCCTGCGCGTCGGCGGGGCCGGCGTTCCGCTGCTGGCCGGCGATCAGGCCGAACGGATCGGCCGGCTTCCGCAATGCGATCCGGTCGCGATCGCGCGTGCGCTCGCCGCGCTCGGCGATGCCGAGCGCATCGCGCGCACCAACGTCTCCCCGGCGCTGGTCGCCGACCTGGCGAAAATGGCGCTCGTGGGTACGGGCGCTTAACGTGGGTACCGCAGCGGAGCGAAGCGGAGGCGAGGAACCCACCTACCAGCGCGGCGGGGGCGTGAACGAAACGTCGGTGTAGACCTTCGCCATCACGATCGCGATGTAGCCCGTCACGATCGATTGGAAGAGCGCGTCGAGCAGCGATCCGATCAGCGGCGAGGTGACGCCCAGCGATTCGAACACCAACAGGTCGAGATTGCGCGCGACGTAGAGCATCAGCACCAGCGTCACGACCGTCAGCAGTGCGGCGGTCATCGGCGCACTGCGCACGCGTTCGATCGAGACGCTGATCGCGGCGCTGCCGGGAATTCCGCCGATCGATGCGGCCGCGATCGTGTAGATCAGCGCGTAGACCGCGATGGCCAGCAGCACGATGCCGATGAAACCGGGCAAGATCGTGCCGGCGTACTGCGCGATGCTCAAGACGAACGTGAAGCCGAACGCCGCGAACAAGATGTCGCGCCCCTTGGTGCGCGCATCTTGCCAGGCGTCGTCGAACGACGCGGTCCCGCGCCGCCAACCCATGTCGCCGATGATGATCGCCACCCCGAGCGCGAACAGTTGGATCAGCAGCAGCAAGAACGTGGTGAGGCTGGCCAGTATTCCACCCCCGCCCACGTCGGAGAGCTGCCCGACGAGCACGCCGATCACGCCCGCCAGCAGCGGGAGAACGATGACCGTCGGGTTGCGTACGAAGACGCCGAACGCGCGCAGGTAGACCGTGAGGTCGATGCGCTCGCTCGAAGGCCTCATCATTCCGGCATCAGGCGCGCGCGCCGGTGAGCGCGGAACCGCAGGAGCACGTGCGTTCTTTGGGCAGCGCCTCGATGATCTTGAAGATGCCCGCTTTCACGCGCTCGTTGTTGCTGGCGAAGACTTCGATGACCTCGGCATGCGAAACCGGCTTGACGCCTTCCTGGCCTTCGAGCCCGACATCGTAGTCGGTGATCAGCGAGATGTTGACGTAGCACATCTCGAGTTCGCGGGCCAGATAGCTCTCGGGATAGTTGGTCATGTTGATCACTTCCCAGCCCAGGCTCGAGAACCACTTGGATTCCGAGCGGGTCGAGAAACGCGGGCCTTGGATCACGACGATCGTGCCGGTGTCGTGCGTGTCGATCTTGAGGTCGCGCAGCGCCTTGACCGCGATCGGGCGCATCTGCGCGCAGTACGGATCGGCAAAGCTGACGTGCGTGGTGATCGGGCCGTCGTAGAACGTGTCTTGGCGGCCGGTGGTGCGGTCGACGATCTGATCGGCCACGACCATCGAACCGGGCTTCACGTGCGCTTGCAGCGAGCCGCACGCCGTGGGTCCGATGATGCGCGTGATCCCGAGCTCCTTGAAGGCCCACGCGTTTGCCCGGTAATTGATCGATTGCGGCGGAAAGCGATGGTCCTTGCCGTGCCGCGGCAGAAACGCCACCTTGCGTCCGGCGATCTCGCCCAGCGCGATCTTGTCGGAGGGCGTGCCGTACGGCGTCTCCACCCAAACCTCGCGCGGGTTGTCCATCAAGCTATAAAAACCAGACCCGCCATAGACCCCAATTTCGGCCGAATCAGTCGCCAAAGTATCCTCCAGGTAGCAAAGCGCAACGCCCCGCCTTCGAGCCTGAGCTACCCCTGTCATCCCGAGCTTGTCGAGGGACCGCCACCCTGGTCCGCGTTCGCCCTACTCGATGAAATCGGAAGGCTTGAGTTCGTCGATGAACTTCTTGAACTTGTGCGTGTCCTGGAGTTCGGCTTTCTTGTCGGGGACCGACTCTTCGAGGGCGATCTTGTCGGTCACGTAGATCGGGGCTTGCATCCGCAGCGCCAGCGCGATCCCGTCGGAGGGGCGCGCGTCGATCTCCTGGACCTCGCCGTTGGTGCGCACGATGAGCTTGGCGAAGAACGTCGAGTCCTTGATGTCGTGAATGACGATCTGTTCGAGCTTGGCGTGCTGCGATTCGAGCAGCGCGCGCATCAGGTCGTGCGAAAGCGGCCGCGGCACGGCCGTGCCCTCCAGCGCCAGCGCGATCGCCGTGGCCTCGAACGGGCCGATCAGGATGGGCAGGTAGCGCTTGCCTTCGAGGTCCTTCAGGATGACCACCGGATCGTGCGTCAGCAAATCGATACCCAGCTTGTCGACCTTCATCTGCCGCATTATGGTAACTCCGACGGCCCAAGGGCGAATCCTTCGGTAAGGCATAACCTCACACCAATGCTTTGCTTACGTATGCCTCGCCAAATGTCGCAGGTTTTGTAGATGGCGCTGGCGTGCGGCATCGTCGGGCTCCCGAACGTCGGGAAATCGACCATTTTCAACGCGCTCACCCGCTCGGCTCAAGCGCTCGCGGCGAACTACCCGTTCGCGACCATCGAGCCGAACATCGGCGAGGTTCCCGTGCCGGACGCTCGGCTCGAGACGCTGGCCGAGATCAATGCCTCGCAAAAGATCGTTCACGCGACCGTCCGGTTCGTCGACATCGCCGGCTTGGTTCGTGGAGCGGCCACCGGCGAGGGCCTCGGGAACGCGTTCCTCTCGCACATCCGCGAGACCGATGCGGTCGCGATGGTCGTGCGCTGCTTCGAGGACCCCAACATCACCCACGTCGAGGGCGCGCCCGACCCGCTGCGCGACATCGAGATCGTGACCATCGAAATGGCGCTCGCCGACCTTGCGACGTTGGGGAAACGGCGTGACCGGCTCGCCCGCGAAGTGCGGGCCAACCCGAAGTCGGCGTCGCAGCTGACCGCCCTCGACAACCTCGTTGCCGCGCTGGAGGCCAACCGGCCGGCGCGTTCGTTCGCGCCCGACTCGCCGGAGATGGCGATGGCCCGCGAGCTGTTCCTCCTGAGCGCCAAGCCGATGCTCTACGTCGCCAACATCGACGAGGCGCAAATCACCGCGCCCGGACCGATGGTCCAAGCGGTCTTTGCCCACGCCGCGGCCGAGAATAGCCGCGCCATCGCGTTTTCGGGCAAGATCGAGTCCGAATTCGCCGGGTTGGACGACGCCGAGGCGGCGGAGTTCCGGGCCGATTACGGGATCGCCACCGGCGGCCTCGACCGGCTCATTGTCGAGGCCTACGACCTGCTCGGACTGATGACGTTCCTGACGACCGGCGAGAAAGAGACGCGCGCCTGGACGATCGAGAAGGGCACGCGCGCGCCGCAGGCCGCCGGCAAGATCCATAGCGACATCGAGCGCGGCTTCATCCGCGCCGAGATCATCGATTACGCCGATTACGTGTCCTACCGTACGCTGGAGTCGCTGCGGGCGGCCGGGAAGATCCGCAGCGAGGGCAAGGAGTACGTGATGCGGGAGGGCGACGTGGTGGAGTTCCGCTTCAACGTGTGACCTCGGGGGTGTAACGTTTGTCGGCCCTCGAGCGTCTAACAGGGTGGAGAATTCGCCAAATGGCCAAGTCGGGAGGGGTCATGACAACGACGACCGTTCGGGACGTCTCGGTTTTCGGAGACGCGATGGCCTACTTCGAGGAGGCGGCCTCGCTGCTGAATCTCGAGCCGGGGATGCGGGCCTTGCTGACCCACCCGTCGCGCCAGATCATCTTCTCGATCCCGTTCCAGCGTGACGACGGCACGCTCGAGGTCTACACCGGCTACCGCGTCCAGTACAACTTCGCCCGCGGACCGGCCAAGGGCGGGATCCGCTTCCATCCCGGCGTCACGCTGGACGAGGTCACGGCCCTAGCCTTCTGGATGACCTGGAAATGCGCGGTGGTCGACTTGCCGTTCGGCGGCGGCAAGGGCGGCGTGACCTGCGACCCCAACGCGCTCTCGGCCGGTGAGCTCGAGCGGATCACCCGCCGCTACGCGGCCGAGCTGGTCGAGGTGGTCGGCCCGGACAAAGACGTGCCGGCGCCCGACGTGGGCACGACGCCGCAGATCATGGCCTGGTTCATGGACACCTACTCGATGCACATGCGCACCAGCGTGCCCGGGGTCGTTACCGGCAAGCCGATCGAGATCGGCGGCTCGGCCGGACGCGTCGAAGCGACCGGACGCGGCGTTTCGCTGGTCGCGTTCGAGGAGCTCGCGCACCTCGGGATCGCCAATGCCGATGCGCGCGTCGTCATCCAAGGTTTCGGCAACGTCGGTTCGGTCGCCGCGAAAATGTTCGCGGCCGGCGGCTGCAAGGTGATCGGCATATCCGACATCAGCGGTGGTTACCTCAACCGCAACGGCATCGACGTCTTGGGCGCGATGGCGTACGCGCAAGAGCATCACTCGCTCGAAGGCTACCGCGGCGGCGAGCGCGTCACGAACGCGCAGCTGCTCGAGACGGAATGCGACGTGCTCGTGCCGGCCGCGCTCGAGGAAGTGCTCACCGCCGAGAACGCCGAGCGGATTCGCGCGAAGCTGATCGTCGAAGGTTCCAACGGGCCGACCACGCCGGCAGCGGATCATGTCTTTCAGCGCAAGGGCATCATCGTCGTCCCCGACATCATCGCCAACGCGGGCGGCGTGATCGTCTCGTATTTCGAATGGGTCCAAGACCGTCAGGGCTTCTTCTGGAAAGAGTCGGAAGTCAACGAGCGGCTCGAGGAACAGCTCCTCACGAACTTTCGCAAGGTCCGCGAAGTCGCGCTGGCGCGCAAAGTCCCGTACCGCACCGCCGCCTACATCGTCGCGATCGACCGGGTCACCAAGTCGATGAGGACCCGCGGCGTCTACGCCTAGCTATAGCTTGTCGGCCGCCGTATTCCCATGTAGGGCGTCACGCAAACCGCGCTAGCTGAACGCTTGTTCGGCGTGGTAGGAGCTGCGCGAGAGCGGGCTCGAGACGACTTGACGGAAGCCTTTCGCGATGCCCAGGTCGCGCAGGCGCGCGAACTTCTCGGGGGTGACGAACTCGACGACTTTCAGGTGGCGCTTGGTGGGCTGGAGGTACTGCCCCATGGTGAAGATGTCGACGCCGGCAGCCCGCGCATCGTCCATCGCCTGCTCGATCTCGGCTTCGGTCTCGCCTAATCCCAGCATCAACGACGTTTTCGTGTAACGGACTTTGCCGCTTTGCTTGGCGTGACGCAGAATCGCGAGCGACTGCGCGTAGGTCGCGCGCCGGTCGCGCACGGTCGCCTGCAGACGTTCGACCGTCTCGAGGTTGTGCGCCAGCACTTCGGGCTCGGCGTCGAGCACGATGTCGAGCGCGGCCAGATCGCCGGCGAAGTCGCCGGTCAGGCACTCGACCTTCGAGCCGGGCGATTTCTTGTGGATCTGGCGCACGGTGTTGGCGAAGATCGTGGCGCCGCCGTCGGCCAGATCGTCGCGGTCGACCGCGGTCAGCACGAGGTAGTTCCAGCCCAGCTCCGCCACCGCTTCGGCGACGCGTTTGGGCTCGAGCCAGTCGACCTCACCCTTGGGCGAGCCGGTCTTGACGTTGCAGAAATGGCAGCCGCGCGTACACGTGTCGCCGAGGATCATGATCGTCGCGGTGCCGGCGCCCCAGCACTCGCCGAGGTTCGGGCACATCGCCTCTTGGCACACCGTGTGCAGGTCGAGCCGCTTGACGTTGGCCTTGACGTGCTCGTACGCTTCGCCGCGCGGCAACTGCACCTTGAGCCACGGCGGCTTGCGCGGCGGTTGGGGATTGATGAGATCGATGGTTTCCATGGCCGGTTATCTCGACGCCGCGAGCGCTGCCTGGGTTGCAGCCGGGCGCTCGAACTGAATGCTGAATTCCGCTTCCAGCGCCGGCAAAAGCGCGTCGCGCGCTTCGGCCCAGCCGACGTCGCGCCCGAGCTCCTTGGAAATCGAGGTGATGCCGAATTCCGGCGTCCCGCACGGCGTGATCAACCGGTCGTAGTCGAGTTCGGTATTCGCGTTGAGCGCCAGGCCGTGGAGCGACGTCATGCGTTGCACGGCAAGTCCCACCGCGCAAATCGCGTTGGCCCCGACGTAAACGCCGCGATGCTCCTTGCGGCCCGAAGCCGCGATGCCGAACGTTGCCAGCGCGTCGATCGCGGCGCGTTCCAGCGCGGAAACAAACGGCACGACCTCACGAAAGCGCGGCAGCTTGCGGATCGGATAGATGACGACTTGCCCCGGTCCGTGGTAGGTGACGTCACCGCCGCGCTCGACCGGGAAGATGTCGATGCCGCGCGCTTCGAGCAACGGGCGCGGAACGAGCACGTTCGCGTCCTTGGCGTTGCGCCCAAGCGTGATCACCGGCTCGTGCTCGACCACGAGCCACGTATCCGGCTCGCGGCCCTCGGCGACGGCCGCGTGCAACTCGCGCTGCAGCGCCCACACCTCCCGGTACGGGCGCCGCCCGAGATCAAGAAGCCGGGCTGTGGCCATGAGGCTCGAGCGCTGCAACGCGCCCGTCCAGGCGATCGAAACGCTCGTCCATGCGATCGAAGCGTACGTCCATGCGATCGAATCGCTGGTCCATGCGATCGAATCGCTCGTCCATGCCGTCGAATCGCTGGTCGATCAAATCGAATCGATCGTAAACTCGGTCGAATCGCCGGTTCATGTCTTCGTACACACGATCGAAACGCTTGTCGACCTGAGCAAAGCCAAACATCATCGCGTCGCGCAAATCAAGAATGGCCGCCATCAGCGCTTCGGCGCTATAGTCGTTCATGCGGCCATTATCCGTTCCACGTGTTTCCGGGAGATTTCCGTCAGACCGCGGCGGGTTGCTTGGCGGGCTTGGGATTGGGGATGTGGATCGCTTTGCCGTGCATCGCTTCGGCGGCGTCCATGATCGATTCGGTCAGCGTCGGATGCGGGTGGATCGACAGCCCGATGTCCTCGACCGTCGCGCCCATCTCGAGCGCGATTAATCCCTCGCCGATCAGCGATTCGGCTTGCGGCGCGACGATGTGCATGCCGAGCAGCAGATCGGTCTTGGCGTCGCCGACGAGCTTGATCAAGCCGTCGGTTTCGTTCATCGTTCGCGCGCGGCCCGAGGCCAGCAGCGGGACCTTGCCGATTTTGACCGTGTAACCGGCCGCCTTCGCTTCCTCTTCGGACAGGCCGACGGTCGCGACTTCGGGATCGGTGTAGACGCAATTCGGTATCGCGACCGGATCGAACGCCGAGGCGCGGTCGCCGGCGATCACTTCGGCCGCCACGACGCCTTCCTTCATCGCCTTGTGCGCGAGCAGCGGGCCGCCGGTGACGTCGCCGATTGCGTAGATGCCGTCGACCGATGTCTTCCGCTGTGCGTCGACGTCGAGGAACCCTTTGTCGTTCGTCTTGAGGCCGGCGGCCGCGAGGTTGAGCGAGTCGGTCACCGGACGGCGGCCGACCGCGACCAGCACCATGTCGAATTCGCGCGTCTCGGGCTTGTTGCTCGTGTACTCGCCGTTGAACGTCGCCTTCACTTTTTGATCGCCGGTCTTCTCGATCGTTTCGACCTTGGTCGAGAGTGCGATCTCGATGCCTTGCTTCTTGAGGATGCGCCCGAGCGTCTTCGAGATCTCGAGGTCGGTGCCGGTCAGGATGTTGGCCAGCGCTTCGACGACGAGCACCGTCGCGCCGAAGCGCGTGTACACGGTGGCGAATTCGAGCCCGATCACGCCGCCGCCGACGATCAACAGGTTCTTGGGGATCCGCTTGAGCTGCACGGCGTCGTCGGAATTGATGATCGTCTCGCCGTCGTGCGGCCACGCCTTGACGTCGATCGGCGCGCCGCCGGTCGCGATGACGATCGCTTGCGCGGTGTACTCGTCGGTCGTGCCGTCTTTCTTCTTGAGCGCGACCGTGTTCTTGCCGGTGAACGATGCATCACCGTACGCGAACGTTACGTTGTTCGCTTTGAAGAGCGAGTTGACGCCGCCGACGTTGCCCTTCACCACTTTGTCCTTGAAACCGACGACGCCGGCCCGATCGACCTCGGCCGCCGGGACCTTGATGCCGATCTCCGAGGCGTGGTTGATCTGGCGCGTGATCTCGCCGACGTGCAGCAGCGCTTTGGTGGGAATGCAACCCCAGTTGAGGCACACGCCCCCGACTTCGTCGCGGTCGAAGCACACGACGTTCTTGCCTAACTGACCGAGCCGGATCGCGGCGTGATAGCCACCCGGGCCTGCGCCGATCACGATCGCGTCGACGTTGATTGATGCCATAACTCTCCTAGAACCTAGCGAAAACGAACCTTGGTTTCGGTGGCGGCTTGGGCCCCGCGAAATACTCCGTTGCGAGCATCGTGAGGGCCCAAACGCGAAGAATTCGCTTGAAGCGAATTCACAGTAGACTGCGGCGCATGTCGGCCAAGACGCCGGCGAGGAAGGTGACGAAGCGAGCGGCCTGCGCGCCGTCGATCACGCGGTGGTCGTACGAGAACGAGAGCGGCAGCATCAGGCGCGGCTTGAAATCCTTGCCGTCCCAGACCGGTTTCATCGACGTGCGTGACGCGCCGAGGATGGCCACTTCGGGCGCGTTGATGATCGGCGTGAAGTACGTGCCGCCGATTCCGCCCAGGCTCGAGATCGTGAAAGTCGCGCCGGTCATGTCGCCCATGCCGAGCTTGCCGTCGCGGGCCTTCTTCGAGAGATCGCCCAGATCGCGCGCGATGTCGAAGACGCCCTTCTTGTCGGCGTCGCGCACGACCGGGACGACGAGCCCGGTCGGCGTATCGGCGGCGAAGCCGATGTTGTAGTACTGCTTGAGGACGAGTTGCTCGCCGTCGAGCGAGCTGTTGACCGCGGGGAACTTCTTGAGCGCGGCGACGGACGCTTTGATCAGCAGCGCCAGCATGGTGAGCTTGACGTCTTTCTGCTCGTTGTTCACCGCGACGCGGAACGCTTCGAGATCGGTGACGTCGGCGTCTTCGCATTGCGTCACGTGCGGGATCATCACCCAGTTGCGCGCGAGGTTCGGCCCCGACAGCTTTTGGATGCGCGTCAGCGCCACGCGTTCGACCGGACCGAATTTTTCGAAGTCGACCTTCGGCCACGGCAAGAGCTGCAAGCCGGTGCCGCCGCCCGCGGGGCTCGCCGCCGGCGGCGCGCCGTTGGCCAGCGTTTGCTTGACGAAACCTTGCACGTCCTCGCGCGTGATGCGGCCGTTCGGACCGCTGCCGCGCACGGCGCCGAGCGTGACGCCCAGTTCGCGCGCGAAGCGCCGGATCGCGGGGCTTGCGTGAACGACGACGCCGTTGCCGGGCGCGTGGCCGTTCGTTGCGGCGACCGCCGCCGGTGCGGGCGGGGCGGCAACCGGAGCCGGTGCCGGGGGAGCGGCCGGCGCGGCGGCGCTGGGCGCCGGCGCGGGCGAGGCAGCCGGCGCAGGTGCGGCGCCG
>JBEKXE010000102.1:0-16733 GCA_049512335.1 Candidatus Lustribacter sp.
CGGCGCCGTGAACGCGCTGCGGGCGGCGATCGTGCGCGGCGCACGGCACGTCTACGCCGGCGGAACGATCGCGCGCGGCGCGCGGCCGGGTGACGGCTACGTCTTCGACCGCTTGCGCGGTTATGAGGAAGGAGACGATCCGCGCCGGATCGACTGGTCGGCCAGCGCGCGCATCGGCGCACTGCAGACGCGCGTCTACCTCGAAGAGACCGTGCTCGTGCTCGGCGCGCTGGTCGACGAGTCGCGCTCGATGCGCGTGGGCCGCAAACGCCCGCTCAGCGCCGCCGCCGACGAAGCGCTGCGGGCCTGGTTCGGTGCGGCGGAAACGACCGATCGCGCCGGGCGGATCGTCGACGAGCGGCTCGTCGGCGACCGCCGCGCGACCGTCGACGTACGCGCCGCCGGACCGTTCGATCTGCGCCGTTCGCTCGAGCTGGCGGTGCGCGCGCTGCCCCAGGGCAGCTCGTTCTTGCTGATCACCGACGGGCTCGACGTCGCAAGCGGCGATGCGTTCGCCGACGTGCTGCTGCGAATCGGGCGCCGCTTCGACGCCACCGTGTTGCTGGCGCGCGATCCGTGGATCGACGGCTTGCCGCTGCGCGGCTTCGTACGCCTGCGCGACGCCGAGAGCGGCCGCACGCGCCGCGTCTTCATCGGCCCCCGCGCGCGCGAACGCTACCGGCGGGCGAGCGCCGAGCGCGACGCCGCGATCCGCGACGCGTTCGAGCGCGCGCGCTGGCGCATCGGAACGCTCGATGAATCCGACGGCGCGGCGTCGCTCGAACGCGCCTTCGGCCTGCGATGACCTTCGCGTACCCGCTCTATCTGGTTCTGGCCGTCGTCGTCGCGCTGGGGTTCATGGCGCTCGCGCTGGCGAGCGCGCGCCGTTCGCGCGGTGCCGCACTGGCGTACTCGGACCTCGCGTTTCTGGAACGCGCGATCGGCCGCGCGGCGCCGTGGACCACGCTGTTCGCCGGCGTCTGGGCGTTGGCGCTGCTCGGCGCCGGCGCGGCCTTGGCGCGGCCGAGCATCGTCGCAACCGTCGCAGTGCACGACGCCGCGATCGTGTTGTGCATCGACACGTCGGGCTCGATGGCGTCGACCGACGTCGCGCCGACCCGCTCGCAAGCCTCGCGCGACGCCGCCCTCGCGTTCATCAACGGCGTCCCCGACGGCACGCGCATCGGCCTCGTGGCGTTCAGCGCGTCCGCGTTTCCGCTCGGCCCGTTGACCGACGACCGCGACGCGGCGCGCGATGCGCTCGGCCGGTTGCCCGAGCCCAACGGCGGCACCGCGATCGGGGACGCGCTGCAAGCGGCGGCGCAGCTGCTGCCGCGCGGTGGCCGGCGCGCGATCGTGCTGGTCACCGACGGCGTGAACAACGCGGGCAGCGATCCGCTCGAGGTCGCCGAGCAACTCGGCGCGGAGGGCATCACGCTCTTCACGATCGGCATCGGTACCAACGGCGGAGCGATCATTCCCGGCACCGACGAAGACGCCGAGCTCGACGAGGACGCGTTGCGCTCGATCGCCGCTTCGGGCAACGGAACCTACGCGCGCGTGAGCGATGCCGGCGCGCTGCAAGCGCGGCTCGGAACCTTGGCCCGGACGACGATCGCCGAGCGCCGCCGGGTCGATCTGTCTGTACCGTGCGGAATCGCCGCCGGCGTGCTCGCGTTCGGCGCGGCGGCCGGCGCGCTCGCTCTGGGACGCTTCCCGTGAGCGAGCTAACGCCGGACCCGATGCTCGAGCGGCGCCACAGCTACGACCGCGCGACGCTCGACGAAGCGAGCGCCGCGGCCGAACCGTTCGCGCAGTTCGGGCGCTGGATCGCCGACGCGGTCGCCGCCGATCTGCTCGAGCCCAACGCGATGACGGTTGCGACGGTCGATGCCGGCGGCCGTCCGTCGGCGCGTATCGTGCTGCTGCGCGGCTGGAACGAACGCGGCTTCGTGTTCTTTACCAATTACGAGTCGCAGAAGGGCCGCGAGATTGCCGCGAACCCGGCGGCCGCGCTGCTGTTCTTCTGGGCGCAACTGCAACGGCAGGTGCGCATCGACGGCCGCGTCGAGCTGCTGGCCGCCGCGGACTCCGACGCATACTTCGCGCGGCGGCCGCGCGGGCACCGCATCAGCGCGTGGGCATCTCCGCAGAGCGAGGTCATCGCGGACCGCGCCGCGCTCGAAGCGCGGATGGAGGAAATGGAGCGGCGGTTTGACGGTGCCGACGTCCCGCGCCCCCCGCATTGGGGCGGCTATCGCGTCGTTCCCGAACGGTTCGAGTTCTGGCAAGGCCGGCCCGACCGCGCGCACGACCGCCTCGCGTACACACTTGCGCCCGCCGGCTGGGTGCGCACGCGGCTCGCACCGTGAACGTTTTCGTCGCCGGCGCGACCGGTGCGATCGGCCGCCGCTTGACTCCGTTGCTGACGGAGGCCGGGTACACCGTCGATGCGTTCACGCGTGACCCGGAGAAGGCGCGCGCGCTCGGAGCCGCGGGGGTCCGGGCGAGTGTCGGCGACGTCTTCGATGCGGCAGCGCTGCGCGCGGCGATGGCTCGGGTGCAGCCGGCGCTCGTCGTGCATCAGCTGACCGATTTGCCGCAGTCGCGCGACGAGCGCGGCGACCCGGCAGCGCTGGCGCGCAACGCGCGGATCCGGGTCGAGGGAACGCGCAACCTGATCGACGCCGCGCTCGCCTGCGGCGCGCAGCGGATCCTCGCGCAGAGCATCGCGTTCGCCTACGCGGCCGGTCCCGAACCGCATGCCGAAGGCGACCCGCTCGATGCAGACACGCGCAGCTCGGTCATCACGCTCGAGCGGCTCGTGCTCGCCTCGCCGCCGCTGATCGGCACGGTCCTGCGGTACGGGTCGCTCTACGGTCCCGGAACGTGGTTCGACGAACCGTCCGGCAACGTTCCGGTGCACGTCGACGCGGCCGCGCTGGCGACGCTGCTCGCGATCACGCGCGTTGCGACCGGCGTCTTCAACGTTGCGGAAGAACGGGGCTATGCGGACTGTTCGCGGGCGCGGACGGAGTTGGGCTGGGATCCTGACGCGCGATTGCCGCCGGGCTGAGCCGCCACAACAGCGCCGCGCCGAGCACGAACTCGACCGCCACCAGCAGCAGCGCGACGCGCGGACCGAGACCGGCGCGCTGCGCGTCGAGCGCACCGACCAGCGGCGCGGTGATGGCCGGCGCGACGATCTGCGGCACGGCCGCGGCGAGATTCCACACCCCCATCGCCGCCGCCATCGCGCCGCGCGGCAACACCGCGTACGCGATCGCCCAATCGGCGGTGAAGAACGCGCCCCAGGCACAACCCGAGGCTGCCGCGGCAGCGAACGCCACCGGAAGGGTGGCGGCCAACGCGAACGCACCGACCGCGAGGCTGATGGCGATCGCTGCCACGCCGACGACGATGCGCTTGTCGAATCGGTCGGCGGCGCGTCCGCTCGCGGCGGCGCCCACGATGCCGGCGAGCGTGAAGGCGAGAAACAGCTCGCCGGTCGTCGTGCGCGGGTCGGCAACGTGCAGCGACTCACGCACGAAGAAGAACAAGAAGCCGAACAACGTGTAGAAGCCGACGTTGATCGCCGCCCGCGAAGCCAGCACCGTCGCCATCGCAGCCGTGATGCGCAACGATGCCGGCCGCACGGCCGCCGGCGGCAGCGTGCGCAGGTGCGCCAGGGCGATCGCCGCGCCGCCGACCAGCGCCGCGGCCAGGGCGGCGGCCGCAGCGAGCCCGGCCAGCGTCGCCGACACGATCAGCCCCGTGACGCTGCCGGCAAACGACGAGACGCTCATCCAGGCCGACGCGCGGCCGCGCCGGTCTTCGTCGACGGCATCGGAGATCGCGGCTTGGTAGGGGCCGCCGGCCACGTTCATCCCGATCTGCAGCGCCACGAACGCGACCACGAGCCATGCGAACGACGGCGCCGCGAAGAAAGCGAACAGCGCGGGCACTGCCAGCCCGACGCCGCAGGCGTAGAAGTCGCGCCGGTGGCCGGTGCGCGCGATGCGGCGGTCGGAGGCGAAGCCGGCGGCGAGCTGCACGAGCGCTCCGACCAGTGCTCCGCCGGCGGCGATCCACGCATACGCGCGCACGTCGTCGCCGGGTGCGAGCTCCGCGGCGCGGCTCTGCAGAAACACGCCGAGGATGGCCGTCCACACGGCCTGGATGCCGAACCACAGCGCGCTGATTCGCCCCGGGCGCGCGCTCACCGGAGGGCGCACGCGTACCGGTAATCGTCGAGGGTGTCGACGTCGTAACACAGGCCGGGCGCGGCGTCGCGGACCGCCGCGGCGCGCAGGCCCAGCACGCGCGCGGCCCGCCGTTCGACGTGGGCGATGCGCAAGCGCCGCACGCAGTAGCGCAGCAGCAGTGCGCTCCCGAGCAGGCGTGCCATGCCGAACGGGCTCTTGCGGGCGGCGAAGAACCGTCCGGCGACCGCGCGCAGGGGTGCGCGTGCGGCGCCGGCGATGAAGAACACGCCCCCGCCGGCGACGCGTTCGCCGCCCAGCGCCGTCACGTGCGGCGGCGCGTCCGGGTAGGCGGACGCGTACGCCGCCGCTTCGGCCAGCGGCATGGTGAGCTCGAACGCCGCGCTGCGGTCCAGGAACGTGCGCAGGTCGGCGGCCGCGGCAAACGGCAGGTCGCTGGTCGCGAAAAGGAGGTCGTCGCCGTCCGGCCAGGCGTCGAGCGCGCGTGCGACGTTGATCGCACCGTCGGCCGCCGCCGGGATCAGCCGGGCACGGCCGCCGAGGTGCGGCGCGAGCGCCTCGTCCCCGACGACCGCGATCTCCGCGATGCCGCACTGCGCGATCGCATCCAGCACGACGTCGAGCAAGAGCCGCTCCCCGAAGGGCGCGAGGGCCTTGACCGGCGTGCCGATCGCCGCGGCGAACGCTCCGTCGACCCGTCCTCCGGCCGTCACCACCGCGCGTAGCATGTTCGGGCGCGCCGTTCGGGACAGGCAAGGCGAGCGCCTCGGCCGAGGAACCGTCATCCGGTCGCCCAATCTAGGCTGGAATGTCCCGGCGCTCAGTCCTCGTCATCGGCTCTGGTCCGATCGTCATCGGTCAAGCCGCCGAGTTCGACTACGCCGGCGTTCAGGCGTGCCGCGCGCTCCGCGAAGAAGGCCACCGGGTCGTCCTGGTCAACTCGAACCCGGCCACGATCATGACCGATCCCGAGATCGCGGACGCCGTGTACCTCGAGCCGCTGACGGTGAAATCGATCGAGGCGATCATCGCGCGCGAACGGCCGGACGCGTTGCTGCCGACGCTGGGCGGACAGACCGGGCTGAACATGGCGGTCGAACTGGCCGCCGCGGGCGTGCTGGAACGCTATGCGGTCGAGCTGCTCGGCACGCCGCTGGAAACGATCCAGCTGGCCGAAGACCGCGAGCGCTTCAAGACCAAGATGATCGAGATCGGCGAGCCGGTTCCGCCGAGCGTCGTCGTCACCGACGTCGAGTCCGGCGTCGCGTTCGCGGCCGAGCACGACTACCCGCTGATCGTGCGGCCGGCGTACACGCTGGGCGGAACCGGCGGCGGTCTCGTGCACAACGAGGCCGAGCTGCGCGCGACGCTGGCGACCGGTCTCGCCGCGTCCATCATCAATCAAGCGCTGGTCGAGACGTCGCTGCTCGGTTGGAAAGAGATCGAGTACGAAGTCCTGCGCGACCGGGCCAACAACTGCATCGTCGTCTGCAACATGGAAAACATCGATCCGGTCGGCGTGCACACCGGCGACTCGATCGTCGTCGCGCCGTCGCAGACGCTGAGCGACCTCGACTACCAGATGCTGCGCACGGCCAGCATCAACGTCATTCGCGCGCTCAACGTGCAGGGCGGCTGCAACATCCAGTTCGCGCTGCATCCCGACCGGCGCGAATACCAGATCATCGAGGTCAACCCGCGCGTCTCGCGTTCGTCGGCGCTGGCTTCGAAAGCGACCGGGTATCCGATCGCCAAGATCGCGACCAAGATCGCGCTCGGCCACACGCTCGACGAGATCCCCAATCCCGTCACCGGCATCACCAAGGCGGCCTACGAGCCGACGCTCGACTATTGCGTGGTGAAGTTTCCGCGCTGGCCGTTCGACAAGTTTCCGCTGGCCGATTTCCGTCTCGGCACGCAGATGAAGTCGACCGGCGAAGCGATGGGCATCGGGCGCACTTTTGCGGCCGCGCTGATGAAGGCGATTCGCGGGCTCGATCTCAAGTTCGAGACGCTGACCGGCGGGGCGTTCGCCGAATGGAGCGACGAAGAGTTGTGGCGGGCGGTTGACGAGCCGACCCACGACCGGCTGTTCGCGATCTGCGAACTGCTGCGGCGCGATCGCAGCATCGACGATATCCACGCGCGCTCGGCGATCGACCGCTTCTGGCTGTGGGAGCTCGAAGAGCTGGTGGCGCTCGAGAACGAGCTGCGCGTCTTCAAGAGCAAGCCGGGTCAGCCGATGATGTATCCGCCGCCGGCGCTGATCAAGCTCGCGATCGAAGCGGGTTACTCGACACGCGGGATCAACTCGCTCTTCGGCGGCGAGTTCAAGAGCGTCAACGATCGCGGCCGGTTCCGAATGGTCGACACGGCGGCGGCCGAGTTTCCGGCGCGCTCGCCGTACTACTATCTCTCGCGCGGCGAGACCGACGAGATGCGCAAGCCGCCGAAGTCGGCGGTCGTGGTCGTGGGCAGCGGTCCGATCCGCATCGGTCAGGGAATCGAGTTCGATTACTCGTGCGTGCACGCGGCGTGGGCGCTGCGCGATGCCGGGCGTTCGGCCGTCGTCGTCAACAACAATCCGGAAACGGTGTCGACCGACTTTGACGTCTCGGATATTCTGGTGTTTGAACCGCCGGGTGCGGATGAGGTGGAATCGGCGTACCTCAGCACCGGCGCCGAGGGCGTCATGCTCGCCTTCGGCGGCCAAACCGCGATCAATTTGGCCGACGAGCTCGCACGGCGCAATGTGAAGATCATCGGCAGCGATCAGCGTTCGCTCGATTTGGCCGAGGACCGCGAGAAGTTCGACGCGGCGCTCGAGCGTTTGGGCGTCGCGCGGCCGCAGGGCCGGGCGGCGAAGACGTTCCGTGAAGCGCGCGCCATCGCGCGCGAGCTGGGCTTTCCGGTGATCGTGCGCCCGTCCTACGTGCTGGGCGGACGCGGGATGGAGATCGTCCACAACGAGGCGCAGCTCGCCGGCTACGTCGAGAGCGCGCCGCCCATCACGCCGGGCGCGCCGCTCTTGGTCGACAAGTATCTGCGCGGTCTCGAGGTCGAGGTCGACGCGGCGTTCGACGGCGAGGACATCCTCATCCCCGGGATCTTCGAACACGTCGAACGTGCCGGCGTGCACTCCGGCGACTCGATCTCGGTGTTTCCGACGCAAACGGTCAGTCCGGAGATGGAAACGCGCATCGTCGAGGTCACCACCGCGATCGCGCGCGAGCTCGGCATCCGCGGGCTGATCAACATCCAGTTCGTGATCCACGCCGGCGCGCTCTACATTCTCGAAGCCAACCCGCGCGCCAGCCGCACCGTGCCGATCATCTCGAAAGCGACCGGCATCAACTTGGTGGCGGCGGCGACGCGCATCGCGCTCGGCGAGAGGCTGCGCGACATGCCGTGGGGCTGCGGATTGCGCCCCCGCCCGGCCTACACGGTCGTCAAAGTGCCGGTGTTTTCGTTTGCCAAGATGCGCGGCGTCGAAACGATCCTCGGGCCCGAGATGAAGTCGACGGGCGAAGTCCTCGGCATCGACGAGACCTACGCCGGCGCGCTGCTCAAAGGGTTTCTGGGCGCCGGAATCCGGTTGCCGAGTGAAGGCGGCCGCGTGCTCGTTTCGATCACCGATGAGGAGAAGCCGGAGTCGGTCGCGATCCTGCGGCGCTTCGTCGACCTGGGCTTCACGCTGGTCGCGACGCGCGGCACGCACGACCTGCTCGCGCAGCACGGCATCGCGGCGGAAACGATCAACGCCATCGCCGACGGTTCGCCCAACGTGCTCGACGCGATCAGCAAACGGAGCGTCGATCTCGTGATCAACAATGCCGGCGGCGCGCGGCGCGGTTCGACCGACAACTTCCGCATTCGCCGCGCGGCGGTCGAAGCGTCGATCGCGTGTTTGACGAGCCTCGACACGGCGGCGGCGCTCGCGACCGCGTTGGCGTCGGAGCCCGGGCCGCCGCGTTCGCTGCAAGAATACCAAGCGCTGCATCGCGACGCGATCGGAGCACGTTGATGGAATCCGTAACCGGCGCGGCCGAACCGTACGCGTTCGTGCTGGGCGGGAACGCCAACACGTTGGCGTTCACCTCGAGCCTCGTCCCGGAGAACCGTCAGATCACGGCCTGGCTCGTGCCGTTGGCCTGGACGCCGATCGGCGTCGTGCTGGGTGAGAATTGGCAACGCGTGAACGTTGCCGCCGACAACCTCGCGGCGTGGGGCGACACGACGTTCGCGCCCGACGACGAGCGCGCGTTCGTGTCGTCGGCGCGCGATCTCGACATGCTGGCCCGCATCGGCTGGAGCGCGCCGGTGCCGAGCGAGTTGACCGAAGGCACGCTGGTCAATCCCGACGACCTGCCCGAAGATCTGCTCGAGGCGTTCGCGCACCCCGCCGAAACGCTGATCCAATGCGCGATTTGCCGGCGCTCGTGCGTGCGCGACGACTTCGTCTGGAACGAACGCCGGCTGTGCGCGTGGGATTACCACGCCACCGTCTTCGGGAAACGCGGTCCGTGGCGAACCGAACCGTACGAAGAGCGCCACTTCGCCACGCTGCCCAACTGCAAGTACGTGGCGCATCCGCTGCTCGAAGACGTCGGCGTCGACGCGATCCTGGCGCTCGACGGCATCGACGCGGCCCTGGCTCAGCGGATCATCAACGAAGTGATCGCCGCCGACCCGGCGCGCGCCCACTTGGCCGTCCAAACGCAGGGTGGCTTCACGGTCTTGCGCGAGCGGAACGCGAGCGGAGCCGAATCCTGACGGATCGTGCGATCGGCCGGCTGCGAACGCTGTTCCTGGTCTTGTTCGCGTTGCTGGCGTTGCGGCAGTTGCAGATCGCGCTGCTCGACGCGCCGCGGCTCGACGCGGATTCGCGCAACCCGCGGCGGGCCGATATCGCGGCGGGTCGCGGCACGATCGTGGCGCGCGACGGGACGCCGCTGGCGATCACGCGCGACGGCCGGCGCGTGTACCCCCTGGGCAGCATCACCGCGCACGTGATCGGCTACGCGTCACCGCGTTACGGCACGGCCGGGCTCGAGGACGCGTTCGATCGCGTGCTGACGGCGCAAACCGCGGATGCCGGCGCCTGGAGCGAGATCTCGAGCTTGCTGAGCGGCGGACGCAGCGCGGCGCGCGGGGCGGAGGTCGTCACCACCCTCGACCTCGGCGTGCAGCGCGAGTTGGCCGCCGAGCTCGCGCTGCGCTCGCGAGCGGCGGGCATCGTGATGGATCCGCGCAGCGGCGCGATTCTGGCGCTCGCTTCGACGCCGGCGTTCGATCCGAACGTGCTCGATCGCGATTGGCCGGCGCTGATCGCCGAGAGTTCCGCGCCCTTGCTCGATCGCACGACGAGCGGTTTGTATCCGCCCGGCTCGACCTTCAAGATCGTGACCGCCGGCGACGCGCTCGATGCCGGTCTCGTCACGCCGCAAACCGTCTTCCACGATACCGGCGGCTTGGCGGTGGGCAATTTCGTCGTGCACAACGATCAGAACGAAGTTACCGGCACGCAAACGCTCACCGGCGCGTTCGCGCTCTCGAGCAACGTGGACTTCGCCGCCGTGGCGCTCCAGCTCGGCGTCGACCGCTGGTTCCAGTACGCGTCGGCCTGGGGCTTGGGCCGGCCGACGGACTTCGATCTGCCGGTCGCCCGCGACCAGTTGCCGGCCCGGGCCGAGGTCACGCCGTCGGTGCTGGCGCAGCTGGGCTTCGGGCAAGCATCGCTGTTGGTCACGCCGATCCGGATGGCGCTCGTCGCAGCGACGATCGCCGATGGCGGCCGTACGCCGCGGCCCTATCTGGTGCGCAGCATCGCCGGCAGCGAGACCAGCCTCGCGACCTCGCCCGAACAACTCGCCGACCCGCTCGGCAGCGAGGCGGCCAGCGAGGTCCGCGATCTGATGATCGCCGTCGTGCAACACGGCACCGGCACCGTGGCTGCCTTGCCCGGCGTCACGGTCGCGGGCAAGACCGGGACGGCGACCAATCCGCACGGGCCGCCGCACTCGTGGTTCGTCGCATTCGCCCCGGCACAAGCGCCGCGCGTCGTGGTTGCGGTGCTGGTCGAGAACGCCGGCTACGGTGCGGCCGTGGCGGCGCCGATCGTGCGCGACGTCCTACGGGTCGCGCTTGCTCGAACGCGAACGTAACGTATGTTGGAACTCGAGCACGTCTTCAACGGCCGCTACCGCGTGGACACTCGCCTCGGCACCGGGGGGATGGCGATCGTGTATTGCGGCACCGACCTCTTGCTGCGCCGGCGGGTCGCGATCAAAGTGCTGCGCGACCAGTTTTCGGCCGACGACGATTTCATCAAGCGCTTCTCGTACGAAGCGCAAGCCGCCGCGCGGCTCTCGCATCCCAACGTCGTCAACGTCTATGACTTCGGGCATGAGGGCGACGCGTACTTCATCGTAATGGAGCTGGTCGAGGGGGAGACGCTCGCGGCGATGCTGCGCGGCGAGCGCCGCATCCCGGAGTCCGTCGCGATCGACTACGCCACGCAGATCGCGGCCGGGCTCGCCTTCGCGCACCGTCAGGGGTTGTTGCACCGCGACGTCAAGCCGGCGAACATCCTGGTCACCGGCGACGACGTGGTCAAGCTCGGCGATTTCGGCATCGCGCGCGCGGTGGCCGAGAACGCGATCGGGGTGACGCAGCCCGGCATGGTGATGGGTAGCGTGGCCTACGTGTCGCCCGAGCAAGCGCAGGGCCGCGAACTCGACGCCCGCTCCGATCTCTATTCGCTGGGCGTGGTGCTCTACCAAATGGTGACCGGCCGCTTGCCGTTCGACGCCGAGACGCCGGTTGCGGTGGCGCTCAAGCACGTCTCCGAGACCGCGCCCACGCTCGATCCGGTGCGGGACGGCGTGAGCCCTGCGCTGGCGTCGATCATCGCCACGCTGCTGCAGAAGAATCCCGACGACCGCTTCGCCTCCGCCACCGAGCTCGGCCGCGCGTTGCGCGAAGCGCGCGAGCAGCCGGCGCTCAGCGTCGGCGGTGCCGGCCGGGTCAGCGGTGATGCGCCGACCTCGCGCTTCGGCGCAGTGTCCGCACCGCAACCGCCGCCGCGGCCGTCGGCCGCTCCCGACCATTTCGCCGACAACGGCGTCGCGGTGCTCGACGAACCGATGCCGCCGGCCTTCGACCGCCGGTGGATTCCGTTCTTCGCGTTGATGCTGGTCGTGGCGGGCGTGGTCGGGTATCTCGGCGCGCGCGCGCTCGGACCGCGCAAGGACATCGCGGTGGCGAGCTTCGTCGATCGCAGCTCGATGCAAGCGCAGCAATCGCTGGTGGCGGCCGGATTGCGGCCCGACGTGCACCCCGAAGCCAGCGAAACCGTGCCGCTCGATCGCGTGATCCGGCAAGATCCGCCGTCCGGCACGATGACCTCACGCGGCGCGACGGTCACGCTGTTCGTTTCGAGCGGGCCGCCGCTGGTCGCGATCCCGGACGTCAAAGGCTTCACGACCGCCGACGCGCAGCACACGCTGCAAGGTGCGAAGTTCAACACGCGCGTCCAGGGCCGCTTCGACAACACCACGCCCAAGGACACCGTCCTGGACCTGAGTCCCGCGTCGGGAACGAGCGCGGCCGAGGGCAGCACGGTGACGCTGACCGTGTCGCAGGGCCCGCAACCGGTGAAGGTACCGCAACTCGTCGGCGTGTCGGTCGACGCGGCACGCGCGCAACTCGCGCAGCTCGGGCTCAAGCTCAACGTCGATCAGCAGATCGCCAGCGACCTCATCCCCAGCGGAACGATCATCTCGCAGGCGCAGGCCGCCGGCGGCCCGATCGACCGCGCCTCGACCGTCGGCGTAACCGTCAGCACGGGCCCGGTGCTGGTCTCGGTACCGGACGTGACGACGATGGGGCCGGCCGACGCGATCTCCACCTTGCAAGGCGCCGGGTTCACGCCGCGCATTCAGTACATCGTCGATGCGACCAACGCCGGCGGGAACGTGTCGGGCCAAGATCCGCCCGGCAACGCGACGGCACCGCGCCGTTCGGCGGTCACGATCGACGTGGCGGTTCCGGGGACGGTTCCGGACGTCACGAACATGTCGCTCGATGCGGCCAAAGCGGCGATCGTTGCGAGCGGGTACACGATCGGCAACATCGCGGTGACGCAAGACGGGGCGAGCGGCAAGGTTGCGCGCACCGAACCCGAGGCCAACGCCGCGTTGCGACCGGGCGAAGCGGTGACGATTTACTATCACGGCATGGCGCCGTAATGCGCGTACTGGGCGTTGACCCGGGACTGCGCACGACCGGCTACGGCGTCGTCGACGCCGCCGGTGGAACGTACCGGCTCGTCGAGGGCGGCGTGCTGCGCCCGAAGACGACGCTCTCGCTCGAAGCGCGGCTCGCGCAACTGCACGCGGCGATGCTCGAGGTCGTGCGCGCGACGCGTCCCGACTGCATGGTCGTCGAGGAGTTGTGGTCGGCGCCCAAGCATCCGCCCACCGCGGTTTTGATGGGTCACGCGCGCGGCGTGATCGCGCTGGCGGCCGGCGTGTGCGCGGTCGGTTTCGAAGAACTTTCGCACGTCACGGTGAAACGCGCGCTGACCGGCAACGGTGCCGCGCGCAAAGAGCAAGTCAAAGCGATGGTGTGCGTGCACCTCGGGCTCACCGTCGCACCCGAACCCGACGACGTCTCCGACGCGCTCGCCCTGGCGCTAGTCTTCGCGATGCGCGGTTCGGGCAGAGCGGTGATGGAGCGAGCGCCGAGTGATCGTGCCCCGGTCCCCATGTCGTTGCGAGCTCGGACCGGGGGCACGGGTTCGCAAAGCGAACCCCGTCGGCCGCCTTCGGCGGCCGGCCACGAAGTGGCCGGGGGCGCGCAGGCTAGGCCGGAGCGCCTTTAAATGTTCTCGCGCATCAGCGGCACGCTGCTCGAACGTGACGGCGACGTCGTGCGGCTGGAGGCCGGCGGCCTGACCTACGACGTGGTGCTGGCGCCGAGCGTGGCGGCGAAGGTCGATGCCGCGCCGGGTACGCCGGTGGCGCTGGAGGTGTACGCGCAGCTGCAGATCGACGGCAACGCCGGGCGCTACGTGTTCTTCGGGTTCACCAATACGGTCGAGCGAGAGTTCTTCGAGGCGTTGATCTCGGTGGCCGGCGTCGGTCCGAAGGCCGCGGCCCGGGCGTTCTCGGCGCCGATGGGCCGCATCGCGCGGGCGATCGACGACGGCGACCACGTCTTCCTGAAGACGTTACCGGGGATCGGCCAGCAGAAGGCGCGCGACATCGTGGCGAAGCTCCAGGGTAAAGTGGGTCGCTTCTTGTTGATCCAAGACGCGCCGGCACGTCCCGAACCGCCGGCGATGCCCGATTTCGCCGCCGAAGCTCTGGCGGTGCTGTTACAGCTCGCCTATCGGCGCCCCGAAGCCGAGCAAATGATCACCGATACGCTCGCCGCCGCCCCCCACATCCGCGACGCCGAAGCCCTGCTGGCCGAAATCTACCGCCAGCGCAAGCACGAAGCATCGAGTAACCGGTGATGGAGCGAGCACCGCGTAATAGCGCCTTAGCAGTCAGGTTTCTTGCGAGCTCGGACCGGTCGGGGGATTCGCGGAGCGAATCCATGCCCCACACGAAGTGTGGGGGGCGCGCAGCCCGGGGCGGAGCGCCATTAAAATGAGTGACGTTCGCAAGAAGATCATCGGGCCCGGCGATGCGGCGCCGCGCGCCGTTGATGCCGATGCATCCCTCGAGGACGCGGTTTACGGGGCGACCTTGCGGCCGCGCTCGTTTGACGACTACGTCGGACAGCGTCAGATCGTCGACAATTTGCGCATCGCGATCGACGCGGCGAAGCGCCGCGGCGAGCCGCTCGAGCACGTGCTGTTCTCCGGGCCGCCGGGACTCGGGAAGACGACGCTCGCCAACTTGATCGCGAAGGAGCTCGGCGGCACGCTGCACGGTTCGTCCGGGCCGACGCTCGAGAAGCCGAAGGATCTGGTCGGCATCCTCACCGCGCTCGAAGCCGGTGACGTCCTGTTCATCGACGAGATCCATCGCCTCGGCGCCGTCGTCGAAGAGTATCTCTATCCGGCGATGGAGGACTTTCAGATCGACTTCGTCGTCGATCGGGGCGCCTACGCGAAGACGCTGAAACTGCCGCTCAAACGCTTCACGCTCGTCGGCGCAACGACGCGCGCGGGCATGCTGTCGGCGCCGCTGCGCGACCGTTTCGGGCTAATGTACCATCTCGACTACTACGAGCCGGCGGAGCTGCAACAGATCGTGGAGCGCAGCGCGCGCGTCCTCGACGTGCGCGTCGAAACGGCCGGCGCCGCGACGATCGCCCAGCGCAGCCGGGGCACGCCGCGCATCGCGAACCGTTTGCTGCGGCGCGTGCGCGACTTCGCCGAGGTGCGCGCCGACGGCGTCGTCACCGGTGCCGTCGCCGACGAAGCGCTGCGGCGCGAAGGCGTCGACGAGCGCGGGCTCGACCGCCTCGACCGCGCGTACCTGCGCACGATCGCGGAAGGGTACGGCGGCGGTCCGGTCGGCATCAATGCGATCGCGGCGACGCTGACCGAAGATCTGGAAACGATCGAGGACGTCGTCGAACCGTATCTTCTGAAGATCGGCTTCGTGCAACGGACGGCCAACGGCCGCAAGACGACGGCCGCGGCGTTCGCGCACTTGGGGATGATCGCTCCGAGCGGCGCCGATCAGCCGGGTCTGTTCACGTGATCGAACGCGCCGCTTTCCTCAAAGCGCTGCTCGTCGCCACCGGCGGTTTGGACATCTGGGACCCGCCCGATTCCCCGCTGCCGCCGGTCGCGCCGACCGCCCCGCCGGTAGGCGCGTCCCCGAGCCGGATCATCCGCGTGCAGCTCGCCGACGGCTCGATCGACACGCTCGACATCGAGCAGTACCTGTACGGCGTCGTGCCGCTGGAATCGCCGCCGAGCTGGCCCGCGGCGGCGCTGCAGGCGCAGGCGATCGTGGCACGGACGTACGCCCTGCAGAAGCTCACGCTCTCGCGGCCGTACGACGTGGTCGCATCGGATGCCGATCAGCGCTACGGCGGCGTCGCCGCGCAACACCCGGCGACGAACGCGGCGGTCGATGCGACGCGCGGACAAACCGTTGTCTACCTCGGTGGACTGGCGAGCGTATTTTACAGTTCGTGCTGCGGCGGTCACAGCGCCGATGCCGACGTGCTGTGGGGCCACGCGGGGTTGCCCTACCTGCGCGGGGTCGACGATCCGTATTGCACCGCGTCGCCCGATTACCGCTGGCAGCGAACGCTCGGGTTCGATCGCGTCCAGGTCGCATTGGCCGGCCGCTTGCCTGCCGGCCCGGTAGCCGCGGAACTCGACGCTCCCGACGACTCGGGCCGGCCCCAAACCGTGACGTTTCGCGGCGCGGACGGCTCGGTGCTCGCGCTGAGCGTCAGCGAAGTGCGCAGCCGATTCGGGGCCGACACCGTACGCAGCCTGTGGCTGCGCGAGATCGGGTTCGATCGTACGCAGGCCGTACCGCTCGTCGTCATCGAAGGCTCCGGTCGTGGGCATGGCGTCGGACTTTGCCAGTGGGGCGCACGCGGCATGGCTCTTAATGGAGCCTCAGCTTCGGCTATCCTCGCCCATTTTTTTCCGGGCACCACGGTGACCGGTGGCTGATCAGGAAAAACGCAAGGCAGCCGGGGCCCTTCGTCTACGCAAATACATCCCCGTCAGCGTCGAAGAAAAGCTGACCTTTACGCTCTTCCGCGCATCGGTCGCGGACATCTCGGCAACCGGTGCGCGTTTGATCACGAGCGAGTTCCTCTCGAAGGGCACGCGCTGGGTCATCACGATGAAAGAGACGCCGCACCTCACCGTTAACGCGGAAGTGCGTTGGGTGAAGATGGATCAGAACCCGCGCCCCGGCGCGAATCCGCAATTCCAGGTCGGGATGCAGTTTCTCCAGATGAGCGCGGACGACACCAAACGCCTCTCGACGTACTTGGAATTCGAAAAAGCGCGATCGGAAAAGATCTAGATCTGGGCGACGCGTCCGCGTACGCGTACGAGCTGCCCGAAGCGCTCATCGCCCGCACGCCGGCAGAACGGCGCGAGGATGCCAAATTGCTGGCCGTCGCGCGAGACGGCGCGCTGCACGACCTCACCTTCGCCCGGTTTCCGGAACTGCTCGGCGCCGGCGACGTGCTGGTGCTCAACGAAACGCGCGTCATCCCGGCTCGCCTGCGCCTGCGCCGGCCCTCGGGCGGGGGCGGCGAGGTGCTGCTGCTGGGCCCGGCCGAGGGCGGGGCGTTCGCGTTCGACGCGCGCCGGTGGTTTGCGCTGGTGCGCCCGGCGCGGCGGCTGCCGCCCGGCACGCGGTTCGAGGTCGGGGGCGTGGCGGCCGAGATCGAGGCCGCCCTGGACGACGGCCGGCGGGTCGTGCGCTTCGACGACGGCGTGGACGTTGCCGCGCTGCTCGACCGGGCCGGGGAGCTGCCGCTCCCGCCGTACGTCGGGCCCGGCGATGCCGG